>SVRY01000021.1 GCA_015064585.1 Oscillospiraceae bacterium
AAAAGTGTTTCTGCCTCGGCAGGCGGTGTTGGATCAATACCGTCATCTGCCAAAACCGGCGAAGGAAAGACCGTGAACACCGATAAGAGCACGGAGAACAAGAGCAGCAGCGCCGTGCGGCGGGGGGCAAATTTTGGCAATTTTCTGCCACAGATCGATCTCATGGAAATTCCTCCTTTATATTGTATTTTTAAATAATCAAAAAGCGCCCTGCGTGCCCGAAAACGGGTACAAAGGGCACTTATGTGTCGAATATGATTCGGTTTTATTTTCCATTTTCATTATATCATTCTTTTTTAACAATGTCAATATATTTTCTTTCTCGGCGTTTGTTTATTTTGTAAATAAATTACAAACAAATTGGCAAGCGGCAGCCTGATACCTTTTGGGTAAAAGCTGCCGCTTATCATTTTATAAAGAGCCTTCCCATATACTCAAAAGCAATGAAAGATCCAAAGAGTCTATTTTACCATCCAAATTGATATCCATTCTTTCTTTGGGCATGGTTTCACCCAAAGTTGTATTTTCAATGGACAAGATCATCAGCTCCACATCCGCGTCGTTTACCTTACCGTCATCATTGATGTCTCCAGCCGGGTTATACAATCGGTAAAACAGCATTCCGTTATCCGGTTTCTCGGCAACTGCCTGCCGATTGCCATCATAACTCACAACAATAATACAATCAGCTCCCGAAAAAGCGCCTGCCGATATGGATTTTAAGCTTTGCGGCAACATCACTCTTTGCAGTTGCTCGCAATAGCCAAAAGCATATCCGGCAATGTTTTCACATCCCGAGGATATTACCACCGTGCGCAAGCCTGTACATCCCTCAAACACACCGTATGAGATCTCGGCAACAGCCGGTAACACGATCTCGGTAATGGCAGTACAGCCCACAAACGCGCGGCTTTCCATGATCTTTAGTCCTTCGGGAAAAGCGATTGTTTGAATTCCTGTGCATGCGGCAAATGCCGACGCACCTACCTCGGTCAGTTTTTCGGGAAGGGTCAGATCCGTCAGTGAAGTGCAGCCGCTATACGCCGCTTGTCCGATCGTTTCCACCGATCCACCAAGACACAGTGTGTTCAAGCTCTTGCAACCGGTGAAAAACCGATTGGGCAATTGCGTCATATCGGTAGGCAACTTGACAGTTTGCAAACGGTCGCAACCGTAAAACATCCCGTCCCCCAAAGTCACGCTTTGTGCAGGAAATGTCATATTCAAAAGCATATCGCATTCTCTGAAGCATTCCTCCCCCACCGATACAAGTGTATCCGGGAGAGAAAGAGAAAGCAATGATGTGCATCGCGCAAAAACCTGTTCTCCCAAAATCTCCAAATCGAAGGGCAGTACCACCTTCATCAAAGAGGTACAGCCGTAAAACGCACGGTCATCCACGGTTTTGATCCCATCCGGCAATATAACCTCGGTAAGCTGCTTGCATGCCCGAAATGCATCCATGCCAATGGAAATCACCTTATCACCATCCGGGCTGATATCGGGCACTCTCACAACGCTATCCGTACAATCGCCCACATCGCCAAGCACGCAGGTTCCGTCATCATTTGAAATATATGTCAAGCCTTCGCTTTCCGATGCCGAAATATCCGAACAAAACAAGCCCGTTTGCAAAATCAGCAAACAGCAAAGCAACGGTGCTATCCATTTATACTTTTTCATGGGTATCATCCCTCCTCTGCTCTTCTGTCAACATTATACATGATATGGGCGGATGGGTCAAGCAAATTTCAAAAAAACATTCTTTTTGTAAAGCAGCTTCAAATCAGTCTTCAAACGCATCCAGCGCCTTGGCATATCCCATGTATACAGTTTTGTCCTTAAAACGCAACTGACCGTCTTTTCCTTCCGCTTCCCAGGTTGCTTTCAATGCTTCATACAGCGTTTTGGCATCTTTCTCATATTCAAAATAAAAGATTTCTGCCTGCATTGCTGTTTTTTCGGCATCATATATCGCAAGATATGAAACAATCCTGCCATCAAATGCGATCTCATACATATCGCATGCATCCTTGGACATGGATGCCATCATATACATATCATCTTCCACATTGACAGAATAGCCGGCGTTATTCAATTTCAAAGCCGCCTCAATACCGTCCTTGGGAAACCGCGAAAGCGGTTTTTCTTCCTGTAAAAAATATTCTATTGTCAAAATCGTCCCGATCAACAGCAAAACTGCAATTCCCGTAAAAACCCAAATTTTCGCCATTTTATTTCGTTTCATTTTATGCTCTCCCATCTATTTACCATCAATAAAACGATCGGTTATACCGCCGCGCAGCGCCGTTGCGTAATACGGTGTATTGAACGCGCGCCCATGCAAAGTATTATTGGTATAGATCATTTCTTTATCCTCATCAATCATGACAAGGTCCATGCGTCCGCCTACCCCAATTGATCCCTGCACTCCCAGGATCGACGCAGGTGCCACTGTCATTTTAGCAACCAGCGTAAACAGATCCAGTTGTCCCGAAAGCACCAAAAAAGTAAATCCCGCCGCAAAAGCAGTCTCCAATCCCACAGCGCCAAAAGCACCCGTGGCAATATCCTTTTTTTCTTCCCGGGTACACGGGCGGTGATCACTGGCAATACAATCGATCGTTCCATCCCGCAATCCTTCTATAATTGCCGCACGATCCGCGCACTGACGCAAAGGAGGATCCAATTTTGCATTGGCGCCGCGAAAGATCAGATCATCCTCGGTCAGCGAAAAATACTGAGGTGCCGTTCCGCAGGTCACCAAAACACCCGATTGTTTGGCGCGGCGTATATATTCCACCGATTCCGCAAGAGATATGACAGGAATATGGATACGGCAACCACTCTGTCGAGCCAGCAAAAGGCTTTCAGCCACCGAAAGCAATTCGGCACATTGCGGTATACCCGGAAGACGCAGCAGTTTGGCAATTCTGCCCGCATTGACCGCGCCCTGTTCCGAAAAGCCCGCCCCCGAGGCGGGACAATATACCGGCACACCGCATTCCGCCGCCTTGCACATACCTTCCAGCGCAACTTCGGGCGAAAGACGCCGCTTTTCGGGCAGTGAAAAAGCCACAGCCCCCGCTTTAACCAACGCAGCACAGTCTGTCAACCGCTGTTTTCCGCGCTCATAAAATCCCAAAGAAGCAATTGGCAAAAAACAAACATCCTGCGATCTGAATTCTTTTAATGCCGCCTCAATTGCCATGGGTGTATCCATCAGGTTTCCCGCCGACGGCATGAAAGCCACCGTTCCAAAGCCCCCTGCATGCGCCGCCTGTGCAGCTGATACGCAGTTTTCGCCATATCTGCCATTTCGGTTAACAATATAGCAAGCTGTATCCACAAATGCTGCGGAAAACAGTCTGCTTCCTCCGGCATATAACTTTATTGGCTGATTTTCGGGCAATTCCAATCCTTGCCCAATCGAAACAACACAACTGTGTTTATTACGGGTGCGCTCCAAAAACAAAACATCGCAGTTTTCAATCTTATGCTTTTCAGGGCACAACAATCTGATATTCCGAACCAGCGTATATCCGTTACCGCCCATGATTCGTCTCCCTTACCGGATCGGAGTGTCTTTGTAAAACACGGTCATGACGAAAACGGTATCCCGCTCCGCGCACAGTTTCGATCACGCGTATACCATACGGCTCTTCGATCTTCTTGCGCAAATGACGAATATACACCTTCAATTCATTTTGACACGCCGCATCACCAAATACATCTTTAGCCAATGATTGAGAAGAAATCGTTTCTCCGTTTGAACACATCAGTGCATCCAACAAACGCTTTTCGGTGGCGGTAAAACTTTCATTTGCCCAAAAAAATCCGCCCAAACCGCCGCTTGCATCTTCTCTGCTCTGCAACTGTACCAGTGCAAAAAAAGCTTGATACGAAAAAGGGCGTGTCAGATCCGCCTCTGCATCGGCATTTCTGGAAAAGCGAATTATCTTGCGACAAATCGGAGCCGGGGCAGGCATATCCATATCCAATAATAACAGATCGCCTACCGCTGTTGTAACCTGCAGATCGGAAAGAAATGCCAACGATTTTAACTCATCGGCAAACATACGGTCCGCAGTCGCTATGTAACAGGTCACTTTGCCGCCTCCTTTGCACCATTCCACTTTTTATTCAATCGGCGGAAAACACTGCTTGCAAAGAACAGCATACACAGCAATTTTAATATCAGATAGACATACGGCAGAACCAAATAGCCCATTATTCCCGACAAACTGGATGTAATATCGCCATAGGTCTTCAAATCAATCCACATATCCGAAACAGTAATGGCAAGTGAAATGATGCCAAACAAAGAAACAGCAATTGCCACCACGCGATACAACGGTGCTGTGGGAATCAAACCGTCGGAATTTGCAAATAAAGTATCACGATTTTTAATACTTGCTCGGTATAGGAGCGCAACCGCCAGAATCATCAAGATCATATACAAAATATATTCTATCATGGCAGCCATCATCAGTTCGGATAACCTTGCTTCAAAAAAATACTTGGTATCCCGGCTCAGTCCCACCAATACGCAAGCGTAGTTCAGACCAAAACCGACTGCCGATATACAAAGAGGCGAGATAAATACCACTGCCAAGGAGGCATACAGATAGCCGCGGCTCATCTTTCTGCCAATGCCGTACAGCAATGCGCACAAAACACCTCCGATCAAACCGGCGCGCAGCAAATCTGCCAATACCGTCACGATCTGCACCGCTCCCAATCCCACTGCACTGGCAGTCGGATATATTCCTGCATAAGAATTACAAATGTAATCCGCAACACCCGACGGAATATCCCAAAAAACTTTGATCACAAGCGGCAAGATCAGTCCAAACAGTAGCAGCGTAAAGAAGTTCTTTTTATAAAAGCCATTTGAAACAACAGGCTCTTTCCTCACTTTGGATTTTGTTTTTGTTTTTTTCATACGTCCTTTGCACCTCAATAATTGCGATAATAGCGGATCACCGCTTGTACTTTTCCCAATATATATACTTCATTTACAATAATGGGTTCCATGGATTTGTTTTCGGGTTGCAGACGAAAATGCCCGTTTTCTTTATAAAAGCGCTTCACAGTAGCCTCATCTTCCACCAAAGCTACCACAATATCACCATTGTTTGCCGCGTGTTCTTTTTGCACGATCACGATATCTCCGCTGAAAATCCCGGCATCTATCATGCTTTCTCCTTCAACGCGCAATCCAAACAGTTCTCCGTATAGCTGACTGCGGTTCATCACCGGGAAATCAATATACCCTTCGCAGTTTTCCACCGCCAAAATAGGAAGTCCCGCCGCCACTTTTCCTAAAACCGGGATCTTAACGGTGCGCTGCGTCTCACGGGGAGCTTGTTCGACCCGCATCGTACGGCTTTTTCCCTGCGCGCGGTGAATATATCCTTTGGCTTCCAACTTGGCTATATACGAATGCGCAGTCGACGTGCTTTTAATATCAAGCGCCTGGCAAATATCCCGTACTGTGGGTGCATAGCCGTCTCGCCGAATTCTCTCGCATATATAATCATATAGTTCACGCTCTTTGGGAAGCAGTGTATCCATTATTTTATATCTCCTCTCTTTCAAAAAACTGACAACATATTGATTATAGCATACTTTTTGTAAAAATGCAAACTTTTGTTCTATCTTTTTTCGACTTTTTTACAACAATAACGCAAACATTCGTTCTTTATATCTCCTTCTTAGCATTTGCCGACAAAACAATCTGCAATCCGTCTGTTTCTTCTTTTTATGAACCGCATATACTGAAAACGTACCGCTACTCAAAAAGGAGGCTGTCATGGAAGCAAACGATCATATTTCCGATGCAGTAACATCGGCATTTATCCGAATATCAAAACAATATCCTTTTACCGAGCACCGTTTGGCAGGCAAAAGCTTATTGGGCAAGGAGTTACCCGTGATGCGCATCGGTCAAGGAAATAAAAACATTTTGCTTTTAGGCGGCGCTGATGCAGCAGAAAGCATTTCCGAGTCCCTATTGCTGCAATTTACAGATGACCTTTGCAGATGCATTTCACTGAATAAACAAGTTTATCACCTCAACTGTGCCTACCTCTGCCATAGCCGCAGTTTTTGGATTCTCCCTCGCATAAATCCGGATGGCAGAGCGCTGGTGCTGCACGGTGCCGATCCTTCTTGCGTATTGTACGAGCGGCAAATGAAATTAAACGGCATGAAAAGCGATTTTTCCGATTGGCATGCAAATGCCCGCGGAATCTGCCCCCATCTGAATTTCAATGACCGTTTTGCACAGCGCCGAGAACAATACCTTGCCGCAGGATCCGTTGTCCCTCTTCCCTGCGGCGAATTTCCCGAAAGCGAACCGGAAACTGCCGCTATATGCAGTTTGATCCGTTTGCTGGATCCCACCTGTATCATAGAGCTGGGAAAGGGAGATACCTCCCATTTTTATGCGGATGCACAAACACCTTTATCCATGCGGCAGGTTTCTCATATGACAGGATTCTTCCCTGCCCAAACTCCATTCTGCGGCGCGGGAGCATGGTTTTATGAAACATATCGGCGTCCTTATTTTTATTTTTCCTGTCCGGACAATACCGCCTATCACGAGATGCGCAAGTTCTTATTCTCCTTCCCTGCTTTGATTGGTGTATAATTTCAGCATTTTATTGCTACTTGTTTATTTTTTTAGCACATCTTGACTTTTTATGTTATATATGTTACACTATAATAGCAAAGAATTCAATCAATGAATGGAGGAAAATGCAATGAAAAAGTATTTATTGATTCTGCTTGCGCTCATCACAGTACTAACATTAGTTGCTTGCGGAAGTAAGCCCGCAAACAAACCGAATGATTCCAATCCAACCGTCTCGGATCCTACAAACGAAACTCCCAAAGATCCCACTGCGGAAAAACCGGGTGTAACCCTCGGATCCGATACAATGACAGTGTATATGAAAGAACCCGTCAAACTGGATTACACAGTTACCGGGTCGGAAACGCCTGTTTTCAAAACCACCAATCCCAACATTGTTACTGTTTCGGAAGACGGAACCATTACCGGTGTGACCCCCGGCAAGGCAGCAGTTTCGGTAAAGGTCGGCAATATCGAAAAAGCATGCATCATTACCGTTGAAACATACGCGCCCGCTGCTGCCGGAAAAACCGAAGAGGAACTGGGTATTCTGCCCCTGGGTACCTACACCATCTCTTTGGCTGACGCCAACAAAACCCCCGTTACTTATAATGTGGATCCTTCCACACTGAAAGAAAGCTCCAACGCCGCCCAAACCATTTCTCTTTCCACCGGCGGCGAGTACACCGAATTTACCATTGTATATCAAACCATTGGTGACGATCCATATTATATTATTTGGATGAAGGATCAAAACCTGTACAATCTCGCGCCCACTACCACAGGTTCGATTTCAGCAGGACGTGAAATCCTCATGTACTACAAAAAAACAGTCTCCGGCACTCTTGCCTATTATAACGATATGGCAAACGGCTATAAATGGCATTTGCGTAAAAACGCAGACGGAACCTACACCTTCTACTCCCATATAAACGATGATTTCTGTCTTTCCTATAAAGACGGGAAGTTCGTTGCCGAAAAAGCCGACGGTGCCACCGGTATAACCTCTTTCCATCTTGAAATGAAGAAAAGAGGCACCACCCTCTTCAATCAGTATATCAGTTCGGAAGGCGCCATCACCTTGCGTCTGCCCGTTAAAGCAAAGACGCATGCCAAACTGACCGACGAGCGCGCACAAAAGTGGGCAAATGACCTGAACATTGCTTACGAAGCGTTTGTTGAATTGACCTCTTACCGCGTATACGATAACATTATCGTCAAAGCATACGAGCCGTGCGGTCACATCGGCTATGTTTACACCAATTGTCAATACAACGTAATCTCAATCAGCCGCGACTTTATGGTTACAGACCTTGAAAAAATGGTTAAGCGTGACGCAGAAGCTGCCAGCGACTGGAATTTCTGCGCTATGCATGAAATGGGACATCTGTTTGACAGCCAGACCGGTTGGTATTTCGAATCCGACATGATGACCGACTTTAAGCTTGCCTACTGTCTGCAAAAGGGCGGCTCAGTCGCTCCTTCCGAGTTCCCCGCATCCACATATTTCACTTATGAAAACATTATAGACTGTTATTGCAGTCCCACACTGGGCGGAACCATGGAATCCAAGGGCGCCTACGGCTTCTATCAAGCTGCTCACGTATTTATGCGCATCCAGCAGGAATTGGGTTGGGAGCCTTTCAAGCAAACCTTCAAGTGGTTTATTGACACCAACACCGTTCCCGCTGCTAAATACGATAAATTCTTTACCTTTGTGGATAAGGTAAGTGAATTCAGCGGCAAAAATATGCGGGATATGTTCAGTAAAAACGAGTGGAAGTATTTCTGCGAATACTATGGATATACCGGATAATACTGCTTACAACGGAGCTATCAAAAGTAGCTCCGTTTTTTTTGACAAAATTGTAAACAATCCATGAAATTTGAAATCCGACTATGTTTTATCCTTGACAAAATCGATGTTTTGCGTTAGAATGGAAACAACAAATATAAAAGGAGATTTCAGAAATGAAAAAACTGCTATTGCTAATTTCACTCTTGCTGGCACTGACTCTTTTAGTCGCATGTGGCAGCAAAAACCAAAATCCGGACACAGAAGATCCCGATCAGCAAGGTGAAGAAAACAAGGGAAATGACGAAAAAGAAGAGAAAAAAGACCCCCAGTCTTCCAAACTCAATTTCGGTTTCTACACCATTTCCAATGCAGCCGGCAAATTCCTCGGTTCTCCCGAAGACAACAAAAAGCCCATCACTTTTGACGCAGAGCCCAAAAACATTTCTGTAGAAGAAGCAAACACCTGGACGATCGAACCCAAGATCAATGCAAAGGGTGAATTGGTATATGTTCTGTTCTGCACCTATGACCCTCATGGTGTTGCCGAGCCCGACAAGCTCCTCCCCAAGAAAGGTCTGCTTCGCCAAGCTTATTCCGAAACCAATGAAGCGCAGCAGTGGATCATCATCAAAAACGAAGATGGTACCGCCAAACTGATCAACAAGAAAAATCCCATGTTCTGCCTTGTTACCAATGACAAGGGTGAACCCGTTCTTGCTCTGACCGAAGAGGCAGGAGCTGAAGCCAATTGGAAAATCGAAGAAAAAACCCAGTTTGAACAATTCTTGACCTGGTACAGCGCTGACAGAAGAGTTATTTTCCAGCTTCCCAAGAACACCATTGAATATTCCGGCATTACTCCCGAACGTATTCAGAAGTTCGTAGAAGATACCGTTACCATCTACGAAACCTACGTTGAATTCACTGATTTCGTAACCTATGATCATATCATCTTGAAGGCATACGAAACCGAAGAACATATTGCATATGTTGTAAGCGGATATATGTGCGTTACTGCAGACAAGGACTTCATCGTTGAGGATCTGAAACGCATGGCAATTCGTTCCACCAAGCACAATGTAAATGACTGCAGCTTTATGATGCTGCATGAAATGGGTCATATGTTTGACCGCGGACAGAAGTGGAGCTTTGAAGGCGAAGCCATGACCGACATCAAAGCGGCATATGTTCTGCATGCAAATCCTCAATTTGTAGCTGCTCCCTCCGAATTTGAACCTGCTACCTATTTCGATGCTTCCAATATTACCGAAGCATACAAGAGACTGGGCGGTTCGTCTATGAACGGAACCGCTGAAGGCTACAGCATCTATTGCTGCGCTGCCATTTTCGTTGATATCATCCAGAACAACATCAAGGATTGGGACAAGGTAAAAGAAATGTACCACTGGTATGCCAACAACATCAAGGATATCGATCCTGCGAAATGGTACATCGAAAACAACAATCTGCCCGATGAAACCAAGATCAGCGATCAGGCTGCACGTTTGTATATGTTTATCGGAAAACTGTCCGAATATGGCGAAACAAATGTTATGGCTTTGATCAAAGAAGACGATTTCAAGAGCATGCTCGCTAAATGCGGCGGCTGATACAATTCCTTAGCAAATAAAAAAGCGGCATCTGCCGCTTTTTTATTTGCTAAAGATCTTTTTATATTTTTTTCAAAAAATCTTGTTTCTTTCTTGCCAAAATGCACAAAATGTGATAAACTATTGTTCGATATCATGTAGGAGAAAACACATATGAATAAAAAAACTTACCTGATTGTTGCGACGATAGTAGGCATAGTCTTACTGTTAATCGCCGTAATCGTTGGCATTTGGGCTTTCCTGAAAGCGGATGCCGACACCTGTTCGCATGACTATGACAATTTTATTTTGACAGGAAAGCCCGATTATAAAACTCCCGCCCAAGCCACCCGTACCTGCCAAATCTGCGGCCGGATCGAATCTCTTTCCGTATATGCCGCCACCGGTCTGGAATACGAAACAAATGATGAAGGTATTACCTCCATCATAAATGCCGACGGCTTTTCCGGCAAGGTACTTTATATTTCATCTGTCACCAAAGACGGTAAAAAAGTAACCGCCATTGAAGATTCTGTCTTTAGCGAAAAACGCTTTGAAGCACTGTATATTGAAGACGGCATCGAGTATATTGCAAATTATGCCTTTGCCGACTGTCCCGTACTCAAACAGATCGAACTGCCTGCTTCTCTTTCAACATACGGAGATTATACCTTTGCCCATTGTCCAAAGCTTGACAGCATCACCCTTGCCGAGGGTTCCGCTGTAATAGGTGCCGATCAGTTCTATGAATGTAAAGCGTTAACAAATATTACACTTCCCGACACCATCACGCAAATTCCCACAGGTGCATTTTTAGGCTGTACCGCCCTTACAAGCATCACCCTGCCAAAGAATTTGACCGCTATTGGCGGATATGCCTTTGCAGGTTGCCACGCTCTTTCCGAAGTCAACTTCCCCGACACACTGAAAGAGCTGTACCCCGAAAGCTTTGCGGGATGCACGTCACTTCGCAGTTTAATACTGCCCTCGCTCACACTTTTGTCACACAACACCTTCCTTGGCTGTACAGGACTGCAACGTGTATTCCTGCCCGGCACCATTGAAAAAATCGAAGTAAACGGCTCCGACGGACCATTTTTTTCATGCAGTGAAACGCTGGTCCTTTATACCGACGCAATCACACAACCCACCGGTTGGGCAAAGCATTTTCACAACTATAACAGTGCCGTATCCGATGAGGATGGCGGCGAGCTTTCTGACGATGCTTATTTTTATCTGGAAGTGATCTACAACTGCAAACTATCCGATTTTCCGAACAACTAAGTATATATACAATTGAAAGGCGGTTTTTGATATGAAACGTTCAAGCGGTGTGCTCATGCATGTATCTTCTTTGTGGGATGATTACTCTGTAGGTTCTTTTGGCGAATGCGCACGCAGATGGGTCGATTTTTTAGCGGATTGCGGCTTTGGCATCTGGCAGGTTCTTCCCTTCTGTTTGCCTGATGAATGCGACTCTCCCTACAAGTCTTTCAGTGCATTCAGCGGCAACCCCAATTTTATTGATCTTGTAACTTTGCGTATTGAAGGACTGCTAACCGAGGCAGAGCTTGCGCAAGCCAAACAATACTCTCCTTACCTTTGCGAATTTAACCGTCTGAGAAAAGAACGTCTTTCTTTGCTTTCCAAAGCAGAAAAGCGTTTTACAGACAAAAAAGCCATCGCCGATTTTTTAGCATCGCACCCTCACACAGCACAGTTCTGCCTTTTCATGGCGCTCAAAAAAGCCAATAACGATCTTCCTTGGTATGAATGGACAAATGAAACCCCCGATGTAGATGCCCTGTCCCTTTGGCAGTTCACACAGTACATCTTTTTCAAACAGTGGAAATCACTCAAAGAATATGCCAACAGCCGCGGCATTTCCATCATCGGTGACATACCGATCTATGTTGCCCTTGACAGTGCCGATGTATGGGCAAGCCCCGAACAGTTCCAATTGGATGAACGCCGCCGTCCACGCTGTGTAGCCGGCGTACCGCCCGATTACTTCTGCGAAGACGGACAGCTTTGGGGAAATCCCCTTTATGATTGGGATGTTATGGAAAAAGACGGATTTGGCTGGTGGCAGGAACGTATGCGCTTTATGACCGAGCTGTTTGACGGCGTACGCATTGACCATTTCAGAGGGCTGGAATCTTACTATAGTATTCCCGCCGCCGATACCAATGCCAAAAACGGCAAATGGGTCAAAGGACCCGGTATGAAGCTGATCAACGCTTTACGAGAGGTATGCGGCAAAAAACTTCTGATCGCCGAGGATTTGGGCGATATAACCCCCGAGGTAGAAAAGCTGGTAAAAGACAGCGGCTGCCCCGGTATGCGCGTACTGCAATTTGCTTTCCTTGGCGATGAAAACTCCCCCCACCTGCCCCACAACTATCCCGAAAACTGTATTGCTTACACAGGAACCCACGACAATAACACTTTGCTTGGTTATGTTTGGGAACTGGATAACGAAACCCGCAAAAAGTTAATGACCTATTGCGGTTATTCGGGTGAGCATTGGAACCGCAGCTATGACACCATTCTGCGCACGATGTTCGCAAGCCACGCCGGAACAGTCATCATTCCCGTGCAGGATCTGCTGCTCTATGGTGCAGATACCCGCTTGAATACCCCCGGCAGTATTGATGGCAACTGGCGTTTCCGTATTACCAAAGAACAGCTTGCCACTGCCGACCGCGAAAAGTTCAAGCTGTGGAACCGCTTATATCAGCGCAACCGATAATACACTTCCCGTTTTTCACATATTTTCGATATAAAAAACATTCTCAAAAGGGCACTGCAAAAAGTGTCCTTTTTTGCTTGACAAATTTCTCCATGCATGCTAAAATCGTTGCATACGCAACCGTTGCAAGCGCAACGGTTTTGAATCGGGAGGTATCCATGCCCAAAATCATGAAAAGTCTGAACAGCATCAGCCGCTGTCAGTCAATCTACCGCGCCGAACAGCTCCCCTGCGATCTTTGTGCTTGCCATCACACCTTTGTTTTGGCTATCTGCCGCAATCCGGGCAGATCTCAAGAGGAACTTTCCCGTGATATTTGTCTGAATAAAAGCACTGTTGCAAGAACACTGACGCAGTTAGAAGAACGGGGATATGTTCTGCGCATTCCCAATCCAAACGACAAGCGCCAATTGCTCATTTACCCTACCAATAAAATGCAGTCAATTCTGCCGGAAATACGCTCCATTACCTCCAAATGGAACGATCTGATCTCCGATGGAATCTCCCCCGAGGAAATGGCTGTTTTTGAATCGGTTCTTCACCGTATGGAGCAAAGCGCCAGAATGTTGGTACAGTCCGGGGAGGGGATAAACAAAAAATGAAATTTTTAATCTCATATTTGAAACCTTACAAATACCGTATGCTCCTTGGCTTTTCCATCAAGGTCACAGGCACAATGGCGGAACTGTTTCTGCCTTTTATCCTAACCCACATTCTAAACAATGTCATTGGAACACTTGACCTGCGTCGCGTTGTCCTTTTTGGCATACTGATGATCCTATGCGCCGGCGCGGCATATGCCTGCAATATCATTGCCAACCGCATGGCAGCCCGCATTTCCAAAGATTTTGCAAAAGAAATGCGCAAAGATCTCTTCGCCAAAACGCTGTATCTGTCCTGCCGAGATACCGACCGATTCACCATTCCTTCTCTGGAATCGCGTATCACAAGTGATACATACAATGTACACAGCTTTGTAAGCATGATGCAGCGAATGGGGGTGCGAGCCCCGATCTTATTGTTGGGCGGTATGACCATCAGCTTTATTTTAGACCCCTTTTTGGCACTGGTCATGCTTTTCATGCTTCCTTTCATCTTTGTCACTGTCTATTTTATATCCCGCAAGGGTGTTCCGCTGTACACCAAGGTGCAACATTCGGTAGACGATATGGTACGTGTTGTGCGTGAAGATACACAAGGCATCCGAGTGATCAAAGCGCTTTCCAAAAACGATTATGAAAACCGCCGCTATGACACAGTCAACCGCCGCCTATCAGCAGATGAACGCCGCGCCGGCATTATTATGGGAATTGTCAATCCCGCAATGACCATGTTAATGAACTTAGGTATTGCCGCTGTTGTGGCGCTCAGTGCTCTGCGCGTGTCAAAGAATCTGTCCTCTCCTGCCACAGTTATTGCCTTCATGCAATATTTTACCTTGATCTCCATGGCAATGATGTCCCTTTCCCGCATTTTTGTCATGTACACCAAATGCGCCGCTTCCGCGCGGCGTATTGCAGAGGTTATAGAAACGCCCGATCGTTTCTATGTAAAAAACGAACCTGCCAATTCTGCCGACACATCCCATATCCGCTTTGAAAAGGTGTCTTTTTCCTATTTCGGAAAGCAAAATAATCTGGAGAATATTTCCTTTTCTCTGCCGCGCGGCGGGAAATTGGGCATTATCGGTGCCACCGGCAGCGGAAAATCCACACTTGTGAAACTGCTGCTGCGCTTTTACGAAATTGATTCGGGCGGTATTTACATTCACGGTAAGCCCCTTACCGCCTACACCAGAGAGGAACTTGCCGCACTGTTTGGTGTAGCCCTGCAAAACGATTTTCTGTACGCCGATTCCATTCGGGAAAACATTGATTTTGGCAGAGGACTTTCGGATGAACAGATCGTACATGGCGCCAAGATTGCGCAAGCCCATGATTTCATCACAGCCATTCCCGACGGCTATGATCATATTCTTTCATCCAAAGGCACTAATCTTTCGGGCGGTCAGCGGCAACGTTTGCTCATTGCCCGCGCCATTGCCGCCCATCCCGAAATTCTGGTACTGGACGATTCTTCCTCTGCGCTTGACTATAAAACAGATGCCAATTTGCGCGCCGCTTTGGTAAATGAAATGGCAGATACCACTGTTATCACCGTGGCACAGCGGGTCAGCTCGGTCAAAAACTGTGATCTGATCTTAGTCCTGGAGCAAGGAAAAATCATCGGCATGGGTACCCATGAAGAACTTTTGGAAAGCTGTCCCGAATACCGTGAGATCAGTGATTCCCAGATGGGAGGTGCTTTTGTTGAATAGAGGTAATTTTACAAGAGATCCCCGCGCTGCAAATAATCCCAACAAATTCGGTGCGTCCAAGTTGGATCGAAAAACCACCAAAAACATCCTTTTGCGGCTGGGAAAATATGTGATTCGGCAGTGGTATCTCTTTATCCCTGCCATCATTATGACCCTTCTGTCCAACCAGCTCTCGCTGCTCGGCCCCCAATTCTCAGGTGCCGCCATCGGTGCCATTGAGAATGCAAGCGGCGTGGATTTCCCCACTGTTTGGGAAAACGTAATCAAAATGATCCTATGCTATGTTGTTTCCGCCCTTTTTTCCTACTGTCTTGCGGTCATTATGATCCATCTCAGCCAGCGTATCGTTTGCACCATGCGCAAGCAGGTCTTCGAAAAACTGAATACCCTGCCGATAGGATATTTCGATACCCACGCCACAGGCGATATCATCAGCCGTATTTCCTACGATATCGACACCATCAACAGTTCTCTTTCACACGACTTGGTGCAGGTCATGACCAGCGTTTACACTGTTATCGGCTCACTTATATTCATGTGGAATATTTCCAAGCCCCTCATTTTGATTTTCGCGTTCACTGTTCCTGCCTCTATCCTGTTCACCCGTTATCGCTCCAAAAAGGTGCGTCCGCTGTTCAGTACCCGTTCCCGAAAGCTGGGCGAACTCAACGGATATGCCGAAGAAATGCTATCGGGAAACCGCACTATCAATGCCTACGGAAAACAGGACGTAATTTCCGACCGCTTCAATCAGCGCAATGAAGACGCCATGGAAGCATACTACCGTGCGGAGTATTACGGTGCCACGCTCGGCCCGTCGGTAAACTTTATCAATAACCTTTCCATGTCGCTGGTTGCCATGTTCGGCGGTATTCTTTACATGCTTTCAGTGGGCGGTAAGGTAGCACCTGGCACTATGTTTTTCATTTCTCTTGCCGGTATTGCCAAGTTCGTGCAGTATTCCCGCAAATTTGCCGGCCCCATCAATGAATTTGCCAACATCCTGCATGAATTCCAATCTGCATTTTCGGCAGCAGAGCGCGTTTTCCGCATCATTGATGAAGAGCCGGAGCCTCTTGACACTGCCGATGCCAAGACATTGACAGATATAAAAGGGCTGGTGGAATTTGATGATATCACCTTTGGTTATACCCCCGAAAAAACCATACTGAAAAATGTAACCGTTACCGCCCATCCCGGCAAAACCATCGCCATTGTCGGCCCCACAGGGGCGGGCAAAACCACTATTATCAATCTTTTGATGCGTTTCTACGATCCGCAAAGCGGAGAAATACGGCTGGACTCATTGCCAAACCTTAAAATCAAGCGGGCAGATCTAAGAAAGGCATATACCATGGTCTTGCAGGATACTTGGTTGTTTTACGGAACCATTTACGACAACATCGTTTACGGAAAAGAAAATGCCACCTTGGATGAAGTCAAGGCGGCGGCTAAGGCGGCAAGAATTGACGGTTATATCGAAAGTCTGCCCGACGGCTATAACACTGTACTCTCGGATGACGGCGTGAATATTTCCAAAGGACAGCGGCAGCTCATCACCATCGCAAGAGCTCTGCTTTCGGATGCTCCCATGCTGATCCTGGATGAGGCTACCTCCAATGTGGACTCCCGCACCGAGATCAAAATTCAAGAAGCCATGTCGGCGCTGATGAAAGACCGTACCTGCTTTGTCATTGCCCACCGTCTTTCCACCATTCAGAATGCCGATACCATCCTTGTTGTCCGCGACGGCACCATCACCGAACAGGGTACCCATGACGAGCTTATGCGCCTTGGCGGCTTCTACAGCTCCCTTTACAATTCGCAGTTTTCGTAATATAACAATTGAGCAGAGGCTTTTTGCCCCTGCTCAATTGTTTAGCCCAAACTCGCAAAAAGGAATGGCGTTTTTTGCATAATAACCGCTATTTTGTTTACCGATTCACAAATTTGACAGCAGTGCCGTATACAATGACCTCAGCCGCGCCTTGCATGACTGCGGCGGATGCATAACGAATATTGACAACAGCATCTGCCCCCAGCGCTTCCGCTTCCGCCACCATACGCTTGGTGGCAAGGGCTCTTGCCTCATTCATCATCTCATTATAAGCCTTCAGCTCTCCGCCCACCAGCGTTTTAAAACTCTGCGAAATGTCCTTGCCGATATGCTTGGATTGAATGGTGCTTCCCTTAACAAGAGAGAGCATTTCCAGTTCCTTGCCGCTGATATAATCAGTATTTACCAATATCATCTTCTTCACCTTTCTTTATCTCATGGATTCTTTCTATGCAAACCTTGGCCATTACTGCCGATAATATAAGAGGGAAAATGCCCAAAGCGTATTTCCATATACCGTCCAGCAGTGCAATTAAAAAGCCAAAGTAAACAACATAATATACTATCACAATAACCGAAATGACAATCGGTGCTATCATTTTTCTTCTATGTGATCTCAATTTTATCACCTCGTTAAATTCAAGTTGATCAATCGGTTTTATTATATCATAAAAAAATCAAATAATAAATATAACAAATCATTTACAAGCGACACCAATAAATTGGAATTTGTTAATTTATTCATAGATGAACACTACTCTACAATTCGCCATTTCATAGACTCTGCGATAACATACGAACTCTTTTTCACTTCATCCATGCTAATACAAACACCGTCCGACCACACGATCCAATTCTGTTCATCAAATATAACAGAAGTATCCGTTATATCCCGGTGGTTATCCTTTATCTGCCACTCTAATAAGCTTTCAAATTCAATCTCTACAACGGTGTCCCAAATACTTGTAACCAATATTTGTAGTATTAACTTGGTTTGCGTGGGATTAAAATAATGACCGTTCTCAATTTTCGTTATACCATTATGGGTATACTGAACATTGATGATATATCCATCGTGCAAATAATTGGTCTTTTCAAGAAAAACCTGTATATCTTTGCTCGTTTTTATTTCATTGAACATATTTCTGTTTCCTTCGTCAAATACACGTTTATCTAACAGTTGTATTGTACCATAATTTTTACAAAAAGTAAATAGGATGGCAGGGGTCTTTACAAATTGAACCATCCCTTATACTGATAGTTTTTTGTTTCAATGGCTTTCTATATAAACTTCTTCAAATTCTCCGTTGGTATCAAATTCTATACCGATCGGATTGTTTGTCAACGACAAATCATAATCGTAATCAACATAATACATTATTTCTCCGTTGATATAATAACTTTCTTTTACATTATATGACAGATCATGCATTTTTAAATTTATTGAACCGTTGATGCTGTATCTTATATCTTCATTATAAAATGTCTTACCGTCATTCTTTTCAATACTGAAATAAACGGTATCGTTTTCCGTTCTGACATAAAAGTTAGTAAAATATGACATCTCCGGCAAAACGATCTCTCCATAGTCTTTAAATTCTACGTTAAGATAATATCTTATAAAATATGAAATTTTATTGGTGACAGTATATATTATTTCATTTTTAAAAGATAAATTGTTTTCACCGTATGACGCCGAATCTTTGTATATGTTTTTTGTCAAACTTGAGGACAAAGACGTTTCATAGAAATCATTAACTGTTTTGAATTTCGATTTTGTCTCGGTGAATCTTTCATAATCACAGTGTCGGTCACTCAAACCATATCGAATATTTTCTTGCGTTCTGAACAAATAATACTTGGCAGGCACGTCGGTTTGTGAATATCCCGAGGCTTTATAGTATGAATAGTATTCTGTGTTTGATTTTACGTATTCCTCGTGCATCGGCAACGCCGTTAAATATTCGTTGAAATACGGCTCTTCAAAGCTAACTCGTATTTTCTTTTCGTTATATGTCAACGTATTTTTAAAATTCATATCGTGTATATTATGAGCCTTCATATTGTTTTCCTGCAAATAATCGTATTGGCTCAATTCGTAGTAATACAAAAGGTACCACGACAGATCGTGAAGTGAATTTATCTCGTATTTCATTGAACAACGGCAAATGTCACACATATCATTTTTGTCTTCATCAATGTGTTTGGAGGAACCTTCGGAAATTGTATATCCACAGGAACACTCTCTGAAGTGCCCGCTGCCGTTATACTGCCACTCTCCCAAAGTATGATTATGCCAAATACCGCATAATGATAACAATAATATGGCTAATATCAGCACAACAACCGCCGACAGATATTTTTTCATTCTAACTCTCCTCATATGAATTCAAGTTTATCTACTTGTTATATCGTGAACATCGTGAGTATGCTAACGTAAAGTGTTGCACCAAATTTGCACCAACTCACCGGGGCACTTAACGCCTATTCAGCTCGATAAATTGGAATTGGTTGGGTTAGTAAATATATACTCTTGTAAATACTCCTATAAGAATTAGAATAAGTCCAGCAAATCTCACCCACCACAAAGTTCTCTTTGATACTTCCGCACCTTTGGGCAATACAGGATGAATTATCCAAAGCAAACCGCAAATAACAAACCCCGCACTTCGATAAACCCAATGCTTGAATATTGTGCTAAGTACATTTGCCAAGAGAATAACAACAATAGATATAATCATTTGATTTTTATAATTCAATTTCATACCGATACCCCCTTTGTCAAATTGAGATTTGCATCTTAAATCCCCCAAATCAAAGAAGCAACATTATATGCAGTAACTATCAGTAAAAATATTCCCAACAGCAAAAAATAAACTGCTGTGCTTTTTTGTTGTTTATCTTTGTATTCTTTGGATGTTATAAACATTGTCGTTGCTAAACAAACGAACATTATCGGCATTGTGATATCCGTGGTAAGTGCCTTGGTTAATCCCAATATAGCAAAAGCTACTGTTAAAGCTGAGAAAAAAAGTTTTAGATTTTTCATATATCACACCTCCGTCAAATTCAAGTTCATCTAACAGTTACATTATATCATAATTTTCACCAAAAGTAAATAGGACGACGGAGTTCTTTATAAATTTAACCGCCCGGCAAAGTGGGAGGTGAAACGCCTCCCCTACAATAAACATCGTCTTTCACCCGTAGGGGAGGGGGCTCCCCTACCGCAAAACAAAAAGCCCTTCCGTAGCAGAGCTTTTTGTATATGAGATAAAACAGATTATCTCTTGGAGTTTTAACAACGCCGTTTGATATCGTGAATAGCGTGAAATATCGTGTGATATCGTGCATTTATCGTGTGTTTTCGTGCAATATCGTGAATATCGTGAGTATCGCCTGATAAAGTGTTGCACCAAATTTGCCCAACTCACCGGGGCATTTAACTCCTATTCTACTCGGCAAACTGGAATTTGTCGATTAATCCATTTCTCAACGCTTATTCAATGTATTCGGATCAATGTTAAATCTTTCTATGTATGTCGAGTTTTCAAATTCCCAATAATCTATTACATACAAGAGAATAAATATAATAGAGTTGCTTTCTTCGTTATATATTAACTTTCTGATATATGCACTATCAATCACAAGCTCACCATCGTTGCTATATCTTGTTGTAATTCTATCTTTAATAACAACCTCAGTGTAGCTTTCGTCATACTTTAATTTTTGAACTGTTGCATCTTTGTTTTCTTGTATAATACGACTTTGTTTTTCGTTTATAAACTGAGTAAATTCATCCTCATTTTCGATAGCAAATTCAAGGTATATTTCGTGAGCACAATCAATAAAACAATCGGCATTGTAAGAATATTTAAAGTTGCTCATTATATTTTTATCTAATTGTGGAAAAAATCCCCCTATATTCTCATCCACACAAGTATCATATATTCCGTATTTTTCAATATCTGTTGTGTTAAGGTCTTTATTAAATATCCCACAGCTTGAAAGGCAGAGCGTGCAAAATACAAGTATAATTGCTAATATCTTTTTCATTTTGAAACCTCCGTTCGTCAAATTCAAGTTTATTGATTAGATATCTAACCAATGTAATTGTACCACAAAATCTGCAAAAAGTAAATAAAACGGCAGACAAAAGTGAAATATTCGGCTTGCGCCGAATGTGAAATAATTTCCTTACGGAAATTGTGAAATATCTCGCTTTGCTCGATGTGAAATGAAATTCGCCTCCTCACATTTGCGAAGCAAATATTTCACAGCGAAGCTATTTCACGTGGCGAAGCTATATTTCACTCGCCAAAGGCGAATTTCGTTGCACCTCAGTTCGTCCAAGAGATAACAAAAAGCACTCTGCGTGATGCAGAGTGCTTTTTGAAGTTTCGACCAAAGGTCGAAATTATCTCTTGGAAAACTGAGGTGCACGACGTGCTGCCTTCAGACCGTACTTCTTTCTTTCCTTCATACGAGGGTCACGGGTCAGGAAGCCTGCCTTCTTCAGAGCAGGACGGTTAGCTGCGTCTGCAACCAGCAGAGCCTTTGCTACACCGTGACGGATCGCACCTGCCTGGCCGGAGAAACCGCCGCCTGCAACAGTGCAAACGATGTCGAACTTGCCTGCAGTACCGGTAACGCCGAAGGGCTGGTTAACGATGAGCTTCAGGGTGTCCAGACCGAAATAGTCGTCGATAGAACGACCGTTAATGGTAATTGCGCCGGTGCCGGGATACAGGCGAACGCGCGCAACGGAACTCTTTCTTCTGCCGGTTCCGTAGAAATAGGGCTTAGCACTTGTATAAGTCATTTATCTGCTCCTCCGATTATTTCACTTCGTAAGCAACGGGCTTCTGAGCCTGCTGTTCATGTTCTGCGCCTGCATATACCTTCAAACGGGTGATGCTCTTATCGCCGATAGAGTTCTTGGGAAGCATTCCCTTAACAGCGATCTGCATAGCCTGCTCGGGCTTTTCAGCCATCATCTGCTTAGCGGTAACGGTCTTGAGACCGCCGATGTAGCCGGAGTGATGATAATACTTCTTCTGGTACAGCTTCTTGCCGGTCAGAACGGCCTTAGCTGCGTTGATGATGATCACGAATTCACCGCAGTCAGCATGAGGAGTGAATTCGGGACGATGCTTGCCTCTGAGAATGTTGGCAGCCGCAGCAGCGGTCTTACCAAGAGGCTTGCCGGCTGCATCCAGCACATACCACTTGCGCTCGATGGTCTCGGCTTTTGCCATAAATGTAGACATTTTGTATTCCTCCACTTGATTGTTTTCTTTTAACAGCCCTAGCATTCTAGCACACCGAGAGCCTGTTGTCAATAGGTTTTGAAAAGTTTTTTGGTATAATTTAATTAAGAGGTGCAGTTTCTCGCAAATTCTCGTTTATTCTCATGTATTCTCTTAAATTGATATCGCGTCTTGTGTGCAAATTTACAATTTGTTCACAATTAAAGCTCCACAGCAAGCGTTTTTCCCGCCGTCAGCGAATCGGGCGTAACATAACAATCCACCGCCGCAAGGCGCACGCCGGCACAAAGCGCATCCGCCAGCGCATCGGCAAACGCCGCATGGGTTTCTCTGTTTGGCATGACCTTTTGTACCCCCTGCATGGCAACCACGAACAAGAGCATAGCGTCATGTCCTGCCTTTTTACAGGCAATCAACTCTCTTATATGCTTTACTCCCCGCTCGGTAGGAGCGTCGGGGAAAAGGGCAATACCATTTCGATTCAAGGTTACACCCTTGACCTCCACGTACAATATCCCATTTGTTTTCTTTATCATGAAATCAAATCGGCTGTCACCGTACTTGGTTTCGGGTCGGATCTCGGCATGGGGATACAATGCACGCAAGTATTCTCCTGCCACCTGATTGGGCGCCATGCTGTCAATGTTAACCGTTCCCGTTCCCTTTTTTACTGCCACCAGATCATACCTCGTGACGCGGACAGAACCACCCGGTTCTGTCAGATAACAAACCGCCCCCGGAACCAAAAGCTCCCGCAGGCGGCCTGTATTTTTCACATGGCATTTTTCTACAGCGCCATCGATCTGCACTTCTGCTGCAAAACGATTGAGACGACTGACAAAAACGCCTTCCTTTATATTCGGATATTTCATTTTAATACCAAAATTCCTTTTCCCCAGCCGATCGGCAAACCTTTTTCCAGTCTATCGGCATACACGCGGCGAAGCGCGGTATCTCTTGGCAGATTTTCGGGTTTTTCTCCGTATTTTGCGCCAAAGATACGCCAAAGATCATCCCTACTCTCCCCTTCTTCCACCACATCATAATCCCGGAAGAATGCCATTAAATTGGGGCAGTCGTTGAGCATTTCACGGTGCGCGGGATACAGCATCCAAGACTCACAAACGAATATACGGCAATTAAAAAACTCCGCGGCGCGCTGATAGGAACGCAACACATCCCCATGGGAAAGAGGTGCTCCCGACGGAATATGTACGTCAATGGCAAAATCGCCCTTTTTCACCGTTACGCCCTGCCCTGTATAGTCGTATTCCATACGAAAAGGTGCAAATTCCAGTCGTTCTATCCCATATAAAGAAAAGTTGAAAAAGCGGGCAAACCAAATTGCCACAAACGAGCCCCAAATATCGTAAACATCCTTGCATTCAAACAATTTGGCGCGCAGGTCAAAAAGAACCCTGTCAAACAATGCTGCTTGCAAGCCCTTTTGACGGTATTTTTCTTCCAGTAAAGGCAAATTTGCCATGTAAAACAGCATTTGCGCCGTATAAATATGCACAGGAGAAGCCGCTTTTTCAAACTCTTCCTGCATGGCATAGGTCAGTTTTTCGCTCTTTTGATAATCGGTACACACCGTATCCAACAGCGTCATTGCCGCCTCAGGCAGATCTTTTGCCCCTTTAGCAAGGGCATCGATCGCCTCTTGGGGGAATTGGGCAGTCCTGCCGTAGCTATGCACAATTTCTTGCAGTATAATTCTATTCATAGTAGGCTCCGATATCTACATATTCTACCTGCCCCTTTACATCCTCGCCCAAAAAACGGGATGCGGAAGCAATAAACATTTCGGGATCATCGCTGACAAAGTAACGGGTCGTACCCGTCCCCTCGGCAACTCTTCCTTCACACAGCGCCTTGGCAGCTTCATAACCTGTGTTAATCAGCCGTATGCCCGGCAGAATATCGGCAATGACCTCAGCAAGCAATGGATAATGAGTACATCCTAAGATCATGGTATCCACGCCGCTCCCTTTAAATCTCATAAGGTATCTTTCCACTGCCAAACGGGCAATGGGATCATCTCTGTCGATCACGCCGTTTTCCACAAGCGGCACAAACAAAGGGCAAGCCTGCTCGTAAACCTGTAGTGACGGGCACATATTTTTTAACATATTGGGAAACGCCCCGCTGCGGATAGTAGCAACCGTTCCGATCACCGCCACGCTTCCGCTTTGGGTATGCGCCGCTGCCGCGCGGCAGGCAGGCTCCACCACACCGATCACAGGAATCTTGGATTCTTTTTGCAGTATCGACAGCGCAGTGGTGCTGACCGTTCCGCAAGCAACCAAGATGGCATCCACACCCATGGAGTTTAAAAATGCCACATCCTGCTTGGCGTATTGTATGATGGTCTGACGGGATCTGGTTCCATAAGGAACTCTGCCCGTATCGCCGAAATATATCAGATCCTCCCCCGGCATAAGACGGTGGATCTGTTTCACTGCGGTTAGGCCTCCCAGACCGCTATCAAAAATTCCTATCAAAATATTGACCTCGTATTTATATTCAATCAAGGGAACTTCTTGAAAAAAGTTCCCCGAAACCTTCCAAAACTTTTAAAATTGATTTATTTGTTTTCGGTCAATTCCTTGATCTCTTCCTGCCAAAGTGCCGACACAGCATCCGAAGGCATACGCAAATCGCCTCTGGGTGAAATACCCACAGTTCCCACCTTGGGTCCGTCGGGAAGACAGGAGCGCTTAAACTGCTGATTGAAAAAGCGTCGGCAGAAGGTAGATAGCCATTTGAGAATGGTTTCATCCGAATATGCACCGCCAAAGGCATATTTTGCCATGCGGAAGATCTTTTGGGGACCGAATCCGTAACGCAGGAAATAGAAAAGGAAGAAGTCGTGCAGACTGTAAGGCCCAACCAGATCTTCGGTTACCTGTGCAATCTTACCGTCTTTGTCGGGAGGCAACAGCTCCGGTGATACAGGAGTTGCCAAAATATCAAGAAGCGTTGCTTTCAATGCTTCATCATCGCTGGTTTCGGCAAAATAAGATACCAAATGGCGCACCAATGTCTTGGGAATGGATCCGTTTACCCCATACATGGACATATGGTCGCCGTTATAGGTCGCCCAGCCCAGAGCCAATTCGGAAAGATCCCCCGTACCGATAACAATGGCATTTTCCATGTTGGCAATGTCCATTAGTATCTGCGTACGTTCTCTTGCCTGCGAATTTTCATACGTTACATCGGTTTTCACGCCGTCGTGTCCAATATCCGCAAAGTGTTGACGCACTGCTTTTTCAATCGGAACCGTAGAGAAGGCAACGCCCAAACGCTCGCAAAGAATTTCGGCGTTACTGCGCGTTCTGCCGGTGGTGCCGAATCCGGGCATGGTCACCGCATGAATGCGAGTGCGGGGCTGTCCCAAACGGTCATACGCCTTTGCTGTGATCAGCAAAGCAAGTGTGGAGTCAAGGCCTCCTGAAATACCAATCACCGCACCGCAACCGATATGGGAAAGACGGCGGGCAAGAGCGGCAGACTGCATGGTTACAATTTCCTCACTGCGGGAAAGCAGTACCGCTTTGTCCTTGGGAACAAAGGGACTGTCGGAAATTTTTCTTGTAAGGGTAGTTTCCTCTTTGGTAAGAGAAAAATAATTGATATATGCGGCGTTTTCGGCGGCACGGAAGGTATTTTTCTTTTGACGAAGGGCAAAAAGACGGTATACATCAATTTCGCTGACAGCGCATTGCCCCGAAAAAGGCTTTGCTTCGGCAAGCAGCGAACCGTTTTCATAGATCAGATCGTGACCGCCATATACCAGATCGGTGGTAGATTCACCCATTCCCGCATCGGCATATATATATGCCGAAATCTGTTTGGCACTCATTGCCGAAAGCATGGTACGGCGGACTGACGCCTTGCCGACCACATCTCCCGAGGCAGACAGATTCAAAATGACAGTCGCTCCCTTTTCAGCAAGGGTATTGGAGGGAGAATGCATAACCCAAGCATCCTCGCAAATCTCGCAGCCGACAGACAGTTCGGGCAGATCGCGGCAAACAAAAATCTGATCGGTGCCAAAGGGGATCTCTTCGCCGAACACGCAATCAACGGTAACAGTTTCCTTGGGTGCGGGTGCAAAGTAACGCGCTTCATTATATTCCCCGTAGTTTGGCAAATGGGTTTTGGGCACAAGGCCCAACACTGCACCGCGTTGGCAAACTGCCGCTACGTTATAAAGTTTTCCGCCATGGCGAAAAGGAAGACCTATGACAAAAACAATCTCAAGTTTTTCAGTAGCTGCCAAGATCCGAATTAGCGCCTGTTCCGCGCCTTTCAACAGCGTTTCCTGGAACAACAAGTCCCCTACTGAATAAGCCGTTATCGACAGCTCGGGAAAAGCCAAAAGCTTTACACCTTTTTCAGCCATATCACAAATCGCACTTATAATTTCTTTTTCATTGTATCGGCAATCCGCCACCTTTACCATGGGAGAAAGTGCCGCAACTTTTATAAATCCGTCTTTCATCTCTTCCATTCACCGTCTTTCTAAAGATTTTTGAACCTTTTTTTACTTTTTCACGCAGACAGTACTTTACAAACCCAAAAAAATGTTGTAAAATATTTTTGTATATTGCTATACTATACATTAGTATATACCAAATATCATTCCTTGTCAAGAACACGGAAGCACAAATAGGAAAATGCGAAGTATTTTTCAAACTTTTTACTATATAATCACGAGGTAATTTATCATGGCAACTGCGCGTAACTTTTGGTATGAAAACTATACGATGCTGTTCGACTTTTATGAAATGACCATGGGTAACGGATATCTGCTCTGCGGCAAAAAAGATCAGATCTGTTATTTTGATATGTTCTTCCGCTCGGTTCCCGACGGCGGAGGTTTTGCCATTGCCGCAGGTTTGGAACAGGTAATCGACTATATTGAAAATCTGCATTTTTCGGATGCCGACATCAATTTTTTGCGCAGCAAGAAATGTTTTTCGGAAGAGTTCCTTTCCTATCTGAGAACATTCAAATTCACCGGTGATATCTGGGCAGTTCCCGAAGGCACTCCCATTTTCCCGGGAGAACCAATTATTACAGTACGTGCCCCTGCCATTGAAGCACAGTTTATTGAAACCTATATTCTGCTTACCGTCAACCATCAATCATTGGTTGCCACCAAATCCAACCGCATCGTGCGCTCTGCGCAGGGACGTCCTGTCTTTGAATTCGGCTCCCGCCGTGCACAGGGTACTTCAGGGGCGATTTTAGGTGCACGTGCATCTTATATCGCGGGATGCAGTTCCACTGCCTGTACCATTTCTGAAGAGCTGTACGGCGTGCCTGCGGGCGGTACCATGGCCCACTCTTGGGTGCAAATGTTTGATTCTGAATACGAAGCATTCGACACCTACTGCTCAATCTACCCCAATGCGCCTACTCTATTGGTAGATACCTATAACGTACTGAAATCAGGCGTCCCCAACGCTATTAAAGTATTTCAAAAACATGGTATTACTAACGGTGCCCTGCGCATTGATTCGGGCGACATCACATATTTGAGCAAGAAAGTGCGTAAAATGCTGGATGAAGCGGGATTGACAGGGTGCAGAATCACTGCCTCCAATTCGCTGGATGAGTATATTATCCGTGACATTTTGCTGCAAGGAGCTAAAATCGATTCCTTCGGTGTAGGCGAGCGTTTGATCACTTCTAAATCTTCTCCTGTGTTCGGCGGCGTTTACAAACTGGTTGCTGTAGAAAATCCCGACGGTTCTATTCTTCCTAAGATCAAAATTTCCGAAAACCCTGCCAAAATCACTACCCCCCACTTTAAGAAAGTATACCGCCTCTTTGACCGTGAAAGCGGAAAAGCAGAAGCAGACCTAATTTGTGTACATGATGAAACAGTAGACGACAGTCAGTCTCTGACTATTTTCGACCCCTACTACACATGGAAGACCAAAACCTTTACCAATTATAAAGCGGTAGAGCTGCTGCGTCCTATCTTCCTTAACGGCAAACGGGTTTACGATTCCCCCGCAACCGAAGACATCCGCAATTATTGCCTTGCACAGATAGATTCACTGTGGGACGAAGTGAAACGTTTTGAAAACCCTCACAACTATTACGTTGACCTTTCCGAAAAGCTTTGGAACATCAAGCACGACCTGCTGAAACACAAAAAATAATTCTCTAAGGAGCCAACCATGCCTAATTTTTCAAAGGAACAGGAAGAAAACAATCAGCCTGTATCCGACACCGACACTTCTTTTGCGTTTCCTGATAAATCCGATGAATCCGAGGAAACTACCGCAGAGGTTTTGTCTGATGATGTATTGATAGAAGCATCGGAAGCAGCTGAGCTGCCAAAAAGCGAAACCGACAGCGAAAATGAAAACAAGGAAAATGAACCCGCAGAACCTGTGGCAGAAGAGCCGAGCGCCGGTGTCAAAGCCCTTTCCTTTGCTTTTGATCTGACAGAATTGTTTGCTATATCCTTTGCTGTGGTAATTGTGGCGCTTTGTTTCTTCCTGCGCCATTCCCCCGTTTCGGGTGCCTCCATGGAGCCTACCATTCAAAATTTGGATACCCTTTTGGTGTCCAATATCGCCTACACTCCCGAACGGGGAGATGTGGTAATTGTCCAGTCCACCCACAATTTACAAAAACCGCTGGTAAAGCGTGTGATTGCTGTTGGCGGCGATGAAATTCAGATCAATTTTGACCGTTGGATGATCATGATCAACGGAGAGATCGTCGAACAGCGCTTTGATGAAAACGGCAACTACGCGGTAATCGGCAGCGAATATGTCAATTATATAGAAGGTCAGCCCATGCGTTTGGGATCTATCGACGGGTCGGATCTTTATAAAACAGGCTTTACCTATGACACCGCCACCGGCAATTATATCGCAACCGTCCCCGAAGGCCGGTTATTCATCTTGGGAGACAACCGCAATGACAGCAAAGACAGCCGCGATGCCACAGTTGGTTTTGTGGATGTGCGTTTGGTTGTCGGAAAAGCTATTTTCCGTTTGACTCCTTTTTCCAACATGGGAACTTTGGACAAATAAAATTATACGGCGTGCCAAGTGGCGGCACGCCGTCTTTATGAAAGGAGACATGGATATGCCATCCAATATTATACAGTGGTTTCCCGGCCATATGGCAAAAACCCGCCGGCTGATCACTGAAAACCTGCCTAAAGTGGATATTGTCATTGAACTGTTGGATGCCCGCATCCCGCAAAGCTCACGCAATCCCGAAATTTCTAAAATCTGCAAAGACAAACCGATCCTTACTCTTTTCAACAAATCCTCTCTTGCCGATCCTGCCGCCTGCAAACAGTGGGAGGCGGCATTTAAAAAAGAAGGAAACACCGCATTATTTATCGACTGTCACACAGGGGCCGGTATTGATAAAATTCTGCCCGCTGTCAAGAATGTTCTTTCCGAAAAAGTTGCCCGTTATGAAGATAAAGGCATGACCGGAAGAAAGCTGCGTGCAATGATCGTAGGCATTCCCAACGTAGGAAAATCCACTCTGATCAACCGTTTGGCAGGTGCAAAAAAAGCAAAAGCTGAAGACCGTCCGGGCGTAACGCAGACTCTGCAATGGGTTCCCACCTCTATCGGCATTGACTTACTGGATATGCCGGGCGTTCTTTGGCCCAAATTTGAGGATCCGACAGTGGGCGAAAATCTTGCCATGACCGGTGCCATCAAGGATCAGATCTTAGATACCGAAGCCATTGCCGCCACGCTCTGCGAGCGTTTACAGGCGGTTGCTCCCGCTCTTTTTGCCGCACGCTATAAACTCACACCCGAACAAATACAAACCCTGGACAAATGGCAGCTATTTGAAGCGGTGGGCAGAAAACGCGGATTCTTGATCCCCGGCGGTGACATCAATACCGAACGCACAGCGAATATTCTGTTGGATGAATTCCGCGGATGCAAGATCGGCCGCATTACGCTGGAATATCCTGTTTTGGCGGAGGACATACATGAAGTTTGATCTGGAAAATGAATATACTGCCAAAGGATATGCCGTGATTGCCGGTACCGACGAGGCAGGCAGAGGTCCTCTCTGTGGTCCTGTATGCGCCGCCGCTGTTATTCTGGACCCCAATGCAGAGATCCCCGGGTTAAATGATTCCAAAAAGCTGACCGAAAAAAAGAGAGAACAGCTGTATGCTTTGATTGTAGAAAACGCAGTGAGCTACGGAATTGCATACGCCGACGTCGAAGAGATCGATGAACTGAATATTCTCAACGCTTCCCAACTTGCCATGCGGCGCGCTGTCGCCATGCTGACCCCTTGTCCTGATCTGGTGCTGGTAGATGGAAATGTGGCAAGAGGATTCCCCATGGATACCGTCAAAGTAATCAAGGGAGACTCTATTTCCCCTTCCATTGCGGCAGCATCCATTCTGGCAAAGGTGTCCCGTGACCGGCTTTGCATGGAGCTGGACAAAGCATATCCTATGTACGGCATTTCTGCCCATAAAGGATATCCCACCAAGGCGCACATGGACGCCGTACGAAAGTACGGTCCCGCCCCCATTCATCGTAAAACTTTTTTAAAATTTTTAAGTAAGGATGAACATCATTGATATACACCGACTTGCACTGTGATACTCTATTTGAGTTATATAAAAAAGGGCTGACTTACCGCAACGACCAATTGCATTTGCGTCAAGCGTTTGAAGATGTCTTTACCCATCACACCCAGGTATTTGCCATTTGGACTGAACATAAACTCTCTCCCGATGACGCATGGCGGCAATTTCTTGCCATTCGAAAATATTATGAAAATGCAGAGATACCTAAAGAAATTAAATCTATTCTGGCAGTGGAAGGCGGGGCATTGATTGACAATGACCTCTCACGTCTGGATATACTGCATTCTTTGGGAATTCGCATCCTGACCTTGGTTTGGCAGGATGTCTGTTCGTTGGGCGGTGCACATAACACCGATATAGGGCTGACTGATTTCGGAGCCGAAGCGGTAAAACGCTGTTTTACGCTGGGTATACAACCCGACATCTCTCACGCTTCCGACCGTATGTTTTGGCAGGTAGCAGAGCTTTCCGAATATCATCAAAAGCCTCTGCTCGCCACCCACTCCAACGCAAGGACAATTTGCGACCATCGACGCAACCTCACTGATGCGATGTTTGACGCAATATTAAAAAGCGATGGTGTGACAGGAATCAGCATGGCGGCTGTTCATTTAAAAAAAGATGCCGATGCCACTCTTTTGGATATAGTAAAGCACATTGAACATTACTGTTCATTGGGCGGAGAAAACTACATTTGCCTCGGATGCGATTTTGACGGTATCAGCAGTTCTCCCAAGGAGATTCAAAATATGTACGACCTGCCCCTTCTGGCAGAACACCTTGCCCGTTTGGGTTACAGTGACTGCCAGATCGAAGGATTCTTTTACAAAAACGCAGACCGTTTCCTCAAAAAGATTTCGGTCTGAAGGTTGCACACACTGTATCGGTGCAGGATGTGGCGTAGCTTGGACCGACAGCGATCTGCTCAGCAGTACAATAGCTTTCTCCATCATGGTAGGTGCAGTTCTTTACATCGCAAGACACGCCTTTGTTTTTCTTTTTGCTCTTCTTTTCTTCTTCATCAAAGGGCATAAACTGATTCATACATTTCCTCTTTTCTTGGTTTTCAATTTCAGTATTTCCCAAAACAAACATCCTATACACCCATCCAATAAATTCGAAAGGAGTATCGGAATGGCACTTTATACCCTGTCAGATACACATCTTTCTTTTCAGACAGCCAAACCGATGGACATTTTCGGCTCTCGATGGCAAAACCACGCAGACAAAATTGCCAACAACTGGAACACACTGATCACTCCCGAAGATACAGTGGTCATTCCGGGCGATATCACCTGGGCAATGACGCTGGATGAAGCCACTGAGGATTTTCGTTTTCTATCCTCACTTCCCGGCAAAAAGATCATCGGAAAAGGCAACCATGACTATTGGTGGCAAACACGCAAAAAAGTAGAAGATTTTTTTGCCCAAAACCAATTTAATAACATCATTCTGCTATACGGTGACGCTTATCGCGTGGAAGATAAGATCATATGCGGCACCCGCGGTTGGTATAATGACGGTATCAGCCCCCGCAACTGCGATTATCAAAAAATTGTTCTACGGGAAGCCGGCAGATTAAAGCGCTCTTTGGAAGCAGGAAAGGCGCTGGGAGAAGGAGAACTGATCGCATTTCTGCACTTTCCGCCTGTATTTGGCGATTTTATATGCCGTGAGCATCTGGATATCCTGCATTCTTTCGAAGTTAAGCGAGTCTATTACGGCCACATCCACGGCGTATACAATATTCCCCCTCGGTTTGCATTTGAAGGCATTCACTTCACATTGGTGTCAGCTGACTATTTGAATTTTGTTCCCCTGCGTGTTTTTTGATTCGCTTGCCCTATCTATCGGTAAAATTAATAAAAATTATGCCTATTTTTTGTGCAAAACATCTTGACAAAGGCAAAAAAATCGGTAAAATATAAAGAGTAATATTTTTAATGACTTATAAAACAAAGCATGTAGATGCGGAGGACAAAAAAATGAATTTCATTTCTACAACCAGACCTGAAGGCGAAAAGAATGTTGCCGAAATCCGTTTCTCGATCGACAACGCTACCTTCCAGGAAGAAGTAACTAAAGTATTCAAGAAGCGTGCAGCTAAAATTTCCGTTCCCGGTTTCCGTCCCGGCAAGGCTCCCCGCCACGTAATCGAAAAAATGTACGGCAAGGGCGTTTTCTTTGAAGACGCTATCAACAATCTTTTGCCCACAGCATATCCCGAAGCACTGGCTGCTTCCGGTCTTACCGTTGTCGGCGCTCCCGAAATCGATGTTGAGTCCATTGATGAAGAAAACGGTGTTGTGGTTGTGGCAAAGGTCACCCTGCGTCCCGAGGTAGAAGTTACCGAATACAAAGGCTTGAACGCCACTTACAATGCGGCTGAAACTACCGAAGAAGAAATTGAAGCTGAACTGAACCGTGTCAGAGAACGCCAGGGCAGACAGCTTGAGATCACAGACCGCGCTGCTGAAAACGGCGACACCGCTGTAATCGACTATTCCGGCAGTGTCGACGGCGTTAAGTTCGAAGGCGGCACCTCTGAAGACTATTCTCTCAAACTGGGCTCCAATACCTTCATCCCCGGCTTTGAAGATCAAATCGTTGGTCACAATGTTGGCGAAACCTTTGATGTAAACGTAACCTTCCCCACCGAATATCACGCAGAAGAACTTGCCGGTAAGGAAGCAGTATTCGTAGTAACCATCAAGAAGTTGGAAATGACTGAGCTGCCCGAGTTGGATGACGAATTTGCAAAAGATGTTTCGGAATTTGATACTCTTGATGAATACAAGAACGATATCAAGGCAAAAATTCAGAAGACCAAAAATGACGCAGCCGATCAGGAAGTGGAAAATCAGCTGATCGAAGCACTGCTTGCCAATATCGAAGGCGAAATCCCCGAAGTTATGTTCGCCGATGAAGCTGAGAACATGGTTCGTGACTATGATAACCGTCTGCGTATGCAGGGTCTGGATCTGAAGACCTACTTCAAGTACACCGGCCTTGATCTGGATGCTCTGCGCAATCAGTTCCGTCCCCAGGCTGAAAAGCAGGTTAGACTGCGTCTGGGTCTGGAGCGCATTGCCGCTATTGAGGAATTCGTTCCCACCGAAGAAGCAATCAATGCTGAATTCGAAAAGCTGGCTACCGCATACGGCATGGAACTGGATAAAGTTAAGGAACTGGTTCCCACCGCTGAGATCGTAGGTGACCTGAAGACTCGTATGGCAATGGATCTGGTTAAATCCAGCGCAAATATTGCCAAATAAGCAACGGCAACATAGCCCGCTGTGCCTGCAATAACCAAGCAGGTAAATAAACACATATCAACAAGTGAAGGGCATTTACGACGCTAGTTTGTGAATGCCCTGCTTTCTCCCAACAAACACTGAAAGGATGATTTTATGGCACTCGTACCAACCGTTATCGAACAAACCAACCGCGGCGAACGGGCATATGATATTTACTCCCGTCTGCTGAATGACCGTATTATTTTTCTTGCTGATGAAGTGAATGACACAACCGCATCTCTTGTCGTTGCTCAACTTCTGTTTCTGGAAGCCCAAGATCCTGATAAGGACATCAGTCTGTATATCAACAGCCCCGGCGGATCGGTTTCTGCAGGTCTTGCCATTTACGACACCATGAACTTCATCAAATGCGATGTATCCACCACCTGTATCGGCATGGCGGCAAGCATGGGCGCATTCCTGCTTTCAGCAGGCGCCAAGGGCAAGCGCTATGCTCTGCCCAACAGCGAGATCATGATCCACCAGCCTTTGGGCGGCATGCAGGGTCAGGCATCCGATATCAAAATCCACGCCGATCACATCCTGCGCACCCGCGACCGTTTGAATAAAATTCTTGCACAAAATACCGGAAAGCCCCTTGAAACTATCGAACGTGACACCGAACGCGACAACTTCATGACCGCCATGGAAGCATGCGAATACGGTCTGATCGACAAAGTAATCGAAAAGAAGAACTAAAACAACAAAGAGCCGCCCAAAGCGGCATGGAGATTCTATGGCTCAAACAACCAAAAACAGCGGTAACACCACCCGCCGTCTGCGCCACTGCTCCTTTTGCGGCAGAGATGAACTGGAAGTTGAATTTCTCATTCCCTCTGCAGAAGGTGCGTATATCTGCGACACCTGCGTAGAGGCATGCAGCGAGCTCATCGCTGAACAGCGCAATATGCGCCGAGGCACCAAAAAATCCGGAAAGCTGGGGTTCACCTTTGAAACGCTGCCCAAACCAATGGAAATCAAGGCATCTCTTGACGAATATATTATCGGTCAGGATGCCGCAAAGAAGGCGCTTTCTGTGGCAGTATACAATCACTATAAACGCATTTTAGCAGGTAAAGCCAAAGGAAAGAAAAAAGAAGCTGATGACGGTGTGGAAATCCGTAAAAGCAATGTATTGATGCTGGGGCCTACCGGTGTCGGAAAGACCTATCTTGCTCAAACCCTTGCCAAAATCCTGCAGGTTCCCTTCGCCATTGCCGATGCAACCACATTGACCGAAGCAGGTTATGTAGGCGAAGACGTAGAAAACATTCTGCTCAAACTCATCCAAGCAGCTGATTTTGATATTGAGAAAGCGGAATGCGGCATCATCTATATTGATGAGATCGACAAGATCTCCCGCCGCAGTGAAAACCGCTCTATTACACGCGATGTTTCGGGTGAAGGCGTACAGCAAGCACTGCTGAAGATTTTGGAAGGAACTGTTTCCAATGTCCCCCCGCAGGGCGGCAGAAAGCATCCCAATCAAGAATTTATTCAGATCAATACCGAAAACATTCTTTTTATCTGCGGCGGTGCTTTCGACACACTCGACCAACTAATTGAAGAAAGAAGCGGCAACCGCAAGATCGGTTACGAAGGCAATGTGCTGACCACCGAAGAAAAACAAAAGAAAAATATTCTGAGTAAAGTAGAGCCCCACGATATCGTTAAATTCGGGCTGATCCCCGAGCTGGTGGGACGTCTTCCCATGATCGTAACTCTGGAAAGCCTGGATCGTGATGCGCTGATCTCTATTCTGCGTACTCCCAAAAACGCCATCGTTAAGCAGTATCAGAAACTGCTTTCCATGGACGATTGCGAACTGATCTTTGAAGAGGATGCATTGGCGGCAATTGCCGATCTTGCTATCACGCGCAAAACAGGCGCCCGCGGACTCAGATCTATTATGGAAAATCTGATGCTCGATATCATGTATACCGTTCCTTCGGAAGAAAAGCCGGAAGGCGGACGCCAGATCATTATTCACAAGGAAGATCTGCAAAAAATCGCTTGATCATACCAATATGATTATCTGACAAGACAATGAAACCCGGCGAAAATCAATTGCTTTTACTTGATTTTCGCCGGGTTTTAACTATTGTCAGCTTAAACTATTGTTTTCATATGTTTTTCAGCCAATGTATAAAAATATTTATTACACACCATTGATTTTTCTGTAGCTACGTGCTACAATAAAATAAGAGATAACTTTGAAAAGAGGTGACGAAATGAGTACCGACAGTAACGGGCAAGAGAGTAATTTATGCCATCAAAACTTGAATTTTGTACACACAGGAAAGGTGTTCATTTCGTACCGCTTATTATGGAACTGTCACTAAAACACAGTTCACTTTTGGTATACCGAAATAAAACTCCTTTCTTTGGAAGGGAGGCTTTTTATTATGGAAAATAAAACTTTCTTTGAAGCAGAAGAAAGAGATTACCGCGCGGAGATACTGGCGATCATCCGCGGAGATTACAGCGAAGAACAGCTGAAAGAAAAACTGGAAGAATACCACGATAATGATATTGCCGGTATACTGGAGGATGAACTAACCGCGGAAGAACGCGAACGGATATTGCAAGCGATCGGTAACGAGGCAATGTCCGAAATTGTGCCTTTCATGGAAGATGCGGGAGAATACTTGTCCGAACTGGAAGCGCATGAAGCGGCAGATATCATCGAGCACATGGACGCTGATGACGCGCTGGTGGCACTGGATGAACTGGACGAAAAAACCCGAAACGAAGTCTTGGAACACATTGAGGACGAGGAGGTCAAAGAAGAAATTGAGCTGCTCGATTCTTACGACGAAGACGAATTCGGCAGTAAAATGAGCACCAATTTTATCGTGATCAAACGCGGTCTGTCGGTCAAAGGCGCCATGAAAACAATGGTTGCCGAAGCCGCCGAAAACGACAACATATACACCATTTTTGTGGAAAATGAAGACGGGACTTTTTACGGTGCAATCGGGCTGAAAGAGTTGATCATTGCCCGAAGTACCGTTGATTTAGAAGAATTGATCTGCACCACCTTCCCTTACGTATGCGACAAAGAGATCATTTCGGAAAATATCGAGCGCGTACGCGGATACTCGGAAGATTTGATCCCTGTTCTTTCCTCCGAAAACGGAAAATTGCTGGGTGTTATCACTTCCAAAGATATCATCGATATCGTGGACGAAGAATTGGGAGACGACTACGCAAAGCTGGCGGCTCTGGGATCGGAAGAAGAGCACGACGAGTCGCTTTTGCAAAGTATGAAAAAAAGAGTGCCCTGGCTTGTGGCACTGCTGTTTATGGGTCTTGCCGTTTCTGCCGTAGTGGGCATGTTTGAAGGAGTGGTAGATGAACTGCCCATGATCGTAGCTTTCCAATCGCTGATCCTCGGCATGGCAGGCAACGTAGGCACCCAGTCTTTGGCAGTCACGGTACGCACCTTGGGGACCGATGAAGAATCGGACGGCAAAAAGCAGTTTGGCATCATTCTCAAAGAAACCAGAGTGGCACTATGCAACGGTTTTGCCATTGGCATTGTCTCTTTTTTGATCGTAGCCGTCTATCTCTGTCTTTTCGGGCACTACGGCATCAGCTTTGCCCTACCCACTGCGGGGTGCGTGGGAATGGCGATGTGCTTTGCCATGATGATCTCCGGTTTTACCGGTGCCGCAATCCCCATCGGACTGTATCGCTTCGGCGCAGACCCTGCTGTGGCATCCGGTCCGCTGATTACAACTGTCAATGACCTGGTGGCAGTTATCAGCTATTACGGTCTGGCATGGGCACTGCTTTTACATTTCAGCATATAAAAAACAATCGCTCCTTTCTCTTTGAAACGAGCGATTGTTTTTAGTTTTAATAATGTATATGAATCAAAATTCACACGCAAAGAACATATATCCGTAAGGGCATATCCTTCTATTTGGTTCCAAACAGCCGATCGCCCGCATCACCAAGCCCGGGTAGGATATAACCGTTCTCGTTCAGTTCTCTATCAAGGGTAGAAACGTAGATCTTCACATCGGGATGCGCTTCGGCTACACGCAAAATTCCCTCGGGGGCACCAATGATCGCCATAAATTTGATGTTCTTACATCCGCGCTGCTTTAACAGCTCAATGGCGTCGCAAGCACTGCCGCCGGTGGCGAGCATGGGATCGAGAACCAAAACCAGTTTGTCCTCGATTCCATCGGGCAGCTTACAATAATAGGTTATGGGCTCCAGTGTCTCTTCGTTGCGGTACATGCCGATATGTCCTACCTTAGCTGTGGGAAACAATACGTGCACACCGTTAACCATGCCAAGTCCGGCGCGCAAAATGGGAATAACAACGATGGAATCATCCTTGACCACCGACTGCATACAGGTTTCCAACGGCGTTTTCACTTCAATTTCCACCGTGGGAACCCCATCCTTGAGGCTTTCGTAGATCATCAGCGTGGTAATCTCCTCCACAAGCTCACGGAATTGCTTCATACTTGTCTTCTCATCCCGCAAAATCGCAATTTTGTGCTTGATGAGTACATGGTCCAAAATAACTACATTATCCTGTTTTTTCATCTTACCTCTCCGATGCACTTCATTTTATGCCGTATATATACAGTATAACACAAAGAAGACCGCTTCGCAAGAGAAATGAACAAAAATCAAGAGATCATTCCTAAATCCTGCATAGCAGCTATAAAAATATCGGCTTCGCCACTAGGATTTGCTTTTTTTGTTGCCTCAATATCATACCAAGCATATTCAAGTCCATGAATAATGATGGGAAGTTTTTTACCGAAATGTGCTTCTATATATCCCTCTGTTTGCAATTTTTTGGCAACCTCAGAAACGATTTGCAACAACTCATAGTGCCCAACGGGACCTTTTCCGATGTAATTAAAGTCTTCATCGTAACAATTGTCGTCTTCTTCGCCGATATCTTCTATACCGTTTTCTTTGTACCAAGCATACAGCAAATCGATTAACTCATCCGGTGCATCCGGATCAATGATCATCTGCTCATCCTGCCGCCAAAAGGCATAATTCCAGCGCTCTTCGTCGTATGCATCTGCGCCCTCGCAATCACTTTCCGTATTATAACTGATCGCAAAAGACGAAACATTGCTAAAATCTTTGTATTCATAGGATTCATTCGAATATACAAAAAATGAAATGGCATAAATATCGGGTTCCGACCATGCATCCATAATCGACTTGATCTTTTCATATATTTTTCCTGTAATATCAATCATAAATAACATCTCCTTTTTATGTTCATAAATAATTACGACTCTCCAGTTCAATTGACAGTTTTTTCTTCCAGTACACACCGAATATAATCAAATTCATCCACCAAATTTGCATATATGATCTCTTCATCCTGCACTGCGATTTCCAAATAGATTACTTTGTCAGCCGATTCTTGTATTTCATAGTAGCAGTTTTCTGTAACACCTTTCGCATTGGGCTGACCGAATTTTGCAACAAACGCCGACCAATCGTCGCTTGACTGTAGAAATGCTTCCATTTCAGATAAATCAAAATCGCGCTCTATCGCAGTAAACGCATACGGAAAGCTTTCTATACACCGTATCTCTTGGTCCATCTTCCGCTGTGCATATACTACAAGTCCTAATTCCATAGGTGCTGCCGCATCTTCGTCTTGAAAATACATACAGTATTCGTCAGCAGTATAGAAATACACGCGATGCAGACCAATACTGTCGGGCGAAGAGTCGTCCTCATAAATCAGCTCGATATATACCCAGTAGTATTCATTATTATTGATAATCGGAATCGTTGCGCATGCCATAGATTTAAACATACCATCTTCATCTTCATATTCTCCGCCAAGAAGACCGTCAAACATAACTGTTGTCGTTGATCTCGGATATAGCGAGATCAGCTTGTCTATCTGCTCATTCAAATCGGAATCACTGTTCACCACCGTTTGAGAAAAAAGAGCGAGCATTTCCTCTGCATCTCCTGCATCCAGCGCGTCAAAAAAAGCATCGATCTTTTGCCGATAAATTTTCTCTTCGTTCACACGTTGCCAAGAACCACAACCGGGAAAAACACCGATTAAGATCGTGACAATTATAAACAACAAGGCAAGCCGTTTCATGCGTTCATCTCCTTATAGATGCGTATACCGTTACTTTTCTTCCTCATAACACAAGTATAGCACAAAATCCACAAGATGTCAACACAAAAGCAAAACTTAATCATTCCACGTACAAGAATCAACCGCCCGATCGAAAATCTACTCTGCCATGCTCCATGGCAACTTTTCGCTGCGCAAAAAATTTGCATAATCGTCTTGCGGCGTGCTCATCCGCACTTGCGCCCCCTTGTTTTCTCCCTTATCCCTCTCCTTGTTTCCGCCATCGGCGGCGCTCAGATTCAAATCACTTTAGTTCTTTTTCTTTTTGCGAATAACTCAGATTTAATACAAAGCAGAAGCATAACCCCTTAGAGATATGTTATTCCATTCGAGAGATAATTTCCTCAAGGGTGAGACCGCCGAACTTACTTGCAAACTGATCAAATGTGGTGTCAACGCTCAACCCCAGACAGGTAAATATTTCATTCAGAATTTCTCGGTTTTCAGGATTCAAGAGATTCTTTTGGTATGAGTAGCGCTGACGGTATTTTGGATCAGGCATAGCTTCACGAGGATCAATACTAAGAGAAACACCGCCGTGAGGAGAACTGTAATCGGCCAGCATTTTTTTCAAATTATCCGACAATTGCTCGTAAGATAAGCTTGTCTGTGCGAAGCCCCACTCAATATGCAGTGTGTATTCTCGCTGAGGAATTAGTCCGTCACGCATGAACATATCTTGTGTAAACAGTGTATTATGCGGTGATTGAGAAACAATTTTAGTACATACGAAATTAAATTCCAAATCATTCGGCGCAAGAGACTTGTGATCAACTATTGTATGTGTACCCCAAATGATATCATTATCTCCGACAATTTTTACCCGACCAAGCGGAACCTGATAAAGATCCTCGGCTTTCATATTTGGATTATCCGTAATAAATTGATAATAGCGTACCATAATGGGAACCATCATCAGTTGCCGCAAGCTGTGCTCTTTAGGCATTTCCGGCATAGTCTTCAGGTTCTTGATATCTCCCGTAATAATCCCGTAGCAGTAATGCGTCCGGGAAAATTCCATACGAAAAATATCGCCCTGCTTGTATTTTACAGTTACCTTTTTTGCAGATTTAAACGCTTGCAGTTTATCAAAAAAATCATCCCTGCAGGTGGCTATGTAGTTTTTCATAAATGTGTGAAAATCCGCATCAGAACGAATTGCCCCAACCGCATCCCACTCGCCCACAGGAAATTCTTTGTTGGCGCGAGGGTTACTGAGTGCAAGAAACGTGTCTTTTTCACGTTCAAATACAATGGCAAAACTACATCCAAAAGGTGCAATTGCTCTAATGTTAGATGCGGACAACGGCTTGAACTTTCCTCGGGAGGTTAACGGCAGTAGTTGGCTGCGCGCGTTTGTAACAAGTTTTGTATCATATTCCACGTAATTTTCATAATTAACGATACCGTCATCCAAAGCTTTCTTCATTTCACTGATGACTTTTATGATAATGTTGCCGTCAAAAAAAGCAGTTACTCTGGTATACCATAAATTGGTTTTACTATGATAAAGCAAGATATCCCATTCAGGGGAAATCGACGATAACCCCAAATATTTGCGTTCCTCGTTTGTTAAATGAATCAGAAAGTTATTGCCAAATCTTTTGTTCCAATCGGCAGCAGTCATGGCACAACACCTCCGTGTATATATATTATAATGTGGATATTCTGATATTGTAATTATATCATAGGAAGGCCAAAACCGCAACACCTTCGTACGGAATTGTATTTTTGGCAAGGAGAGATTCTTCTGCCCAGCTTGCGGTACCCGAAATTCACGCTCGCTTTTCGCTCTCTGAATTTCGACCGCTGCGCCTTCTCGGGCTCCTTCCTCCTGCCACAGGCAGCAGTCGCCCTCGAAGCCCGCGCCTACGGCGCTCGATTTCGAATCTTTTCGGTTCTTTTCCGCCAAAAACAAAAGGACAAGCTTCGCTTGTCCTTTTGTTTTTGGCTAATAACCCTAATTTTGATACAATTCTTTATTACTTTTCGATCTCAGCAATATACAGAATTATATTTCTGCTTTCGCCGCTATCATATTCACTAACAATATATTTGATTTTTAAATACTGACCGTTTTGTGTAACAACACCGCCGTGAGACGAGGTAGTATTGTAACCGTTCATGATTTCACCGTCGGTGTATTCAAAGTAGATACCGTCTATTTCAAAATGCTCCGTATCGTGCCCTTCGTATGGCATGGGATGGAAATTTTCAACATATCCCTCCACATAACAAACATTATTCGTTTTCAATAGTTCTTTATATTCCATGTGCTCAACTGCCATTCCAAGGGTGGAAATAAGAAACAAGAGCACACCCAAAGGTCCTACAATAAAGCCCACTACTTTAAAAAATGCAGGATGAAAGCCGCGCACATCCTCGCCGCGCTTCTTCG
>SVRY01000076.1 GCA_015064585.1 Oscillospiraceae bacterium
TAAAAGCATAAAAAAGCTGCCCATTAGCAGAGTGTCCGTAAGACAGTAATCAATCAAAAATTACGAATTACGGCATCTGTTAGGCAGGATTGGAAACAAGCAGACGACATTCAACTTCGGTTGGGTGTCGTCTGTTTTTGTGCGTTTAAGGGGTGAAAATCGTTTATTTTCTGCCCTGTGAGCCGTTGTTCAAAGATGGGTATATCCGACTTCATCCATTCGTGTGAGTTGCTTTGAAAGCGTTAAAAAAGCCACTTTTCAGCACATCGGGTACACGGATTAGAGAAGCACTATTGGGTGAAATTCGTTTACTCTGCGGCAAAGACTTTCACGGAATGCACAACAACCTATTTTTGAGAACAGATTTTGTAACTTCTTTTTGAATTTTTACGAGGATATATTGACAAGAGAACTTGGCATAAGTATAATTAGGATATGCAAAGTAAACTTGTCGATTGGAGGTTGCGCATGGATAAAGATGAAATTCTCAAAATGAGCCGAGAGGAAAACGAAGGCAGACATGACGAGCGTGAAATGATTGCTTACGGAACTGCATCAAGAGTGGGAATGTTCGTAGGTGCAATTATTTGTGCCGCACTGGTATTTGCAAGCGAACTACTTTTCCATATTCCAGAGATTGGTTTAGTTGGCTGGCTCGTATATTTTGCGATGCAAGGTAGCGGCAATATTGTGTTGTACAAGGATTTGAAGAATCGTCGAAATCTGATTTGGGGTGTAGTTGAAATCGTCTTTGCCATTGCGTTCGCAGTTGTGCTTGTGATTAGAAGCGTGGTGTGATTATGAACGATAAGCTGAAATTAAAAAACAGTCTCAAAGAATGCCGTGGTGAAAAAGGTTTATCTCAACAGCAACTGGCAGATATGGTTGGTGTATCTCGCAACACAATTAGCTCAATCGAAACAGGGCAATTCAATCCAACAGCAAAGTTGGCATTGATTTTGTGCATAGCCTTGGATAAAAAATTTGAAGAACTATTCTTTTTCTAAAAGAACACAGGAGGTACTTTATGGATAAGCAAACAACAGGAACGGTGATTGCTGTAACAAAGCAATGGTGGATGAAAGTCAACAGAAAACCTGTGAGAATGCACGCATTGGATGGTGCTGAATTTCCTTACATCATCAAGGTTGAATACACCGTTGATGGAAGGTCATACACGAAAAGAAAATGGATTAACGCCGGAAACCCTGTTCCAAAGATTGGGAGCAATGTTCAGGTGATGTATAATTCCGACAAGCCGACCAAAGCAAAAGTTATATGATTATTGTGGAGGTGTTATTATGACAAGGATAATATGTGCAATTATCTGCGGAATTTTTGCGTTGATTGCTCTAATTATTAGTATTCGGTCTTTCAAAGAAAAAGGGTTCCTTTTCAATAACGCATACATATGGGCATCCAAACAGGAAAGAGAGCAAATGAACAAAAAACCGCATTATCGACAAACTGCTATTGTATTCGCTTTACTTGCTGCAGCATTTATATGCATGACAATCGAAACCGTTTTAGCTACAGGATGGTTATGGATAGGTACAGTCACAATTTGCATTGCAGTAATCGTGTATGCCATTGCTTCTTCAGTAAAAAACGAACTCAAGTAATAATACAGTCTGGCAAAAATGCATCATTGACAATGAGCCAAATATATCAATTCAGCACCCGTGGTGCGTAGCCAATTTCTTTGAAATTGTTAAAGGGTTTGGGATGTTTCCCAACAAGGTTTTGCAAAAGGTCAGCAAGGCTGAAATTTTGCAAAACGCACGAGTGGGTACCGCTGTGCATTGCTTGCCAGGTATGTTTGAACATAACGGCAACGATGCAAAGTGGGTACCTCCGTGCCCTGCTTGCCAAGTATGAAATCGCAGAGTGTACATACACCTGCTGTGCTTGCTATTCCGTAAATCTCATAATAGCAAGTGCCATTTCCTTAAATGGAAATCGGCGGCAACCGCCGCCTTGTCTGCCCAAGAGCAAAATGGACGGACGCTGTCAATGGCGGCGAAGCCGTTCATCTTGACCGTTGACAGCGTTTGTCCGTTTTGCTATCTCTGCGAGATTTGATTGAAGCGAAACGAACCGAATGAATGAAAAGGAGGCTTGACGAAGTGAGTCCGAAAATCAAAATGAGCGATATTTACAACGGCGACGATGTGATTGAGCTGACCGATGAGGAATTAAGAGAGATTATGAAAGATGAGGATTTTGATGCAGGCGCAGACGATGAGGCTGCTCCCATCCCCGAATATCACTTCACTAACCCCGACCCATATTTCAAAATCAAGCCTCGTCCCGATGATGCCCCCAAGCGTGATGTTTCTTTTGACGATAAGGGTAACATTGTAGTCAAAAATCCGTCTGCCTTTTGGCTTCCCGAAATCACCATCACGGAAGAAATCGGCGGCACGGAGTTCACAATAACCGGTAGTTATGAGGGTACAGAAACCCTCGATAAAAAGCTCAAACGCATTATGCAGCATCAAGCCGCCAATGATGAATCTGATATCACGGAGGATAGCGAATGAACAATGAATCCTCTTTTGATATAACCCAAGAATCCAATCCTGTACAGACAGTTGCCCAACCGAAGGAGGACAAAAATATGTTAAGGGCAACCGACAAAATTACCGCACTCTATTGCAGACTTTCGCAGGAGGATGCTCTCGAAGGCGAGAGTAATTCCGTGACCAATCAAAAAAGAATCCTCGAAACCTACGCCCGTGAACACCGCTTCACAAACCTCTCTTTTTTCGTGGACGACGGTTATAGTGGGACTGATTTCAACAGACCCGGATTTCAGAAAATGCTCACCGAGGTAGAGGCTGACAGGGTATCGACCATCATCGTCAAAGACCTCAGCCGCTTTTCAAGAAACTCCGCTATGGCGGGTATGTTCATCAACTTCACTTTTGCCGAACACGGGGTACGCTTTATTGCCATCAATGACAATTACGACACCATTGACCCCAACAGCATCGACAACGATTTTGCAGGAATTAAGAATTGGTTCAACGAGTTTTATGCGCGCGATACCAGCCGCAAAATCCGAGCCGTGCAAAAGGCAAAGGGCGAGCGTGGCGACCGTCTGACCGTCAATGTTCCTTACGGGTACAAGAAACATCCCGAAGATCCAAAAGCGTGGGTGGTTGACGAGGAAGCGGCAAAGGTCGTTCGGAAAATCTTTGACTTGTGTATGCAAGGCAGAGGTCCGAGCCAAATCGCCGCACAGCTTGAAAAGGAAAAGGTACTTAACCCCACCGCCTACAAACAGCGTGACGGAAGAAAGACGCCGCATCAGACTCCCGAAAATGAATGCCGTTGGCACGAAAGCACCGTTGTGGCAATCCTCGAACGGATGGAGTATATCGGAGCAACGGTCAACTTCAAGACCTACAGCAATTCCATCTGGGACAAGAAGCAGAGGGCAAACCCCATTGAAAATCAAAAGGTGTTCTATGGTACGCACCCTGCCATCATCACGCAGGAAGTCTTCGATAAGGTGCAGGAAATCCGACAGCAGCGGCATCGCAGAACGGCAACGGGCAAGAGCAGTATCTTCTCCGGCTTGGTGTTCTGTGCCGACTGCAAGCAGAAGCTCTATTACTCCACCACAAGCCATTTTGAAAAGCGGCAGGACTTCTTTATCTGCTCTACCCATCGTGGCAACAAGGACAAGTGCAGTGGGCATTATGTTCGTGCCGTGACCTTGGAGAGTATGGTATGGAAGCATATGGAGGCTGTTATCTCCATCGTGACCCACTACGAGGAATACTTCCGCCGTGAGATGGGACAGATGCTCCAGCTACAAAGCGAGGAAGCGATACGGGTACACAAGAAGCGTTTGGCACAGGCTGAAAAGCGCATTGCCGAGCTTGACCGCCTTTTCCTCAAAATCTACGAGGACAACGCCAACGGCAAGCTGAGTGACGAGCGATACGCTATGATGAGTGCCACCTACGAAAACGAGCAGACCGAGCTGAAAGCTGAGGTCAAGAAGCTGCAAGAGGAAATCAAAGTACAGGAACAAAAGATACAGAATCTCGAAGTATTCATCCAAAGGGTGAAGAAGTACACCAACCTCAAGGAACTCACGCCCTACGCCCTCAGAGAGCTTGTAAAGGGCATCTATGTGGAAGCACCCGACAAGTCCAGCGGTAAGCGGAAACAGAAGGCACACATTGAGTATGACCTTGTAGGCTTCATCCCTGTTGATGAACTGATGAAAGCAGAAAAGGTATGACCGAAATCATACCTTTTCCGCAAAATCGCTATTTTACTGTTTTACGAGCACTGCCCTTTAAGACGGACTTTTATTTTACCGGTTTATGCGTGATGCTCGTCGGGTCTGTCTCGGAAAAGAAGAGAAATGCACCATAGGCCCGCAATGGCTACGACAGTAAAAATAATACGGCTGAAAGCCGCCAGCTGGCCGCCGAAGATCCATCCTACGATGTCAAATCCAAAAATACCGATGGAACCCCAGTTGAGAGCGCCTACGATAACGAGCAAAAGAGCAAGTCTATCAATCATCATAATCATCTCCTTTGGCCTTAGTTTGCCCGAAATTCCAAATCAAATTCATTCGGAAAAGTTTTCATTAACGGCCACGACTTGAAAAAACAACTTAATAATGGTAAAGTGACATAGAGAGTTTTAAGAAAGGAAATCGGCATGCTCAAAACTAAAAAACGTCTTGGATTTTTAAATTTAATAGTTATTTTTGGCCTGCTGGTGATTATTTTCCTCTCTTCGGCAAAGGCCGCTCTTTTGATACATGATTATAAAAATCCGCCTATTCCGGAGCCACCTCCCGAGCCCGTATATCCCCCGGTTGAGGCAGCCTTAGGAAACGGCCGAACCGACGGCGGCATAGAGCTATACAGCGGCTATGTATTGCTCTATGACCTTGATAATGACGAGGTTCTCTACTCACGTTATCCGAGTGTGTGCACACAGCCCGCTTCGCTCACAAAGATGATGACGGTATACACCGCTTTGCAGTACATAGACGACGTAAACGCCGAAATAACCATAAAATACGAGGACCTCGCAGGTCTTTACGAGGCTAATGCCTCGATGGCCGGTTTTCAAGAGGGCGATACCGTACCAATAAAAGACCTGATTTACGGCACGATGCTTCCCTCCGGAGCTGATGCCGCTAACGCTCTTGCCAGAGCCTCCTGCGGCTCTCTTGACGAGTTCATCTTGAAAATGAACGAAACTGCGCAATCTCTCGGAATGAAAAATTCGCAATTCAAAAATGTTACGGGTCTCGACTCAAACGGGCACTACACCACAGCCGACGACCTTCTAATACTTATGAAAACTGCTTTAAAGGACGATTTCTTCCGTGAGGTCATATGCACCGATGAATACATCACTGTGCCGACATCTTACTATACAAACGGAATAAAGCTGAAAAGCACTCTTTCGGCAAAGTTTGCTATGATGAAGCTTGAGCGTGGACCCCTCCTCGGCGGAAAGACCGGCTACACCGAAAGAGCAGGCCTTTGTCTG
>SVRY01000022.1 GCA_015064585.1 Oscillospiraceae bacterium
ATGCATTTCATGTGGTATATACGCGAAATACAAACGCAAAGCACTATTCGGAACAATTTCTTGGAAGAAAGCCAAACTACAAATAATCAAATTTATGCACATTATTATATTGATACTTGTTGCACAATTTGATTCCTTGAACGATACAAAATCCGCCGCTTCAGTTCCCATGGGGCAGGGGAGGGCGAATTTATCGTTTATATAAGAAAAAATACCCATAAAACCGCCGAAATGAGCGGTAAAAGGGCAAAAATGAGCTATTTTTCGCATATAAAGCAAAATTCCATAGCCGAAATTGTATCGACTATGGAATCTTTTTTGTGTTGTACCGCCAATTTAGATGCCACGGCGAAAAAGTCAATAAAATCAAGGCGTTTGGAGTTTTGGAGACTGTTTCAAGTGCATCCAAAATAGATGCCTATTGCTCAAGGACTCTTCTTACGCATTCTATCAATTCATTTTCTTCCTTGATTTTTGACATAAACAATACAGCGCACACAACGGAAATTAAGATAAATGCCAGTATATCTTGAACAAAAATAATTTCTAACAAGCCAATCAACAAACCGATTATCAATAAAGGGCAGTAATATGTATATCCTTTGACAATGCGTTTCCCGTTTTTCTCTTTTATTTTGATGTGCATCCAAGCTTTCGCTCTCTGCAAATCGCAATGTCTATTACGTTCTCCGGTTTCGTAATAACCGGTAAAACCATTTTCATCGGGATATAGATGCAAACCTTTTCTAGGAGAGGTGTATTCCTTAAATATATTCCACGAAGAATGCTTTTCCCATTCATAATAAGATGACATGCGGTGTTGGATCTCGTCACTGGTCAAATAAGTTTCAAATTCAAAAAAACGCATTCGTTCACCGCCTTTCATTTTGATTTTTGAGCAAGGTATGTGTAATATTCTTTGAGTAGCTTCTCATTCACTTTGCAATCAAGCATCTCAATCTTTTTCTCATTGATCAAATACGCTTTTTGAATGATGTCATAGGCGTATTTTTCGTCCTCGGTTTTCGGGGGATTGCTCGAAAAAGATGCTTTATATATGAGTAAGGCTAATTTTATTTGATAATATGGCTTCAGGTCTATCACTTTCGCGCTCCTTTCGGGTGGTAATACACATTATACCGAAAGATTGCGGAAAGTCCAGAGGTTTTATGATTATTTGTTGAAATAATTATATCATAAATTCCAAGCTTTATCAATGAAGCGTTTGCTTCGCAAACATGAAGCGGCGCACCCGCGCCATGAAGCACTCGCGAATTGCTCCGCAATTTTCGCTCGCGTGAAGCGAAGCGCACACTAACCTTTCCGTGAGCCGAAGGCTCTCTTCATAGGACGAAGTCCTGCTTCATTTTTCATGCACCGCAGGTGCGCTTCATTGCAACCAAAAACGAAAAAGCAGTCCATTGGACTGCGTTCGTTTTTGAGATGAGGTACCGAAAAGGATGCAAATAAAGATAAGCCGTTGTATATCATCAAGCTGCTGAGAAAGTTATACATGCAACGACTGATATGACACTCTCTTTCATCAAATGATATATCAAGCCACGGCTCGGGTTTGACCAAAGGAAAATCCAAAAACTTCTTAATTTTTCACTTGTAATAACTCAAAATCAATTTTATCATACCTTATCTGAACCTTTAAGTTTTTCAAGAAGCTCATTATATCCAGGATGTCCATGCAGTGCCGCATATATGGGAAGGTTGAGATAGTACAAATACCCCTTTATATTCATTGATTCGCCAAAGAATTGGAAGGTACACCCACGAAGCAAAGGGGTTTCAACATGCTCTTTTTTGTTGTAATGCTTTGCATTTTTACAAATATGCTCGTAATCTCTCCAAAGCCATTCCACAGCTTCATCATAATGACCAAGCTTGATATAACATCTTGCAATATGATCTCCAACCGTAAGAGCGTGATAAGGCGGTGTGTATTCCTCTTTATCAAATATAACCGCAATCATATCATATAAAGATTTATACACCTTGATAGCATCTTCGTATTGACCTTTAAAATAATACTCATTACCGAGGCAAAGCACCTCTAACTCAAATTGACCCAACAACTGGTCAATATTGCATGAATATTCTACAATTGCTCCATCTGCATCGCCTTTGCAGCTTTTTATATATGCCACCATACTTCCGGAATTAATAAATTCTTTCGGCAATTTTTCTGCATGTTTTTCTGCGCTTTCAAAATCACCTAAAGAAACATAAATATCCACAAGCTGTTTATGTGTATTCATTAGTCTTGTAACATCCTTACAAGTATTCAAAATAACATTGCCTTGGCGTATACATTCACGGCGCAGCGATGTTGCTTTTTGATGATCTTTACGGTCTGAATACTCAGATGCAAGAACATGTCCGCTTAAAAGAGAGCTGTATAATAGGGGAATACTATTGGGATAGGTTTTCAAAGCTTCCATATAGGTTTCATATTCCTTTTTAAAAGCTTCAAACTCATCTTCTTCGTTTTCATAATTAAGCCTCAGAGGGGCAGAGGCTTCTTCAATTATTCTTTGTACCTCCGCATCGCGATCTATATTTTGTGTTCCAAAAAGAACATCAACAGAAACACCGAAAACATTGGCAAGGGGGATAACCTGCGAAATATCGGGCATTCCAGTTTCATTTTCCCAACGGCTTACCGCTTGATAAGTAATATTCAGCTGTTCTGCAAGTTCTTCTTGTGTTAAGTTTCTTTCCTTACGCAATTTTCTTATGATTTGACCCATTGACTCTTTCATATTTTCCTCCATAAAAATAAATTCGGCACCGTGGTTATACTATAACATTTTTATCTTTAAATGTACAGCGATTCAAATCATTACCGGACTCAACGGAAAATTGAGTTTCAGAAAATCCCCTTTTCTCATATCTTTTATCCGTAAAAATGGCGCAGAAGATTTAGAGAAAAGCGAAGATTAAAAATATGAAAAAGATATCAAATCACTTTGTTTGAAACTTAAATCAACCAACGGTTAATAAATATCTCAGCCAAATAGAAAACTGCTCCATTGACTTCTCTTTTATATAATAGTACAATATATGTGTAAGCTTACAATATATTTTTCAGGAGGATTTAGGTTATGTCAATGAACATACAAAAAACAATTATGGATCTCCGAAGGGAAAAGGGTTATACGCAAGAAAAGCTTGCTGAACTGCTCGGAGTGACAACCGCAGCTGTTTCTAAATGGGAAACAGGAAATTCTTATCCAGATATTACATTGCTTCCTCAGCTTGCAGAGATTTTCGATGTTTCTTTAGATTATTTATTCGACCATAATACGGTATGTAACAAAACAATATCCGATGTGATTGCCGAGGCGAATCACTTATCAAAAGAACGAAATCGGGATGGAGCAATTGCACTGATTTCAAGGACACTGGCTCGCTATCCTAACAATGATCAGCTGATTTTTGAGTTGGCACGGCATCGATTTATTGCCGCTCGTTATAAAGGGAAAAATGAATGTCAAACAATGCTACAAGATGCCGAAAAAGGATTTAATATCGTAGCTGAAAATACAAAAAACGATAATCGACGTGTGTGGGCGTACAAATTTCTGACTACGGTTGCAACGATCCAAAAAGATTATAATAAGGCGCGTTCTTATAATAATCATATCGTTGGTAGCAGAGGTTTATATCCCAAAGTGGATCGCGCAATTATTGAAATAATACAATACAATAATACTAATGCGTTGCATTATTCAAAGGAAGTGATGTATGAAAGCATTGTTGAGTATTCTCTTATGGTAAGTTGGATAGTGAATTATCATCTTTTACACAATGAAGTGGATGAGGCAATTTGCGAAACAAAACGAGCGACTTGTGTTCTTCGGAAGTTTAACGAAAACGGATTGTTTGATAATGACTTATCCGTTGTCTGGGAAGGATTGGCTTGGGCATATGCAAAGAAAAAGGATTTTAAAAATGTTTTAATCTGTCTTGAAGAAGCTTGCAATTATGCGGTAAAATGTGATCGCGCAGAAAACGGATTTGCGCATAATGTTTATGGTATGATGAACGATAGTATTGAAGCTGAAGAAAAAATATCTTCAAGAAAAAACCTTTTTGATACAATTGAATCCGCCGAAAGGCATGAATATGATCCTGCCCGAGAGAGTGCGCAGTTCAAAAAGATTATAGAAAAATTGCGTGTGTAACCATATACCAAAAGAAACATACCCGTAAGCAAAAAAAGAAAAACCATCCGATTGGATGGTTTTTTGGTTGCGGGAGTGGGATTTGAACCTCACGACCTCCGGGTTATGAGCCCGACGAGCTACCAAGCTGCTCTATCCCGCGATATATAAAATTTGGTGGCGTTGGTGCCGGTGACCGGGATCGAACCGGTACGAGATTTTAGTCTCACGGGATTTTAAGTCCCGGGCGTCTGCCTGTTCCGCCACACCGGCATCTCTACCAGCCCGATTAGTATATCATAATCAAGTTCGTTTGTCAATACCTTTTTGAAATAAATTTTAAAACAAAATTTTACAATTTGTTTTCTTACCGATTGACGGGTGACAAAAAATCTGCTATACTGAATTGCATTATACGCAATACTATGAAATAATAAAGAAGGTGTGCTTTTATGGCAAAGAGCGTACAAGACATTTTATGCCTTATCAAAGAAAACAATATTAAAATGGTTGACTTCAAAATGGTTGATATCAACGGCCAATACCGCCATGTGACTATTCCCGCTGCCAATTTCAGCGAAGAAACCATGAAAAGCGGCATTGGCTTTGATGCATCCAACTATGGCTATGCGGTGGTGGAAAAGAGCGATATGGTGTTTATTCCCGATCCCGATACTGCGGTGATCGATCCTTTTTGTGAAATTCCCACCTTGTCCATGACGGGAAACGCCATGATCATTGACACCCCTGCCAACCGTCCGCTTCCCCAATACCCCCGCAATATCGTGCGTGCAGCGGTGGAGCACATGAAAAACAGCGGTGTTGCCGATACCATGCTAATTTTGCCCGAATTTGAATTTTATCTCTTTGACCGCGTGGGCTGGGAGGTCAGCGGACGTGAGCTTTCCGCTACTGTGGATGCCAAACAGTCCTACTGGAACAGCGCCACCGAGGAAAAGGGCGTTATTGTTCCCAAGCAAAAGAATTATCATATCGCAAAGCCCTTTGATGTATCTTATGAATGCAGAAGCGAAATGTGTATGCATATGCAGGATGCGGGCATTGAGATCAACTACCACCATCCCGAAGTTGCCGCATCCGGTCAGTTTGAGATCGAGCCGCAGCTGGGTGAAATGGTGCACATGGCTGACGCTACTATGATGATCAAGTATATCATTCATAACACAGCCTTGAAGTACGGCAAGAGCGCCACCTTTATGCCTAAGCCCATTTACGGAGAAGCAGGCAGCGGTATGCACGTGCATATGCTTCTTTTAAAGGACGGAAAGCCCGTGTTCTCGGATGACAACGGCTATGCGCACCTGAGCAAAGAAGCACATTATTTCATGGGCGGACTTCTCAAGCACATTTCTTCGCTGTGTGCTCTGACCAACCCCTCTACCAACTCCTTCAAGCGTTTGGTGCCCGGCTATGAAGCGCCTGTTACCGTTGGCTATGCAACCTCCAACCGCAGCGCGGTTATCCGTATTCCCGCCTATGCCAAGAGCCCCGAGAAGCGCCGTTTTGAACTGCGCAATCCCGATGCCACCTGCAATCCCTATTTCTGCTATGCCGCTATTCTGATGGCAGGGCTTGATGGTATCAAAAACAAGATCGATCCCCATGAAAACGGTTGGGGTCCTTACGATTGCAATCTTTACCATCTGCCCGAGGAGGAAAAAGCAAAGCTCAAGGGTCTGCCCACCTCTTTGGAAGAAGCGCTGGATGCGTTGGAAGCCGATCATGATTATCTGACCGAGTCCGGTGTATTCCCGAAGGAACTGATTGCCAACTTTATTAAGAGCAAGCGTGCAGAATGCCGTGAGCTTGCCAACATCCCCACTCCTGCGGAATTTGACAAGTATTACAATCTGTGATAAAATGAACGCGATCGAAATCTCGGTCGCGTTTTTGTTTTACCCAAAGAAGTTATTTGAAAATTTTTTTCGCAATTTTGTAACGTTTCTTTCATAACGCAATCTAATGGGTGAAGGGCGGTGAAGTGATGGCGGATATTGAAAGATTGTATGGTGAATATTATGGCTTTATCTATAAGTATTTACTGGGATTTTGTCATGATGAAAATCTTGCCGAAGAGTTGACTGCCGAAACTTTCTTTCGCGCGTATATCAATATAGCCTCCCTTCGCAGCGAAGAAAAGGCGCCCGTTTGGCTTTGCTCCATTGCCAAACATCTGTACTACGCTCATTATAATGAAAATAGAAAAAGAGTTGGTATGGAAGCGGCAGAAGAGATTGCCGATGAAAGCGATCCTGCCGAGGAGGTTGCCAATAAAATATTGGCAAGTCAAGTGCTCAGGCAGGTCGGCAGACTCAAGGAACCGTATCGAGATGTGTTTTTGCTGTCCGTTTTGGGGCAGAGATCGCTCAAAGACATCTGCTTGTTGTACGGAAAGAGCGAAAGCTGGGCAAGGGTCACTTTTTTTCGTGCCAAACAGATTGTTATTATGAGAATGGAGGAAAACGATGAATTGTAATATTATAAAAGATCTGCTTCCGCTGTATGCGGACGGTGTCTGCTCCCCCGAGAGCAGCAAACTGATAGAAGGGCATTTAGCGGAATGCAAAGAGTGTCAAAAAATACTTGCGGATATGCAAGCGCAAATTTCAACCCCCGATTCCATGCCGCGCCCTACTTTCAAATCGAAAAAGATCGGATTGTGGAAGGCATCCTTACTACAGTCGATTTTCATGCTTGTTTCATTTTGGATTATCACAGTAGGGGTATCGTTGGAGGCAAAGACCCCCATCGGGCTGTCAAACGGCTTTTGGGCGTTTATTATGGTCATCCCGGCAACGGGTTTTATGCTCTCGGCTGTGAATTGGTATTTTATCAGACTGTACCGAAGCAAACGCCGCTTTGTCGTTGCTTCGGTGGCAGGATGTGTGCTTGCCATTTTAGCTTGTCATATTTGGGGGCTGTATCACTATGAGATGCTGAGTGCTGCTTTTTGTTTTGAAGGGTATTACGGGTGGATGTTTGGTATTGGTCTTATGAATACCCTGATCCTTTGCGGTGTTTCATGGATTTCGGCATGTTTCTATGCCGATTATATAGGGAAAATATGAAAATGAAACGAATACTTTCCTTTTTGCTTTCTCTTTCTTTCCTGTTAGGATTATCTGCTTGTGATTGTGAAAGAGAGTACATGAATAAGCAGGAGATTTTTGGGCTGGTTACGGAAAATGAGGCGCTCCTTTCCAAATGTGTGGAAACATCGGAATTTTCCGAGGTCTTGGCGCTGGATCATCGTATTACCGTTTCGGTCGGCAAAACCTATATTGACTTTTACTGCGGCGGCAAGGGACTGTCAGTATCGGGCTGTGATTACGGTTTTTATTACAGCGAAGAAGAAATTGCTCTTGCGGTTCATTCTTGGGCAAGCGGAGAGCTGTTGCCGCAGGGAGAGGGCTATGTTCAAAACGGAAATAACAACTATTATACCGAGCGCATTTTCAAAAATTTTTATTACTATGAATCGGGATTTTGAGAAAAGGGCATCTACGGATGCTCTTTTTTGTCGGGCAAAAGAGGGAGATATTCATCAAATCGGTATTCGCGAATGGGCATGACAGGATGCTTAGCATCGTCAAAAAGAAGTACCAGGGCAGGGGAGATATTTTTGTAGTGTTCTGTAAAAAAGTATCCTGTCAGTTTTCCTTCTTTGATCAGCCGCTTGGCGGTGGCGTGGTAATTGTAGTATAACATATTTTCAGTATGCCCATATAAATGAAAAATAGCAATATCAATCCGAAACAGTTTGATATTGCTATTTATTCTATTCCCAAAAGCCAGTTGACCGATACATTGAGAATGCGTGCCAATTCCCGCAGTTCGTAATCAGCAACAAACCGTGTACCGATTTCTATTCTGGAAACACTATCCCTCTCGATAATAATGCCTGCAACTTGTAACTTAGCTGCCAGATCGCTTTGGGTTAGGCGGTGTTTGCATCTTGCTTCGTGAACACGGTCACCGCAGATGTTCTTTTTCCCTTCGTAATCGTAAATTTTCAAAATTCATCTCCCAAAATTCGATAAAGATAAGATTCTGTCTTGACTTTAACATAAATTTATGATATTATGTGTTAAAGATCAGAATTTTAAAAATAAAGGAGAAAATTAGATGAAAAGTGAGCTACAGAGTCGACTTTTTGAAGCTGCTGAATATTTAAAAATTCAGTATGACCTTGAAGAACGGTTTGAAGAAATGAGGAGCAAGATTAAGCAATTAAAACAAAATTTTGAAAATGAAAAATACCAAGCAGGGTCTCCGAGTAGATTTTTGGATGGTCTTGGATTTTTAGTGTTAATTCCTTCGCTGTTATATTTGGGTTACATTTTATTGGTAGCTATGGTGGATAAAAGTATGCCCCGCGCAGATCAATGGACAGCAATCTTAATAGCCGGAATCGCCGTAGTGGTCGGTTTTGCTATGATGCGTATTTCCAAGAAAAAACATAAGGCAGTAGATCATAAGTTTGATGACTTATACAACGGTACTCTGTTACCGCAATTGAATGAATTAGAACATAAAATGAATCAAATTGTTGACTATTCCAACGATTTTGAAGACGAAAATTCAAGTGTGTTAGAGGTAGTTCCCTCTACATACCGCAATTTTATAGCAATATCTTATATGCTGATTGCTGTCGAAAATGGAAGGGCTGATAATTTAAAGGATGCTATCAATCTTTATGAGGAACAGTTGCATCGTTGGAAGCTGGAAGATGCGGCACATCAATCAATGCAGGCGCAGGAATATACTGCATTGGCATTGGAAGAATTAAATAAACGCCAAGCCGAAACGAATTTCCATTTGCAGGTACTCGAATTTATGAATTTGATTCAGTAAAATAGCGTAGAATCCTTGGCGATTTTACATATATTATTAATTTTTAAGGAGGCAAGTTATGCTGAACCAGAACGTACAGGAAGAACGCAAGATCTCCAGAAAATCTTGGTTTGTAACACTTATTTTGTGTTTGTTTACACTGGGATTTCATCGAATTTATGTAGGAAAGATTGGCACCGGACTTCTTTGGTTGGTGACTTCCGGTGGATTTTTTGTAGGTCTGTGGCTTGATTTTTACAAAATTTGTACGAATCAGTTTACTGACAAAGAAGGCGCATACATTATTAGAAAATAATTAGAAAAACACCCGCAAACGAAATTTTGTTTGCGGGTGTTCTCGTATTATAAAAAAATTATTTTTCAATCGCTGCCTTGCGGGTCAAAATCTTGTATAGGCGTTCCGCATCAAACTTTTCTCTGCGGTCAAAGGCATAAATACCGTTCTTTTCCTGGAATACGTCGGTGAGCTGGGTGTAGCAAAGAGCACACATTTTGGGATTGTCCAGCAGTATGTTGATGAGTCCCTCGAAACGGGTGTAGAATTCTTCTATATCTTTGGGATTCTCACCGTAGCCCCAGTCGTCGCTGCCCTTTTCGGAAATATCCCAGAAGATACCGCCCATTTCGGATACAAAATAGGGCTGCCCTTCGTATTTTTCCATATGAGGATCATTCACATATACTTCGCCGACACCGGTTTTCAAAGAAACATAATGACTTGCAAATTCTTTGGGATCCTGTTCGTAATCGTGGACGTCATAGATGTCAGTGACTACATGAACGTATCCCGAGGTATCGATTACGGGACGGTAGGGATCAATGGCGCGGGTGATGTTATAGATATTGCGGAAGGTTTCGGGAATTCTGCGGGAGGAGGTTTCGTTCATGGGGCACCAACCCACAAGTGCAGGAGAGGAATAGTCGCGTTCCATTGCTTCCATCCAGCCCGGAATAAATACATTCAGATAACCGGGATTCATATCTCTCAGTCCCCAGTTGGGGAATTCACCCCAGCAGAGATAGCCGAGCTTGTCGGCGTAATATAAAGTGTAGGGTTCAAAAACCTTCATATGAAGACGCGCTCCGTTGAAACCGACCTTCTTGGAAAGCAGAATGTCATTTTCCAATTGTGATACATCGGAAGCGGTAATGATACCGTCTTCATAGAATCCCTGGTCAAGCACGAGCCTTTGGTAAACAGGTTTGTCGTTGATTTCGATGGCATAGCCGTTGATGGCAACCTTGCGCATACCGAAGTAGGTTTTAACAACATCTTCGCCAAAGGTAAGCACAAGATCGTACAGGTTGGGCGTTTCCAGATCCCATAGCTTGGCATTCGGCATGGGGATGGAGAAGGAAGCCACGCGGTCAGTGGTCTTGACGGTTACACTGCATACTGCTTCGCCGGCAAAAGATACGTCGGCGGTGATGGTTTCGCCCTTCTTGGTGTGATCGGCAAAAGAAATAACTGCGTCCAGCTTTTCGTTGTCTACGTCGGGAGTCAACTTAACCTTGGTAATATAGTTTTTAGGAACATATTCCATCCAAACGGTCTGCCAAATACCGGTGCAACGGGTATAGTAGCAGGACTTGTTGTAGTAGTTGAAGTAGATCTGCTTGCCGGTGTATTGCAGGGGATCTTTTCCGTTGTCATAGCAACGCACAACGATTTTATTTTCACCGGGCTTTACAGCACCGGTAATATCCAGAGTAAAGGGAGTGTAACCACCGCTGTGAGAACCGACAGCTACTTCGTTTACCCATACTTCGCAGAAAAAGTCAACTGCACCAAAATGCAAAAGAATTTTACCGCATTCGGGGCACCAACTTTCGGGCAGGGTTACCGAGCGGCGATACCAACAGGTTGTAAAGAAATCGGTATATTCAATTCCGGAAAGTTTGGATTCGGGAACAAAGGGAACGGTAATCTCATGATCAAAGGTGGGCGCACCATCCTTCCACAGTTCCTTGTATTTACCGGAATCACCAAAGTCGAATGCAAATTCCCACTGACCGTTCAGATTGAGCCATTTATCGCGTACCAATCGCGGGCGAGGATATTCGGGTCTTGGAATATTCATTTTGTAGGTCTCCTTTGTGGAAAAAATTTATGAATTATTCATAATTTGTTCATAGGTAGCATAGCATAATCTTTTGTGAGTGTCAATAAAGAAATCTGAAAAAAGGAGGATATGTCAACTTTTTTTGTTTTGTATTTTTGAGCAGTATGTACTCTTGTCCTGCAATTTTTTTATTGATTTTTTGTGCAATCTGTGTTATACTTCCTATATAGAAAGGAGATGCTTATGGAGACATTGTATTATAGAGTATTGCGTATCGAAGGCGAGTATGCAATTTTGGAGGAAAAGAAGAATAAAGAGGAAATGTTTATTGCCATGGCTTTGCTTCCTTCCGAAGTGGATGTGGGAAGTTTTCTGAAATATGAAATGTTCAGCTATGAGATTGTATCGGAGGATGTATGGATTTCTGCGATCTGATCATCAAAAAAAGAAGCGGCAGGGAGCTGTCCGAAGACGAGATAAGATATCTTGTAAAAGGTACGGTGGATGAAAGCATTCCGGATTATCAGTTATCGGCATTTTTGATGGCAGTGGTTTTTCAAGGCATGACCGACAGGGAAACGGCTGCTTTGACAATGGCAATGGCTTATTCGGGGGAAACAGTAGATCTTTCGGAGTTGTGTTATACCGTGGATAAACACAGTACCGGTGGGGTGGGAGATAAGACCTCACTGATCGTCGGTCCGATTGCCGCTGCTTGCGGATGTACGGTTGCCAAAATGTCAGGAAAAGGGCTGGGGCATACCGGAGGAACCATTGATAAGCTGGAATCGGTCCCCGGTGTGCGCACAGAAATGTCCAAAGAAGCTTTTTTAAAACAAGCTAAATCAGTGGGACTGGTAATTGCAGGTCAAAGCGGCGATCTGGCGCCTGCCGACAAAAAGCTGTATGCTCTCAGAGATGTGACGGGCACTGTGGAGTCACTGCCTTTGATCGTATCCAGTATTATGTCAAAAAAACTGGCATCGGGAGCGAATTCTATTGTTTTGGATGTGAAAACCGGAAGCGGTGCGTTTATGCATACATTGGAAGACAGTTGCCGTCTGGCACAGTCGATGGTCACCATCGGACGCGCTTGCGGCAGAAAAATAGATGCTGTAATTTCCGATATGAGTGCGCCGCTTGGAAACTGCATCGGTAACGCTATGGAAGTGGAAGAAGCGATTGAGGTGCTGAAGGGAAACGGTCCTGAAGATTTGAAAGAGCTGTGTTTGGAATTGGCTTCCGATATGGTGCGTTTGGCACTGGACATTTCTGCCAAGGAAGCAAAAGATAAAGCTCAAAAGGCATTGGATACCGGTTATGCTGCCCAGTGCTTTGGACGTTTTATGCTGGCACAGGGGGCGAAAGCCGACCCTATTGAGCATCCCGAATTGCTTCCCAAAGCAAGGTACAGCATGCCTGTAATTGCTTCTCAAAGCGGTTATCTGACCGCAGTGGATGCATTGGCACTTGGAAATGTGTCTTTGAAATTAGGCGCGGGCAGAAAAACGAAAAAAGATGTGATCGATCCTGCGGCGGGAATACGTGTTTATAAAAAGCCGGGAGACTACGTACATAAGGGCGATTTGCTTGCTATGTTATATACCAATCAAGAATGCGCTTGTGTTATTCCAGACTCTGCATATGCTTTTGAGGAAGAAAAACCAAAACCGCGGTCTTTAATATACAAAACATTTGTTTAATTGCATTTTTTCTTTATTTTTTTGGAAAATGATTGCAATATGCGTTTTGCTGTGGTATAATATAAATAATCTTTATAACATTTTAGGAGGCTATTATGCGCAAATTTATGAGAATTCTTTGTATGCTGCTGGCACTGGTATTTGTGCTGTCTGCTTGCGGCGGCGCAAAAGACGACACCAAGACCCCCGGCACTGATGATTCCGGCTCGAACGGTGAAAAGAACCCCGATGCCGGCTTGACATTGGATGTAACCGAGATTACTTTGAATGTTGGCGAAAGCAAGAAGCTGACCGCCACCTTTACTCCCGAATTTGAAGAGGATGATACAACCGTTACTTTGGAATCCTCTGATACCAAGATCGTATCCGTAAACGGCATGACCCTTACCGCTGTTGCGGCAGGTGAGGCAACCATTACCGCAAAGAATGCAGACGGTAAATATACCGCCACCTGCAAGGTGACCGTTAATGCCGTAGATTTGATTTTTGCTGTTGAATATGACGGCCTTTCTCAGGCAAAGGACGTTACTGCCGATCCTGCGCAGACTGTTGAAGTGAAGTTCAATAAGAATTTTGCTTCCGGCAAAAAGTTGAAGGTGACTATGCCTGCAGGTCAGAAGTACCTGGCAATCACCATTGGTAACTCTGTTAAGGAAGCCATTCTGTATGTTCCAAATGGCGTATACGAATACACCATTCCTACATCTCTGAATGCAATTTTCCCCGCTGATTTTGCAAACGGCGGTGTTGTAAAGCTTCGTCTTCCCACTACAGCTGATTTGACTGCAAGACGCAATATTGCGCTCAATCCCTATGATACCACCAAAGCTGCTTCTACTGTATTCCCCCATGTAATGTGCAACAACGAATACAATCAGACCGAATTTGCGGCTCGTTGTGCTATTGATGGTTTTACCACCAACACAGGTCACGGTTGGTATCCTCAGCAGTCTTGGGGTCCTAAGGAAGTAGTAAATAAGAATGACTATTTCACTATCAATTTCGGCAGAACCGTACTGGTAAATGAAATTGTTATCTATCTGCGCGGTGACTTTGGACACGATGCATACTATTCTGCCATCGTTGTTGAATTTTCCGACGGCTCCACTGAGGTTATCAAGCCCACAAGAGTGAGAGACGGTCAGAAGTTTACCTTTGCCGCAAAAGAAACCGAATCTGTAAAATTGACAGGCTTTGTGATTGACAATAAGCAGGGCGGCCCTTGGACCGGTCTTGCTGAGGTTGAAGTTTACGGCTTGGAAAAACTTGGCTAAGGTAATTTAAGTAGAAAAGCCCGCATTTGGCGGGCTTTTTTACTTGGAAAACAAAAAGGAATCGGGCAACCGATTCCTTTTTGTAATGAGTATGATTATTCTTTGTCTTCTTCGTCTGCTTCGTCGCAGGGAGTTTCGCAACATTCGCAATCGCCGTCGCAAACACAAGTAAAGTGCTTGTGGCAGTTGGGGCAGATCACGTCGTCGGGATCTACAGTGTCGTCGAAGTAAATGGTTTCGCCGCAAACAGGGCATTCAGCTTCGATGATATCTTCATCATCATCTTCTTCGTCATCCCAGTCTTCATCGTCGAAGTCATCGTCTTCATCTTCGAAAACGATCTCTTCCACATCGGCAAGATCTTCATCCATTTCCTTGGTGAATTCCTCGATTGCGGCGGTTTCGTCTTCCAGATCTTCGATGGAGATTGCCATATCGTCAAGCAGATCAACGATCTTGGCAAGCAGTTTTGCTTCGTTGCTGGAGGCTTCGAAGTTCATGCCTTCCATCATACCTTTGATATAGGATACTTTTTCACTCAGTGTCATTACAATATCCTCCTTTTGAATTTTCATAGTAATTAAGCGCGGGACAGATATTCACCGGTACGGGTGTCGATCTTCAGAGTGTCGCCTACATTGATGAACAGCGGAACCTTGATCTCAGCGCCGGTTTCCAAAGTGGCGGGCTTAAGAGTGTTGGTTGCGGTGTTGCCTGCAAAACCGGGGTCGGTATCGGTAACAACCAGTTCAACAAATGTGGGAGGCTCAACAGCAAATACGTTACCCTTGTAGGAAACGATCTTGCAGAGCATTTCTTCCTTTACAAACTGGAAGTTCTCGCCAACCAAATTGTGAGCAACGAGAGTTTCTTCCCAAGTTTCGGTGTCCAGGAAGTGATACAGGTCACCGTCATCGTAGGAATACTGCATATCTTTTCTTTCAACATATGCATTTTCAAATTTTGCAGTGGGGTTAAAGCTGGTTTCGGTTACAGCACCGGTAATTACGTTACGCAACTTGGTGCGTACGAACGCTGCACCCTTACCGGGCTTTACGTGCTGGAATTCGATAACCTGCATGACGTTTCCGTCCATTTCAAATGTAATACCGTTTTTAAAATCGCCGGCTACTACCATAATAGATATCCTCCGTTGAATCGAGATTAATAATACAATTTATTTTATACCATTTTTTAATATTTTGCAATACCTATTGCGCAAATTTTTATGAAAAAATGTTTTTTTATTCAAAAAAACAGGTTTAGAGTTCGATTAAATGCTTGGGACAATTGGTAATGAGCTCGGGACCGTTTTCTCTGAAGCAGATCATATCCTCAATGCGGCATCCGTATTCGCCGGGAATATAAATGCCGGGCTCAATGGTGATAACGTGCCCCTTTTTCAGAATGGTCTTGCTGCCGCCTGCAACGCCGGGGGCTTCATGGATATACATACCTACACCATGACCCAAAGAGTGACCGAAATAGCCCTTGAACTCGGAGGAGTCGATGATGTCGCGGGCGATTTTGTCAAGCGCGCCTGCTTCAATGCCTTCCGCTGCCGCTTCTTCGGCAGCAAGCTGAGCGGAAAGCACTGTATTATAAAGACGCTTCATGCGTTCGTCCGCCTTGCCGATCACCACTGTACGGGTCATATCTGAGCAATATCCTTCATATACACAGCCGTAATCCATGGTGAAGAAGCCCTTTTCCAATTTCACATGGCGGGGCACACCGTGGGGACGGGAAGAGGCAGAGCCGGATACAGCGATGGTGGAGAAGCTGGTGCCGGTGGCACCTTTGCTGCGCATGAAGAATTCCAATTCCAAGGCAACCTCTGCCTCGGTACGGTCGGGATTGATAAAGCCCAGAATGTGATCGAAGGCTTGCTCTGCGATGCGCTGAGCTTTGATGATTTTTTCCATTTCGCTTTCATCTTTGAATTCACGCAGATTTTCCAGCAGTTTACCCGAGGGAATAAGTTCAACATCGCCAAACTGTGTTTTAAAAGAATTATAAGAAGCATAGGACATCCAAGTGTCTTCAAAGTACAGTTTTTTGACTCCGTTTTCTGCGCAGAGTTTTGCGAACATTTCTTTTCTGGGTCCGCTCATTTGAGTAGCGATAAAACCGGGATCTGCCTCAGCCTGTGCTGCTTCAATATAGCGGGAGTCGGTGAGCAGATAGGAATTTTCACGGGTGACAAGCAAAAAGCCGTCTGAAAAATGAAATCCCGAGAGCCATTCACGGTTGCGGTCGTTGGTGACGAAAATGCCGTCGATCCCTTCGGGCAAGGCGGCTTTCACTTTGGAAAGACGAATAGACATAATAGTATACCTTCCTTTATCTGAATTATGTATTACATAGACTTTGATAATATTGTTTCATGGCAAGGGCATCCTCTGCCATGGTGCCGTCTGACTCGCAAATAATACGAGGGGAGACGCCGAGGCGATGAATTGCCTCCATCAGCGGTTCAAATGGCGGACCGTATACGGCATCATCAAAGGTCAGATGCTTTTTTTCGCCTGCACTTGTATATTCAATTTTGGAAAAATGGCAGTGCAGAAACTCTGCTTTTTCGGGACACAGTTTTTTAGAGATAACTTCAAAGACATGTGCATAGTCTTCCCATGTTTTGAAAAGCCCGCATTCCCGTGCATTGAGATGGCCGAAATCCACCACCGGATACAGTCGGGGATCCAGTTGGCAAAGGAAGATAATCTCCTCAAGGGTTCCCAGCTGATTTTTCTTTCCCATGGTTTCCACGCCAAAATGCACTTTGGTGTCGGGATTATCCATAAGGGCGCGCATCAGCGTATCAGATGCCAGAGAAAGCGCTTCCGAGCGGCTGATCTTAGAGGCTGAACCTGCGTGAATGACAATGGTATCTGCCCCCATCGCTTCTGCGGCATTTAAGCTTGCTTTGATATAACTAAGGCTTTTTAAGCGTTTTTCGGGGTCAATACCCGAGAGTGAGATGTAGTAGGGCGTATGGAAGGAAAGCAAAATCCCGTTTTCTTTTGCTTTCTTCCCAATAGCTTCAAAGGTAGCAGTGCTTCCTGTAATGCCGTTTCCGGCAGAATACTCATAAGCATCCAATCCCTTTTCACGCAGCCATTTGGGTGCTTCTAAAGTGGATTTGTGCTTTTCTTTATAAAAAGAGTCGGAATTGCCGGCAGGACCGAAGGTTGCTGACATAAAACCTCCTTATGTAAGGAAACAGCGGTCAGGATGGCGCCGTTTGAATCTGTTTAAAATGGGTTTTTCCAATAGACGTTTAAAGCGGAAAAACGGAGTAAGCTTATCCTTGATGGGACGAACAAGTAAGGTGTGGGTGCCGCCAAAGTTGCCGCAGCAGATATCGGTGAAGATCTGATCGCCGATCATCAGGGTGGTTTCAGGGGTGGCATTCATTGTTGCCATCAATCTTTTCAGCTTTCCTGTCAGCGGTTTATGACCTTTGTATAAAAAGGGAAACCCCAGTTCACGGTTGAATTCGGTTACTCTTTCGGGACCGTTGTTTGACAGAAAGGCAATGGAAATACCTTGTTCTTTTAACATATTGAGAAATGCCATGGCGGTTTCGGTGGGTTTGGGATCGTCATAGGTCACCAGTGTATTGTCGATATCAAGAACCACTGCTTTGATATTCAATTCTTTTAGCAGCGAGGGGGGAATTTGTGTAATGTTGTCAAAATAATATTCGGGAGCAAAAATAGCGATGGTATCCGCCTCCTTTCGCCTGGATTTTTATGTTCACCTGGTATTATAGCATATTTTTTTCAAATGTACAATATCTTTTGTGCATACCGGCACGATTTATTTCAATATATTGGAAGTAAATTGATCGTAGTGGGAGGATACTATATGTTTATTTGGTCAATACGCGCTTCCACGCTGAAATTCTTTGCAGCGGTGGCAGCAAGTGCCATGATCTTATGCTTGCTTGTGGTGATGGTTCCGGTAAACAGTGCCACAGAGGATGCGGACTCGGAAGCGGCAGATACCGATGTGCATTATGAGGCTAAGAGCAGAGAAGAGCGGGTGGCTTTTCTTTCGGAATTCGGCTGGCAGATCGATGCCGGCTCGGAAACCGAAAGAACCGTAACGGTTCCGCAGGAGTTTGACCGTGTATTTGCAGGCTATAATGAAATACAGCGTGCCCAGGGGCTGGATCTTGCTCCGTATAAAGGAAAAGAGATCAAGAGTTTTACCTATACCGTTACCAATTTTGAAGGATACTCGGGAAAGGTTTTGGCAACGGTACTTGTTTTTCAAGATGTGGTGATCGGCGGTGATATCTGCTCGGAGGCATCCGACGGTTTCGTGATGGGATTTGAGAAAAAATAAGAAAAAAGACTGTCTTGCATATTTGACAAGGCAGTCTTTTGAAGTTAAAAAGGATCATTTGTTTTTATGCTTCTTTTTATGCGTTATATCTTTGATGGTGATATATGCGTAAAAACCGATGGCTCCCACAACAATACCCACTGCTACATAGAGAATATTCAATATCCCGCGATTTGTTTCTTTGTTTGTATCGGGAGTCGAAGGTATATCATCGATAGACGGAGGCATTGGATCTATGGGGGTAGGGAGATCAGGGGTGGCGGGATCGGTAATTTCGGGAATCATACCCGCAGGTAAAGGAATACTGACTTGGTATAAGCACTTGGTACATTTATAAACAAATTCACCGTGTTCTTTTGCGGTGGGCAAAAGGGTAACAGTACCTTCGTCAAAGGTGTGATATTCCATGTTTTCGCGTTGTTTGCAAAGGGTACATTCATGCCAATGCGACAGTGCATCCCAGGCAAATCTATCGGTAAATGAATGCTCACCCATTTGATCTGTTTTGAATATCAGAGTGCCCGCTTGTCCGCAAAAGCAGGAGTAATAATATTTAAAAGATTTTTGGCAGGTTCCTTCTTGATACATATACTCCGAGGATGTGATCTGCTGATCAAATACGTGAATGTGGTTATGTAAAGTGGGATATTCATAACCTTCTATAATACCAAATGCCCAGATGCCGTCAAAGATAAATCCTGCAAAGGAAGAGGCCTTTTTCATTTGTGTATCCGTTAATGCTTTGATTTGCTGAGGATCCTGCGTTTGGTTGCCCACTCCGGTTTTAGCCGTTGTGTTCAGATAATAGCAAGAGGTAACATGGTATTCGCTGTCCAGATATCCGAGTACACCGCCGATTTCCGATTTCCCTTGAACCGTTCCCGCGTTGTAGCTGTATTCGACTGAACCGCGTCCGGCAACGCCGCCGATATTTGCATCCCCGCGAACAGTACCTGTATTATAGCAGTTATAAACGCCGTTTTTTACATTGCTGTGAAGAGATGTATCGCCTCCCAAAATACCGCCCGCAAAATTGACCGCAAAGACGGATCCTGTGTTGTAGCTGAATTCGGCGCATCCTGTACCTATAATTCCGCCCACAAATTCTTTACCCACAACCGTACCCATATTATAGCAGTTATTTGCGGTGGAGAGTGTTTCATTGCCGTTGTTTCCCAGAATTCCGCCAACGTGATTGTTTCCGCTAATGTCAGCGATGTTATGACAGTTTTTGGCGTTGCCGCAGCCAAGAATACCGCCAACACTATTGTTTCCGTTTACCGAGTTTTCATTTCCGCAGTTTTCCGCATTGCCAATGGCGGCAATACCTGCTACGAAATCAGAACCGAAGATGGCTCCTTTGTTGACACAACTCAGAATAGATGCATTGGCTTCGCAGTATCCGGCAATTCCACCGACCATGGAGGCATTGGATTCCACAAGGGAATCGGTATGTACCCAACCGAAGACAGATCCCTCATTGGTGCACTCATTGGTGATGCCTTTTTTACCGGAATACCCGGTGCGTCCTGCAATTCCGCCGATATATTGATTTCCTGTTATATTTCCTTTGTTATGGCAGTTTTGTATATCGCCCGAGGTTCTTCCTACAATACCGCCTGTTTCTGTGCCGCCTGTCACACTACCGTAATTATGGCAGTTTTTTATACTGTATGCACTTCTTCCGGCAAGACCGCCCGTGCTGTTTGTCCCGAATACACTGCCATAGTTTTGGCAGTTTTCCAGTGCGGAAGCATTACCTGCGATACCGCCTGCGTTGCCGGAGCCGAATACAATTCCCTCATTGATGCATTTGGTTATTGTGGTCATAGAGGTTCCGTGAGAGCCCATAATGCCGCCAACGCCACTGTTGCCGCATACAATACCTGAGAAGTGGCAATTATGTGCAATGCCGGATGCAAGAATCCCTCCCACCGTATCGTTTCCGTTGATGTAGGAATTTTCAATGATTACATCATTGATGGCAGATCCCATTACGTAACCGAATAAGCCCTGATAATTGGAACCTTCCGTTGTGTTTGTTTTGTTGATGAATAATCCGGAAATTGTGTGTCCGTTGGAATTGAAATTACCTCTGAAAGGTAGGGTGTTTGTGCCAATGGGTGTCCATATGTTTAGAGTTCCCGTGTATTCTCCTGTGTAGAGGGCATTGCGAAACAGATACCATGTTCCGCGTTCGGCGGGCGTTTGGTCAAAAATTACGCTGTTTCCGTCACTGTTTCCGGGGATTCCTGTGCCGAGATAGGCGGTGTTTTCCCCGTCGGTCACTTTGACAAGTCCTGTGTCAGGATCAAAGGAAAATGTTTCATCATTCAGACAGATATCCCGCGTCAATACAAAATATTGATCTTGGTAAGAGTTTAGTCCGTTTCTGACCCTTTGTGCCAGATATGCCAGCTGTGCGCCTGTTTCAATTTGATAGGGATCATTCTGCGTTCCGTAGCCGCCCGCAAATCCGTTTGCAACCGTTCCGTCCCAAATATCGGGTTGGGCGGTTGCGGGAAAGGCAACTAAGGGGAGTAGCGCAGTGATAAACAAGAGGATCAGCAGAAGGGAAATAATATAGCGTTTCATGTGTCCTCCTTGCGTTCAGATTCTTCGAATTCTGTTTTTCCGCCTTGATGGATATTGGTTTTTTTGACCAGTTCGGGATCGATATCGTGTATTTTCAGGAGGTGATCCCCGTTGCGCAGGGCATCGGCAAGGGAGCGTTCATCCGTCACCCAATCGGGGAAATAGACACCGCAGGGGGCTTTGTAAACATCTCCATGATAGTCGGAGCCGCAGGTGATAAAAAGACTATGCTCCTTTGCGTATTGGGCCACCTGTTTTTTTGCGTTGTCATAGTACAGCGGGTGGCAATTGATCTCCACACCGTCAATGTACTTGGCATCGGCGGGGGTGGATTTTCCGCGGTAAGGGTGGGCATGCACCAAAACAGCCCCCGCTTCTTTAACAAGATCAGACAGCTCGGGCAGGGTATATTCATACAGCATTTTTTCGCGGTATAAAAAGGAGGGGGCTACGCCGTAGATCAGATAGTCTTTGCCGCCTTCGGAAAGGGGGGTGACCTCGATGCCGAACAGCACCGCAAGGTCTGCTTTTTCGCCCTCTTTTTGGGTAATGCGGTATTCTTTTTCATATTCTCCTTGCCATGCAATCGGATCGCCGTATACATGGCGCTTGGCAAAATGATTGGTTAAAACAATGCCGTCAAGACCGCTGAGCTTGCATCGTCTGACCAGCTCCTTCGGGCTGACCCTGCTGCAAAGGCTGATGCCTGATGAGTGGACGTGCATATCAAATAACAATTTTTTCATATATAGGACCGTTTCTTTCTTAGAAAATGATATATAGATTCCGTTTTTTCCATGATTTTATATCAATATTCTAACATATATTTGCACCGATTGCAAGGGATAGCTTGACAAATTATCGGCAATATGTTAAAATACCTTCTATGTATGACAGTCGGATGAAAGGAGAATTCCTCTTGAAATACCTGTTTTTTGACATTGAATGTGCCAATTGCCAGGGCAGCCAGGGAAAAATATTCAGCTTCGGTTATCTTGTGACCGACCGCGATTTCAATATTCTGGTGCCCCCTACCGATATACTGATGAATCCCGACAGCCATTTTGAACCCTATGTTTTGAATAAGATATTGTCCTATCCTATGGATCAGATCAAAAATAGTCCCGAATTTCCCGAACACTATGGTAAATTGAAGGCGCTTTTGGAAGATCCCGACACGATGGTGGTGGGCTTTGCCGTACGAAACGATGTGGGATTTTTGCTGGATGAATGCTACCGCTATCAATTGGATCCCTTATCTTTTCAATTTTACGATGTTCAGCTTATTTTGGAGCATCAGGACATCAATAAAGAAGGCAAAAGCTTGGAGAAAGCATATGAAGCATGGTGCGGCGAAATGCCCCAAGTGGTGCATCGCAGTGATGCCGATGCGGAGCTGACTATGCAGCTGTTGGCGTCCCTGTGCCGCTATCACAGCCTGTATCCCGATGAATTGTTGACCGAAAGCGAAGAGTATATGGGCTTTACCCGTGACTTTACCTGGTATTTTCCGGGAAAAGAGCCGGTGGATCATCTTTCCAAAAAGCCGCAGTATGATGAGGAAGGCTATCGCATTCCTCCTGCAGGTAAGGAAAATTGGATGCTCAAGGGTACACGCAATCGGGATGAGTACATGGTGTTTTTAGATACCGTAAAGCCTGAGCCGGGTTACCAGCAGGATCTGGCAGGACTTTCATTTTGCTTTTCCCAGTTGTATGAGGAACGGCACTGCAAGGAAATGTTTTATTTTGTGCAGATGATCGTCAACCGCGGCGGAAAGTATACCAAATCGCCGGGGCGCGCCAAGAGATTTGTATGCTCGCTGCAAAAGGACCTCAAATGTAACCGTCAAAAGAAAGCAGAGCATGAAATGCGAAGGGGTGCGGATATTCAGATCATGGAATTCCCCAAGTTTTTGCAGTTGATGGGTATTACCCGTAAAGAACTGCGAAATCTTCCCTCCATGGAAGAGCGGCGTATGGAACTTGCCAAAGAAACCGAAAAGGTCCCGGGATAAAGAGGCGGAAAGGATATACATATGTTTGGATTGTTTACCAAAAAGGAAATGGATCAGGCGGCGGCAAACGCTTTTTGGCAATGGTTTGCCGAAAATGAAGCGTGGATCATAGAGAATCTTGACAGTCATGGAATGGATGTTGTATGGGCGGTGGATGCCAAAATCAAGCCCGTATTCCCCTATTTCAAAAAGGAATTGGAATTCCAGTTCGGTTTTAATAGCGGCGAGGGCGAATTTTTCTTCTTCCATCTTGGCGACAAGTACTTGATGCGCGATGCTAAAGCGCTGTCAGACCTAATGCCAAGCACTCTTGCAAAGCGCTGGAAATTTATAATAGAAGCATAAAATGTAATACGCAGGGAGGAGCAGTCCTCCCTGTTTTATATAGAGCAGCAATGCGAAAACGAAAAAAGCCCGGTTAGATGCAAGATCTGTCCGGGTTGTATTTGTTTGGGTGTGTTATTGTATAAGTTTATCAATATCCATCAGAGAACTAAAACTCCGAAGTGGACGGCTTGATCCACCGCGAGGTATAAGTTTATCAATATCCATCAGAGAACTAAAACTAATTGAATTTGCGTATTAAGTCAAGCGCGGTATAAGTTTATCAATATCCATCAGAGAACTAAAACCCTTACATAGCGGCGGAGATTGAACGATCCGTATAAGTTTATCAATATCCATCAGAGAACTAAAACCCTCCGGTCAGCACGTCGCTGTTTTTAAATGTATAAGTTTATCAATATCCATCAGAGAACTAAAACAAAATGAGATCAATTTTGCCAAACTCGTGAAGTATAAGTTTATCAATATCCATCAGAGAACTAAAACATACTTTAGAAGAATTTGAAGCTGTAGGCGTATAAGTTTATCAATATCCATCAGAGAACTAAAACTGAACCATTTAATTACTTTTCGTTTTTCCAGTATAAGTTTATCAATATCCATCAGAGAACTAAAACGCTACATCCTGGGGGAAACCCACCTTTATCGTATAAGTTTATCAATATCCATCAGAGAACTAAAACTGCTGTTCATCTGCAAACTTTCGCATTGTGGTATAAGTTTATCAATATCCATCAGAGAACTAAAACCGCAAGTCCACTTGAAATGTTTTGGTAAATGTATAAGTTTATCAATATCCATCAGAGAACTAAAACCTTTCGCCTTGCTCCAGCGCTACGTTGGCGTATAAGTTTATCAATATCCATCAGAGAACTAAAACAAAAGCCTTTTCAGTTTTTGGGGCGTATCAGTATAAGTTTATCAATATCCATCAGAGAACTAAAACATACAGATCGAACCACGATACCATTGTCCTGTATAAGTTTATCAATATCCATCAGAGAACTAAAACGATTGAATGAAGAAGGATATCGCAACCAATGTATAAGTTTATCAATATCCATCAGAGAACTAAAACCCGCGCTTGACCGTATAGCGTACATATTCAGTATAAGTTTATCAATATCCATCAGAGAACTAAAACTGTGCGCCGCCTCCGCCCGTTGTCGCAGTGGTATAAGTTTATCAATATCCATCAGAGAACTAAAACAAAGTGTGTCTACGGAAAAAGTGTGCATTGGTATAAGTTTATCAATATCCATCAGAGAACTAAAACTCAGCCCGTAAGTTTTAACAACGGCTGTGGGTATAAGTTTATCAATATCCATCAGAGAACTAAAACTTGTGAAATTGACGATAAGAAAAATCGTTTGGTATAAGTTTATCAATATCCATCAGAGAACTAAAACAGTGGGTTGTGGATATTCCTGCAAATCCCGAGTATAAGTTTATCAATATCCATCAGAGAACTAAAACTAATAATCGCATATTGGGATGAATTGAAAGGTATAAGTTTATCAATATCCATCAGAGAACTAAAACCTCTTGTACAAGAGATCAATGAAGCAAAAAGTATAAGTTTATCAATATCCATCAGAGAACTAAAACTGGGCGTTATAGCGGTTGCGATTGGCGTATGTATAAGTTTATCAATATCCATCAGAGAACTAAAACCTTAAATTTATTATAGCATGTGTTTTGAGAAAAAGCAACTACATTTCGATAAAATCTTTGGGGGCGAGAAATTCTTCGGCGGCAGTGCGTTCTCCCACCAAGATCATCATGGAATTGTATTGCTTTTCGGTAACGGTCAGCACCCGAACGGAGCCTTTCGGAGGTTGATTTTTCCGAAGACGCTCCACATGCTTGCGGGTATCGTCGTGATTTTGGGTAATGCGGGAATATACCGAAAACTGCAACATATCGTAGCCGTCCTTGATGAGGAATTTACGGAAGGCGGCGTACAGCTTACGGTCTTTGGGTGTGGTGACGGGCAGATCAAAAAATACAAGGATACGCATGCAACGGTTGATCATCCTCCTTCCTCCTCATCCTCGTCCCGATAAAGATCGGTTCGGATGATCTGCGGGATCTTTAAAAGGGAAGGATCCTCTTTGTTTATGGCAGTGGTCAGCGAATTGACATATTTATCGATGGCGTTACGCAGGCGCATTTTCTTTCCGTCCATGCGTACGATCTCGTTCACAATGGCGGCAAGGGCATTGCGGTGACTGCGGCTCAAGGAATCTACCAGATCTTCTTGATTATCGTCTACCCACATGTCGATCAGCGGACGGAGCGGTTCCATGATGTCATCTGCCAAATTAAAGGGATTGGATTCGTTGATGTGATGCAGTCCCAGAACACAGTTGTAGCCGTAGGCGCAGAGAGTTTTGGCACAGGCGGATCGGATAATGGCATAGCCGTAATTCAAAGCGGCATTGATGGCATCGTCGTGCATACGCACAAAGGTGAAGCCGTACAGTTCTCTGAAAAACATCTTGGCGGCAATTCCTTCCCTGTTTCCCTTGTCACCGTTGGTGACCTCGGCGGCAAGCTCCATGAGCCGTGCACTTCGATCAGTGCTTCTTTGGCATAGGCGCAATACCTGTGCTTGGTTTTCAATTTTTGCCCGGATAATGCGATCCCAAAGGGCATTTTTTAGATCCGCGGAAAGCTCGATCTGTCGCCGTATCACGTTTAAGGGACGGTAGTGATTGTTTTGGGGAAGGATCACCGATACGGGTTGGTGCTTTTCGTTGCAGATGAGCACATGCACCCCTGCATCGGTCAGTCTGTGAATGGCGGTGACAGAAAGGGAGGCTTGGGGATTGTCGATCACCACCGAGTACAGATCCTCGATGGGGATGCGGTGTTCGCCTTCCTCTCTTGCCACCGTCAGCCAGTTATCTCTTACTCCGATACGCTCTCCGAAATGTATGGCAATGGTTCTGAACATATGGGTTCCTCCGATTTTTCACCTAAAAGAGTAATATTATATCTGAAAACGCGGTCTGTTTTTCCAACGGTGATGGTTTTTTCATCTAAAGATGTCATTCCTATGCAGGTTAATTTGGATTGATTTATATTATCAACCGACTTATATATCCCTTCAAATTTTACTGTTCCGTTTTTCTTACATATACGGATATAATCTTTGGCATACAGGAAAGTAACATGCTCACTGTAATCATCGGGACGAGATGCGTCCTTGCGGTATAATTTCTTGTTTTTCTTAATCAGATCCACATAACGGATACCGCAGGTCTGTAATTTGCCGGCTGTATCACGGTATACCTCCACGCAGTAGTATTTTAAGCCGCCGAGATAGCTGTAACTTTCTCCATCTTTTTCGATCTTATAGTAGTTGGAGCAAGCGCCTGTATCTAAAGATACGGCATGTACAGGTTGCCCCGCGTCGGTCATGAAGACAGTTAATTTATTTTCCTGCATGTGTTTTTCAATGGTATAGCTGTCATCCTTTCCGTCAAAAATACTGTTCAGTGTCCGAATTAGGGAGATGTCCCCGGTATACAGCTTTGCAACATCGCTCTTTTTCAGCTTCTTTACCGCAGTGCGTTTGATCTTGTGTGTTTCTCCGTTTATCTCTATTACTTTGATGGGATTGGCATCTGCTAATTGCCCTTGAAATTTCCGATTGGGCTTATGGGATGTGATGGGCATATGGGGCTTGACTGTAAATACGGAGAGATCTTTATAGTAGTTGGCAACACCTTTGTCAAATGCCGTTTGGTTTTCTTCGGGGGAGGCATTTTCGGTACCTTCAAAGAAACGAACCTGTACCTCTTCACAAAGGAAAGGAACATACGAAGGGACGCGTCCTCTCATTTCCAACAGCATTCTTGTGCGTTGCTCGCTAAAGCCGTAATGCTTTTCCATTTTACGGATACAGCTTTCCAAATACTCGTCATATTCGGCACTGCGGATGTTTTTGTGCTTTTTCCATAGCGTTTGCAGCCGTAGAGCATCCGAACCGATCTCAATATAGGCGCGGGTCAAATTGGCGGCAACCACCGCATCCAGTGCATGATTGAGATAGCTTTTGCGATCCTTATCTTGTTTTCCAAAGTCAGTACCGTAGAACCATTCGCGGCGGAATTTTTGTGTAACCGCCCCCTTGACCGCTATGACCGGATCCTTGCTGTCGGTGGCAAAGACCAAATTGTTTTTTAACAGTCCTACAATATATTTCGTAATGTAGCGGGTGTCGTTGATATTGCGGGATTTCCACTGAGACAGCTTTCCGTCTTCCCCGTACAGTGTGTTATCGTATTCCTGCGTCAAATATTCGTATTTTTTACGGCCGATTGGATTTTCCTTTCGTGAGAACATTTCATTGACACGGGCAAGAAAGGCTTCACGTTCGGTGCCGCGCATGTACTGCAGCGGAATCTGTTGGCGCTTTCTTTGATTTTCGCTTGAAAAAACCAATACCTTATTATGCAGGGTGTTGTCCAAAATCCAGGAATAGGGTATGATGTGGTCGATTTCGTACTCGCCGTTTTTGTTTTCCAGTACATTTCTTAATTCGCCCAATTGCTCACCCGAATATACAGATATTCCGTTTTGTTCTTTCCATAGGCTATAACGCTCAAACAGATGCCCTTTTTTCTTCACCTCTTCTATATCGATGGAAAGAATTTCGGCAATTTTTTTGGCCATAGCATCTTTTTCTTTTTCACGTTTCCTGTTTTCTGCTTCGATTCGATTGCGGTCGCTTGCGCTTTTTCCCAGATCGCTTGCTATTTCTACAATAATTTTATTGGGTGCTCCGTAACGGTCTATGATTGCATTGACGACCTTGCGGGTTTCATTGACCGCTTTGAAGACCACGCGGTTTTCACGGATCTCAGGATCGGAAATATGCATGGGGAGTAATTTTGGCATGCGTTCCACAGGATTGTTTTCTGCCGCATTTTTGATAAAATCGGATTGAAAATTTCCGTATATATCTCCCGACATAAACGCTTCAATACTTTCGCACATATATCGGTAACCGGCTGAGGCAGTCCCGCTAAATTTTTTATTGGCGAATTCTTCGATTAGTTCGCGGGAGATACCTGCATTTTTCATCTCATTCTTGCGGCGAGTGGGAGTTTGGTATTTGGATATCAGTTCTCCGATACGATGTAAAAGTGAAGGATTTTGGAAATCGAATTGTTCTTCGGATATAATTGCATTCCAATCCATACCTGTATTGTCAATGCACTTTTTAGCGATCTTTAAAAACTTGATGGATTTTCCAAGCGCTTTATCATCCGATTTTTCACTTTTTTTCAGTTCATATCCATTCTTTTTCAGAATATTCTTGACTTGTTTCATGGTCAATTCCGCATTTTGCATTAGATGCTCGACCAGTTCTCTTGCTACTATTGGAGAAAGCTCAGCTTCACCGGTTTCTTTACAAATAAAACGATATTGTGAAAGCGTATTGGTTACAGCAAATACATCGGAAATCACAGTGCAGCGAAATCCCCGTTTATCCTCTTTGTGGAAAGGACATTGACCGAGTGATTCCAAAAAACCTTGATAGCGGCGGTTAGGATCGTTGGGATCGCCGGGACCGTCCTCAAAATCGCGTTGATTAAAAATAATAGCTTTGGTTGCATCTATATTCTTTGTATTTAGAACGGGATAATAAGTGGCTTGATGACGCAGTATTTGGTCGGTTTCTTCTTCCATCAATCGACGACGGATGAGCATATGTTTGCTATCGCTGTTTTTCCGATTTCTGAATTTGACAAAATCATTTTCTGTATGATTTGATATTAAGTATTCCGATACAGTACGCGCACCGCTTGCCAGATAATTGGCTTCAAATTCGTTTGCCGCTTTTATATTTTGACCTTCTTCTTTGTCATCTTCCTCGTTAGTTTCATAAAAATCTCGATATCCGCGATGGTTGCAAGTATGCACCAGACATTTGTACAATTGTGCGGGGGATAGCTTTTCCGAAAGAGCCTTTACCTTCAATGTATAGACGTCCTCATTTTTGCATGCGGCAAGATCGTCATAAAATGAAGTATTGGTCAATTGTATGTTGATGAAATGATTTTTTAAAAGCTCCTTGCGATGTGCCCGTCTGCGCTCCAATCGCCTTGTACCGCGATATCCGCGTCTTTCCTGACAGAGTGATTCTTTCCTTTGGTTTTCTCCCGATTCGAAAATGCGGGTTCCGAAATCCTCAATAAAGGGGCGCTCACCTTCGCGGATCACTGCCCATCCGATTGATCCGATGCCAATGTCTAATCCAATTCTGTAATTCATAGTAACCTCCGAAAATATATCTTGACAAATTTGATAAGATGCATTATAATATAAATGAACTTGGAAGTATTGATGTGTAAGTTTATCAATATCCATCAGATAACATATTTTTAAATTCAGTGTATGAGTTTATCAATATCCATCAGTAAGTTCTAAGATAAGGCAGTATGCCGTCGGGTATTGTGGGGTAACCGCTAATAATTCTCCACAGAAAAAGGTGCATTTTCGGATGCATCTTTTTATTTATATTCAGTGTATCATATATTCTTGGAAAACACAATAAGTTAGTCAATATATGCCGAAAAAATACCGCTTACATATCAAAATCAACCACTTGACGGCAAGGGCTTTACAAAAGTCGGCTTGTTTGCTATGATATAAACAGAAGGGAGGGAGTCTATGAAGCTGTATACCGAGGTATCGGGGGAAGCGCAAGAGCAGGTGGTCATTCGATGCAGACAGCGTACCGAAAAGATCAAACTGCTGGAGAGCATCATTGAAAATCTGCTGTCGGATAATGCGGAGCTGACGTTGACCGACGGCGAAACCGAGTATTTTGTACCCAAAAACGAAATATTGTTTTTTGAAACGACGGGTAGCAAAGTGGCGGCGCACACCGCAGATCGGATGTACTATACCGAGTACCGTTTATTTGAGCTGGAGCAGATCATGGCGCCCGCCTTTCAGAGAATATCCAAATCCTGCATTGTCAACTGCAATGCCATTTGCGCCATTCGCAAAAATCTGACGGGAGCCAGCGAGGTTATGTTCAAGGATTGCGAAAAGAAGGTTTATCTTTCTCGCAGTTACTACCATCTTTTACGAGATAAATTAGGGGAAGTGAGGGGTTTAAAATGAAAAAAAGTATATTTTGGGCAGCTGTCCTTATTTTAGTAGCGTCCTTGCTGCTTGCCGATGCTATTTTGGGAGCAATGGGGATTGCGTTTTTTGAAAAACTGTCGCTTGGTAAATGCTTTTTAGGGGTTATTTTGGCGGCAACCTTTTTGAACGGCTTATTTAACCTTTACGCAGGGCGTTTTTTTCTGTCGGCGGCATTTTTGTTCATGCTGTTTGAAAAGGAAATTGCGCAGTATGCCGGCATGAAAAGCAGTAATATCCTTTCCAACTGGCTGGTATTTTTCTGTGCGGTACTGCTTGCCATCGGGTTTTCTGTTTTGCTTTCCCGTGTTCGTGAAAAAAGAAAGCACCGCAAATGGATGAGGTACGGTGCCAAACGTATGCATAACCATTTACACAATACAATTCGCTATGCGGACAGTACTACTCCCAAACATGTTTTTGAGAATGAAATGGGAAATCTGGATGTATATTTCGATAATGTGGCGCAGTATCAAGGAAATGCCGAGGTGCTTGTGACAAATCACATGGGACGCATTGGCATCCATGTTCCTGCCGATTGGTGTATTGAATGCAGCGTCAACAATCATACAGGGCAGGTAAGCGCAAAGAGGGGAAATCCCGAAGGAAAGAAGATCTATATTACCGGCACCAATCACATAGGGCAGGTTGTTGTCGATTTGATAGAATAAAAATGCAAAAACCGGCACCCATTCGGGTGCCGGTTTGCATATCGCAATATTAAATTATGCGAGTTCTGCGAAGTACTTGATGGTTCTAACCATCTGGCTGGTGTAGGAGTTTTCGTTGTCGTACCAGGAAACAACCTGTACCTGATAGGTTTCTTCGTCGATCTTGGTAACCATGGTCTGGGTAGCATCGAACAGAGAACCGTAGGTAATGCCGATGATGTCAGCGGAAACCAGCTGTTCTTCGGTGTAACCGAAGGAAGCGGAGGAAGCAGCCTTCATAGCAGCGTTGATGCCTTCCTTGGTAACGTTCTGACCCTTAACAACTGCAACCAGGATAGTGGTGGAGCCGGTGGGGGTGGGAACTCTCTGAGCGGAGCCGATCAGCTTGCCGTTCAGTTCGGGGATAACCAAACCGATTGCCTTAGCAGCACCGGTGGAGTTGGGAACGATGGAAACAGCAGCAGCACGTGCTCTTCTCAGGTCGCCCTTTCTGTGGGGGCCGTCGAGAACCATCTGGTCGCCGGTGTAAGCGTGAACGGTGGTCATGATACCGCTCTGGATGGGAGCGTATTCGTTCAGAGCCTTAGCCATGGGAGCCAAGCAGTTGGTAGTGCAGGAAGCTGCGGAAATAATGGTGTCTTCTGCAGTCAGGGTGTTTTCGTTTACGGAATAAACGATGGTGGGCAGATCGTTGCCTGCGGGAGCAGAGATAACAACTTTCTTAGCACCTGCGTCGATGTGAGCCTGTGCCTTAGCCTTAGAGGTGTAGAAACCGGTGCATTCCAGAACTACGTCAACCTTCAGCTTCTTCCAGGGGCAGTTCTTTGCATCCTTTTCAGCATAGATCTTGATGGTCTTGCCGTTTACGGTGATGGTGCCTTCTTCGTCGTTTGCGGAAACGGTATCGCCCAGAGCGTATCTGCCCTGTGCAGAGTCATACTTCAGCAGGTGAGCCAGCATGGAAGGGCTGGTCAGGTCGTTGATAGCTACTACAGTGTAGCCCTTTGCACCGAACATCTGACGGAAAGCCAGACGGCCGATTCTGCCGAAACCGTTAATCGCTACTCTAACATTTGCCATGATAGGAATCCTCCAATAATATAATAAATTTAATATTTCTTTCCGAATTCATATTGTACACTATTTTTTCCAAATATACAAGAGAAATTCGAAAATTTTTTCATTTTGGTGAGAAATGTTGCTTTTGGGCGGTAATTTTTTGTGTGCTTTGGTATAATTGTTAAAATAAAAACAATGTCTTTTGCCAAAACCGAGTCATTTCTGTTTGCTTTGCGATTTGAAAAACTGATAATAGCCGCATCGCAACATTCCGTTGTACAATCGACGTACTTTGTCTGCCCGTCTGCCGTACAATTTTTCAAAGTTTTCGTTGGATGTAAGGATATAAATCTGCCAAGCGTCAAGTGTTGCAAAATGCTGACCCATCCTTCGGTAGAGTGCTTCGCACTCGGCGGGAGTCATCAGACGCTCGCCGTAGGGAGGGTTGCAGACAATGGTGCCTCTTCTGCCGCCCGTACCAATGGTAAGAGCGTCCTTGGGAAAGACCTTGATGTACTTGTCCATGCCTGCACGGCTGACATTTGCCCTTGTCAGCGCCACACATTCGGGATCAATATCGGACGCGTAGGCTTCAAAGGCACAGTCGGTGCGAATGGATGCTTTTGCCGTCTCTCTTGCTTCCTGCCAGATGGCCTGTCCGATAAAGGGATACTTTTCCGAAAGAAAAGACCTTTTCAGTCCGGGCGCGGTATTTGTCATGAGTAGCGCTGCTTCAATGGCAATGGTGCCGCTGCCGCACATAGGATCCCAGAACAATACATTTTCACGGGGACGGGCGATCTTGCACAATGCCGCTGCCAGGGTTTCTCTCAGCGGTGCGGCATTGGATGCGGGGCGGTAGCCTCTTTTGTGAAGAGCGGTTCCGGTTGTATCGATCATAATGGTGGCTTCGTCATTTAAAATGAAGAATTCCACAGGGTAGGTCAGATTTCCGCCCGAGAACCAGGATTGGTGATAGACCTGCTCCAATCGTTTGGCAATTGCTTTTTGTACCACGCCTTGACAGGCAGGAATGGAGGTCAAACGGCTTTTCACCGAATGGCCTGTGACAGGAAAGGAATCATCACGTCCGATAAATGCTTCAAAAGGCAGCGCGCGGGTTCCTTCGAACAGACGCTCAAATGCATCTTCGCCGCCTACAAAAAAACTGCCCAGCTTTATAAAGACGCGCTCTGCGGTGCGCAAACGGATATTACAGGCGGCAATGGCAGATATGGGACCTTCAAAGGTTACTCTGCCGTCAATGGTAGAAAGGCGTTTATAGCCCAGCGCATCGATCTCCTCGCCCACAAATTTTTCAAGCCCAAACAGGCAGGTCGCCACAAATTCCATAAATTACCTCAAAAACGCTTTTTCCATCGGATATTCTAACAAATATCGGCTAATTTGTCAATTGGTTTATAGAATGAAAGATAACAAATCCACGAAATTTCCTCTGGGATAGCGAGAAACATCAATGCTGTCTTTATTTATCATATATTTGGTTAGCAAAAACACCTGCATACCCACCGACTCAGCAGGGATCATATCCTCGCCCACATCGTTGCCAACCATCAAACAGTCTTTGGGGTCGGCCCCCACCCGTTTTGCCACATCCAAATAGTATGCGGGATTGGGCTTGCTGGTGGTGCAGTTTTCATAGGTGGTTACCAGTTCAAAATCCGAGCGGTCCAGTCCTGCCCAGCGGATTCTTTCATCGGTTGCCATGTCGGGAAACATGGGGTTGGTGGCGAGCACTACGCGGTAGCCGCGCGCTTTGGCATCTTTGATTACCTCATTTGCCATGGGATCAAATCCGCAGACGGATTTCACCGTAGGGAAGGTGTTTTGATAAAAAGCTTCAAATTTTGGTAGATCGTTTTTGGATTCTTTACCGTAAACAGATGTAAATGTATCCCAAAAGGCTGTTTCGTTGGTTTGGCTTCCGTCGTTTTTTACCATAGCTTCTATACCCAGCATAATGGTTTGCATGAGTTTTTTCGGTTCATACCCGTAGGGACCCATTTCGGCAACTAATTTTCCCATATAGGTTTTTAGAAAGGTTTCTTGATGCATGGGCAGCAGTGTGCCGTCCAAATCAAAGAGAATCGTTTTCAAGTTTTTACTTCTCCTTACTTTTTTAGCCAATTATAAAACTGTGTTTTACAATTGATAACCGCGCGGTGGGAACGCCCTCGCTTATCGCCGCTGTCAAAAATCAAAGATTTTTGACACCCCCCTTCAGCGTGCGGACTTGTTTTTCTTCTCTAAAAGCTGTTTTTTGGAGGCAAAGCCTCCGAAAAAACGGATTTTATTATCAGCTGCTCACTTTTGCAATCGGCTATTTTTCTTTTTTATTATAGACATTTTTTTGAACAAAGTCAATGTTTTTCCTTTGAAAAACCAAAAGAATCTTGCATTCTGTTTCGGTATATGCTAGAATATAAAAGAAAGCGAGGCGTGATAAATGCAGATTAAAGCAATTGTATATACATCTGAAACGGGGAACACTGCTAAGTATGCAAAGAAGCTGGGTGAAAAAACAAAACTTAAGGTATATTCTCTGGAGCAGGCATTGACTGCATTGCCCGATGGCACCGAGATTGTGTATCTTGGCTGGCTGATGGCAAGCATGGTAAAGGGTTATAAGACGGCGGCAAAGAAATTCCGCATTTTACTTGTGTGCGGCGTTTGTCTTGGAACCAGCGGTTCTCAATTGGAGGAGGTTCGGAAAATGAATGCCATTGACGAAAAGGTACCGCTGTTTACCTTGCAAGGCGGTTTTGATATGCAGAAGCTGCACGGCATGAATAAATTTATGATGAAGATCATGCGTAGGATACTGAAAAATCAAATCGAGAAAAAGCCCGAAAAGACCCCCGATGATGAAAAGATCGTTTGGATGTTGGACAAAGGCGGCAGTGTGGTATGCGAAGAATATCTGGAGCCTGTTATCAAACAAATAGAATGTATTTAAAATGAAAATATATATAAATTGAAAGGAGTACTTTTATGAACAGTACAAATAGTTTTTTGCGCATTTTGGCAGCTGTTATGGCAGTTACTATGCTGGCTTTGACATTTGCTGCCTGTGGAAAAAAGAATAATTCCCAAAATGATCTGAATCCTGAGGATCAAGAACAGGGCGGAGATGAACCTACTGTAGGACCCTCAAAAGACGATTTGGATGCCGAGCCTATCACACTGAAAATCGGTTCTTACAATATCGCCAACGGCAGAGAAGTTGACCACAAAATGTTCATGCTTGCCAAGGATATTGTAGATCACGATCTGGACATCGTGGGGCTACAAGAGGTAGACCAAAACTGCACCCGTTCGGGCAGTATTGACACCATGAAGACTCTTTCTGAGATGACGGGGTATAAGTATTATGCCTTCTTCAAAGCTATCAATTTGCAGGGAGGAGAATACGGCAGTGCTATTCTCAGTAAATATCCTATCCTTGAAAGTGAAAGCTTTCCGCTGAATACCCGCGGGAAGGAAGCCCGTGTGTTGGGACGCAGCGCCATTGATGTAAATGGGACTACTGTTAATTTCTTTGTAACACATCTGTCGTATGAAGCAGACGATATCCGCGCAGAGCAGTTTAACTATGTTAATCAGGTTCTTTCGGCGCATGACCGTTGCATTTTGGTAGGAGATTTCAATATTTCCTCTTTGGCGGAATACTATGCGCTGGACAATGTGGGCATGGTAAACAGCGAGGAATTCTTCGTGTATACCTTCCCCTCCAAGAAAACCTGTATTGACAATATCATATACTCTGTGGATGATTTTACCTTTGGCGAACCTTCGTATCTTCCCAACGGAAATTCCGACCACAATATGATCTATGCCACCGGCGTAATGCGTCCTTCCAGCGTGGCAAGCGGTTCGCTGATCAAGGACAATAGCGGCAAGGAGTTGACAGCCCTTTCAGACGGTATGAAAAAGACAGGCGAAACCCTTGGTAAATGGGCAGAGGGAACAAAGGGAGATTATATTGAAATAGATCTGGGATATGATTATAATCTTTCCTCTTTGTCTGTTATCAACGGCCTGACAAGCAAAAATGTTTACAAGTGGACTGCCTATGCATCCGCTGACCCTACACTCCCGATTGGGAATTGGATAAAGATCGGCGAAAAGACCGATGACAGCGCCAGCACGGGTGCGGGATATACGGTGGAAATGACCGATGCGGTAAAAGCCCAGGGTCTTCGTTATATTCGTATTTATGCCACCTATAACAGCGCGGCAAAGGATTACCCGATTGCCGAAATCAAGGTGTTTGGTGAAAAGGCAGCGCCCACTATGATAGATTTGAGCAGCGGTATGGCAGTTACCGATGCTGCGGGCAATGTCATCAAGACGCTGAAGGACCGTTTGCTGTCGGAATCCACCGATCTTGGCAAGTGGGCAGAGGGCACGGACGGCTGTTATGTGGATATTGATTTGAAGGAAGGCTGCTATTTGCACGCCTTTAACGTGACTCAGCCTAAGGGCGGTGTTTATAAGTGGGAAGCGTATGCTACCATGGATAAAGATCTCCCCATTGATAAATGGGTAAAGATTGGCGAAAAGACAAATGAAAAAGCCGCAGGGGATGCGGGCTATACCGTAATTTTGCCTGCGAACCTGAAGGATGACAGCTTCCGCTATATCCGCATTTACGGCACATACGCCTCCACGCCCGACAGTTTTGCGGTAAGCGAGGTATATGTGTACGGTATGCAGGTATCGAATATGAACAATTTGATGCTGGGCGCCACCGTCACCGACGGTGACGGTGATACTGTCAGCCGCTTGCATGACGGTTCTACCGAAGAATATTTTGATCTGGGCTATTGGGCGGCAAACGTGGCAGGACCTGCTTACGGTATTGACGGTCAATGCTATGTGCAGATTGATCTTGGCAAGCTCTGCCTTGTGGATTCCATTCAGGCGATCAATTTGATAGCCGCCTCCCGTACCTACAAATGGGATGCTTACGCCACCGACGATAGCGGAAAATCCATTGACAATTGGACTGCCCTTGGCGGCAAGACCGACAACGGCAAATCTACTGCCGAGGGTTATACTCTGACCCTCAGTGAGGATATGCAAAAAACGCCTATTCGTTATATTCGTATTTACGGAACCTATCACAATGCCAACTGCGGCTACCACCTGACCGAGATCATCGTGCGAGGCGACGCAGTAAACGAATAAAATGTAGCATTCGGCAGTCCTTCTTGTCAAAATCAAGGTACTGCCGATGCTCTTTTTGCGAAATGTTGTTTTATTGCTTGACTTTACCCACATGTTGTGTTATGATAACGTATTATTATACAAAAAGTAAAGAAGGCAGAATATGATCACGGATAAAAAGTCGGTAAACAAGCTGGCACTACTGTTTACGCTTGTTTATATGGTCAGCTATATTACCAGAATCAATTACGGTGCTATTATATCCGAAATGGTAATAGCTACAGGGCAGTCAAAATCCATGCTGTCCATGGCACTCACCGGTAGTTTTATTACATATGGCGCAGGGCAGATTGTAAGCGGTATTTTGGGCGATCATTTTTCTCCCAAAAAGCTATTGTCGATTGGTCTTTTACTATCTGCATCCATGAACATTTTGATCCCGTTCTGTGATTCTCCCTATCAAATGCTGTTTATTTGGTGTGTCAACGGCTTTGCTCAGTCGTTTATGTGGCCGCCGCTGGTGCGCTTAATGACAGGGCTTTTGTCTATGGAAGATTACAGCAGGGTTTCGGTGATGGTTTCCTGGGGCAGCTCCTTTGGTACGATCATTGTATACCTGCTCGCACCGGTATTTATTTCCTTTACGGGCTGGAAATCTGTGTTTTTCTTTTCGGCGGCAATGGGTGTTTTGATGTTTGTTATTTGGCAGTTTGCCGGTTATGATGTTGCGCCTGTCAAACGCCAAAAGAACAGTATTGAAAATGTGTCGGGCGGTAAAAGGCTGTTTGGCTTTTGGATGATCGGTATTTTGATAGCCATTGTATTGCAGGGACTGCTCAGAGACGGCGTTACTACCTGGATGCCTTCATATATTGGGGAAACCTATCATCTCGGCAGTGCAGTTTCGATTTTGACCGGTGTGGTACTGCCTATATTCGGCATTATATGCTTACAGCTGGCGGCAATGGTATACCGCATGAAGCCGGGAGCACCTCTTCTCGGCGCGGCGATATTTTTTGGCGCGGGGGCTGTGGGAGCGCTGCTTTTGAACATGGTTTCGGGAACCAATGCGATTTTGTCGGTACTGTTTTCCGCACTGTTGACAGGGTGTATGCATGGCGTTAACTTGATCCTTATTTGTATGCTTCCTCCCTTTTTCAGAGACACGGGCAGAGTATCTACTGTTTCCGGTGTTCTCAATGCCTGCACCTATATCGGCAGTGCGCTATCCACCTATGGTACAGCTCTGCTTACCGAAAAATTTGGTTGGAGTGTAACGCTTGTATTGTGGGTGATCGTAGCGGCGCTGGGGATGGTTCTTTGTCTTGCTTGCATGATTCCCTGGAAAAAGACCTTTTTGAAATAAAAGAGCTATGTAAATAGGAAAACAAGGGCGATGATCATTTACTTAGCAAAGAATAGGAATAAGCGGCAGCTTTTACCCAAAAGGTATCAGGCTGCCGCTTGCCAATTTGTTTATAATTTATTTGCAAAATAAACAAACGCCGAGAAAGAAAATATATTGACATTGTTAAAAAAGAATGATATAATAAAAATGGAAAATAAAACCGAATCATATTCGACACATAAGTGCCCGCAGTACCCGTTTTTCGGGCACGCAGGGCGCTTTTTGATTATTTAAAAATACAATATAAAGGAGGAATTTCCATGAGATCGATCTGTGGCAGAAAATTGCCAAAATTTGCCCCCCCGCCGCACGGCGCTGCTGCTCTTGTTCTCCGTGCTCTTATCGGTGTTCACGGTCTTTCCTTCGCCGGTTTTGGCAGATGACGGTATTGATCCAACACCGCCTGCCGAGGCAGAAACACTTTT
>SVRY01000023.1 GCA_015064585.1 Oscillospiraceae bacterium
AATGTTTTCATTACAGTATCTCCATTCAAATAAATATTTGCGATATACTGTATCGATTGTCTTTACCACTATTTTTTGAAACCTTCGTTATGGGACATCAAGAGAAGTCAGCGCACTCAAAAAACGCAAACTCCAATTGTCGCCAAACAAAAACGCGATACGATAATGGATATGACTTTCCACACGAGCACCGGGGAGTTTGCGTTTTTTCGCAACTCATAAGCGCTCATGTAAAAATGGGTAGCAAACAAAGCCCCCTATAAAATAGCGAGCCTATCCACATACCGTTATTCGTTTTTGTTTGGCAATACTTATTATACCACAAAACAGCCCTGTTGTAAACCCCTTGAAATAAAAAAGTCTATTGAAGATTCTTCTAAAGATGAAACTTTCCCCTTGACAAACGGCAAAACCCATGCTACAATGATAAGGTCGTTGATGAAAAGTAGTACCTTTTGACGGTCGGCAAAGAGAGGGACGGTTGGTGAGAAGTCCTCTGATACGGGAAGGGAAGTCGTTTCGAAGGCGCGGGAAGAAAGGCTTTTGTGCCCGGTAGAACCCGACGGGAGTGCCCGTTACAGCACGCACAAGTGCTATGCAAATGTTTTGCATAGAATGCAGGTGGTACCGCGCTTCGGCGTCCTGATTTTTTTCGGGAGTCGGAGTTTTTTTATTTTAAGGCAATGAGAAGTCAGAAACTTTTGAAAAAGTTTCCGACACCTTCAAAACTTTAAAACTGAAAAATGATTTGAAAAGAGCAGTGCTCTTTTTTATAAATTGATAGAGAATCATATAAATGGAGATTGAAATGAGAAAAGAATTGGAAAAGACCTACGATCCGAGTCAGATCGAGGACAGACTTTACAACAAATGGTGTGAAAAAGGTTATTTCACGCCCGATCCTAAAAAGGGAGGAGATCCCTTTACCATCGTGATCCCGCCCCCCAACGTAACAGGTCAGCTGCACATGGGGCACGCGCTGGATGAAACTTTGCAGGATATTCTGATCCGTCACAAAAGAATGCAGGGCTACAACACCCTGTGGCTGCCCGGTACTGACCATGCGGGTATTGCTACTCAGATCAAGGTGGAAGAGCATCTTCGCAAAACAGAGGGCATTACCCGCTATGACCTGGGACGAGATAAGTTCTTGGAAAGAGTTTGGGACTGGAAGCATCAGTACGGCAGCCGCATTATCAATCAGTTAAAGAAGCTGGGTTCCTCCTGCGACTGGACAAGAGAACGCTTCACCATGGACGAAGGCTGTTCCAAGGCAGTCAAGGAAGTATTCTGCTCGCTGTATGAAAAAGGACTGATCTACCGCGGTCACCGCATCATCAACTGGTGTCCCCGTTGTCTGACCGCTCTTTCGGATGCGGAGGTTTCCTATGAAGATCAACAGGGCGCATTCTGGCATATTAACTATCCCGTAAAGGATTCTGACCGTTTTGTGGAAATTGCCACCACCCGCCCCGAAACTTTGCTTGGCGATACTGCTGTGGCAGTACATCCCGAGGATGAAAGATACAAGGATCTGATCGGCAAGATGCTGATTCTGCCCCTGGTTGGCAGAGAGATCCCTGTCATTGCCGACGAGTACGTAGAAAAAGACTTTGGTACCGGGTGTGTGAAGATCACCCCTGCCCACGACCCCAACGACTTTATGGTGGGCGAACGCCATGGTCTGGAGCAGATCCGTGTCATGAACGACGATGCCACCATTTCCGCAGGCTACGGCAGATACTCCGGCATGGACCGCTATGAAGCAAGAAAGGCAATCGTTGAAGACTTGGAAGCACAGGGACTGCTTGTTAAGACCGAGCCCCATGCCCACAATGTAGGCACCTGCTACCGTTGCGGCACCACTGTGGAACCTATTACCTCCGATCAGTGGTTTGTGAAAATGGAGCCCCTTGCCAAGAAGGCAATCGAAGTAGTAGAGGATGGCACCATTTGCTTTGAGCCCGACCGTTTCTCTAAGATCTATTTGCACTGGATGCGTAACATCCGCGACTGGTGCATTTCCCGTCAGCTTTGGTGGGGTCACCGTATTCCCGCCTTCTACTGCGATGAATGCGGCGAAATGGTGGTTTCCCGTGAGAGTGGCGTTTGCTGTCCTAAGTGCGGCAAAGAAATGCGTCAGGAAAATGACGTGCTGGACACCTGGTTCTCCTCCGCACTCTGGCCCTTCTCCACGCTCGGATGGCCCGAAAACACAGAGGATCTTTCCTTCTATTACCCCACCTCCACCCTTGTCACCGGTTACGATATCATCCCCTTCTGGGTTTCCCGTATGATCGTCATGGGAATGGAATGTATGAAAGAAAAGCCCTTCTCCACCGTGTTTATTCATGGCCTGGTGCGCGATGCCAAGGGCAGAAAGATGTCCAAGTCGCTGGGCAACGGTATTGACCCCCTGGAAATTATCGGCACATATGGAGCTGACGCTCTGCGTTTTGCCCTTGCCACCGGTAACAGCCCCGGAAATGATATGCGTTTCTCGGATGAAAAGATAGAAGCTGCCAGAAACTTTAACAACAAGGTATGGAATGCTGCCAGATTCGTTCTCATGAATTTGGAAATTGACGAGGTGAACCTGCCAACTGCCGATAAGCTGGAGACCGAAGACAAGTGGATCCTTTCCAAGTTCAACACTCTTGCCGGAGAGGTGAGTGAAAATCTTGACAAGTTTGAGCTGGGTGTTGCTCTTGCCAAGTTGTATGACTTCATTTGGGATGTATTCTGCGACTGGTATATCGAACTGCTCAAGCCTCGCTTTGCCGACAAGGGAAGCGAAAGCAATTTGGTGGCACAGAATGTCATTGCCTATGTGCTGGGCGAAACGCTCAAACTGCTCCATCCGTTTATGCCTTTCATCACCGAAGAAATATGGCAGAGTCTGCCTCACACCGCTAAGGATACCGCAGAAAGCATTATGATTTCGAAGTATCCCACAAAGTGTGATGCCTTCTGCCTCCCGGAAGATGAGGAGCGTATGGAAAAGCTGATCGAGGTGATTCGTGCTATTCGTAACCGCCGTGCAGAAATGAATGTGCCTCCCTCTAAGAAGGCGTCTTTGTACATTGTTTCGGCGCGTGCAGACGTATTTAACGAAAAATCTACCAAGTTCTTTGAGAAATTGGCATCCGCTTCCACTGTGGAATATCCTGCGGAATATTCGGATGAGAGTGCTGTACAGTTGGTGACCGACGCGGCGACAGTATATATCCCCATGGGTGATTTGGTTGATTTTGAAAAGGAACTGGCACGCCTGAATAAGGAAAAGGAAAAGACCGAGGGCGAAATTCTGCGTATCGAAAAGAAACTTTCCAATGAAGGTTTTGTGGCAAAAGCGCCTGCCGCTGTTATTGAAGGCGAGAAGGCTAAACTGGCCAAATATAAGGATACGCTGGTGTCTCTGGAAGCTGCTATTCAAAAAATCAAGCGTTAAGCGACGCAATATAACAAAATACGCACCCAAAAGGTGGTACTGTAATGGTACCACCTTTTTGATTTCGGTCAAAAGCCAATCTTGGGCTTTGACCGATCAATAACATTTTTATCAATTGTGCCGTCTGCGGCGGCAGGGAGATTTGTATGCAAAATGCTGATGTGAAAAGTGAATTTTATAATGGTATCCTGCATTTTCGGTTGATGGGAGAGATCGATCATCATACTGCAAAAGCGATACGTGAAAAAATGGATGAGGACATCTTTTTTCACCGTCCGAAGGTTACGGTGATCATCCTTGGGAATTTGGATTTTATGGATAGCTCCGGCTTGGGGCTGATACTTGGCAGATATACCAAAATGAAGGATCTCGGCGGAACTTTGATCTTGCAAGATCCCACTGCGGAAATTGAAAAAATCCTGCGTTTGGCAGGAGTGAACCGACTGATTGAGATCAAACAAAGTGACAGAATGGAGGAGAAGCAGAATGAAAAAAGAAAAGATCAATGAAATGGACCTTGCTTTCCCTGCGTATAGCCGAAATGAAGGCTTTGCCCGACAGGCGGTATGCGCTTTTTTGGCACAACTGGATCCGACGCTTGAGGAATTAGCGGATCTGCGCACGGCACTTTCGGAAGCAGTGACCAATTGCGTAGTGCATGCATATAAGGATTCCGGCGGGGGAAAGGTATACATAAATGTCAAACTGTATTCCGACAGAAGCATTCGTATGTGCATTAAGGACAAGGGGTGCGGCATGGCTGAACCCGAAAAGTGTATGGAACCGCTGTATACCACCGATCAAAGCGGTGAACGCGGCGGCATGGGATTTGCTATTATGCAATGCTTTTCTGACTCTTTAAAACTAAAAACTACACCGGGGAAGGGAACAGCGGTGACGCTGATTAAGAAACTATCGGAAGGTAACCGATGATACTGTCCGAAAGGAGCGATCGTTTTGGCGGAACATGACCGAAACCCGGAATACTTAAAAAAGATTGCACAAGGCGATGAGGATGCCCTTGCTTGTCTTGTAGAAGAAAATATGGGACTTGTGCGCAGTATAGCGCTAAGATTTAAGGACAGAGGCACCGAATATGAAGACCTGGTACAGATCGGCGTTATCGGCATGATAAAAGCGGCAAAGAGCTTTGATTTTTCCTATGATACAGTTTTTTCTACCTATGCGGTTCCGCTTATTACCGGGGAAATACGCAGACATTTGCGGGATGACGGTCCGGTTAAGGTTGGGCGCAAGGCAAAAGAGCAAAGTTTAGCTATTCTACGGGAAAGGGAACGCTTTCTCAAAGAAAAAGGAAGGGAACCCCAGATGACTGAGATTTGTCAGAATATCGGCATTACACCGGAAGAAGCGGCAACGGCACTGGCGGCAACTGCTGCACCACGTTCACTGGATGAAAAAGTGGGGGATGGTGAGGATGGTATTACCTTGGAGGAATTATTGCCCGATCCCAACAATCCCGTGGACAGTATAACCGATCGATTAGCACTGCGGCAGGCAATCGCTGCGCTGGAACCGTTACAACAGCGTATTGTGTATTTAAGATATATAAAAGATCTCTCTCAACAGCGTACAGGACAGCTTTTGGGTCTTTCTCAGGTTAAGATTTCCAGAGAAGAAAAAAAGATCATGCAGATCCTCAGACGTGCACTTTAAATGATAAAAAATGCAGAAAAAAATAGAGAAAACACTTGACAAATCGAAGAATGCAAGCTATAATACTATTTGTGACATTATGGTCTAAGCGAGGGCGAACAATGAAGATTGATATGCTCCCTATTCTGAAAGGCGAAAAGAAAGAACTTGCATTTGACTACCCACTCACAATCGAAGCAAGTTTTCCCAGTGTAGTGTTTCCCGAACCGGTCCGTGTTCTTGGCACGATTCGTGATATGGCCGGCTACATTGCATTGGCGCTGACAGTAAAGATCCCATATGAAACGGTCTGCGACCGCTGTCTTCTTCCCATTGCACGAACAATGGAGTTGGATTTTAACAAGACAGTGGCTTTGGAGGATACTCTGGAGAACGAGGACAATGATGATTATGTGATCGTTCGGAATCGGATGTTGGATTTGGACAAAGCCTTGCAGGAAGCAGTGGTTTTATCGTTCCCATCAAAGCATTTGTGTAAAGAAGATTGCAAAGGGCTTTGTATGACCTGCGGGAAGGACTTGAATGAAGGTTCTTGTGATTGTGTCACCAAGGAATCCAATCCCATGTGGGATGAGATTCGTAAAAAACTGGGTAATACATGATATTATAAATGCGATAGCTTACAAGGAGGTGTAGGTAATGGCAGTACCGAAGAAGAAAGTCTCCAAGGCGAGACGTGACAAAAGACGTTCCAATGTATGGAAGCTGGATGCTCCTCAGATGGCGAAGTGCCCGAAGTGCGGCGAGTTTAACTTGTCTCACAGAGTTTGCAGAGTGTGCGGAACTTACAACGGCAAGGTAGTTATCGAGAAAGAAGCTTAAGCCAAAAAATGAAGGTGGATCCGCTAGCGGTTCCACCTAGTTTTTTTAATCGGACAGAGTAGTGATTTGATTGTATATAATGAGAGAAAGGAGCGTCTTCGTGGTTACAATTCAAAGTATTGAAAAAGGTTCATCTGCAGAACGGGCAGGTATCTTGCCGGGGGATATACTCCTTTCCATCAACGGACATGATATTGCGGATGTGCTCGATTATCGCTTTTACCTTGCGGAAAAGCAGATCGATCTGTTTATACATCGCGGCCCCGAACTTCTTACGTTTTCTATCAAAAAAGGCGTGTATGATGATATTGGTTTGGAATTTGCTACCTATTTGATGGATAAAAAGCAGTTTTGCCGCAATAAATGCGTGTTTTGCTTCATTGATCAGCTTCCCAAAGGGATGCGTGAAACTCTGTATTTTAAGGATGATGATGCAAGACTTTCCTTTTTGCAGGGGAATTATATCACCATGACCAATATGAGCAAACGTGATATTGACCGCATTATTGAAATGCATATCAGCCCTATTAATATTTCTGTTCATACCACAAACCCCGAGTTGCGGGTGAAAATGATGAAAAATCCCGCAGCGGCAGATTTGATGCCGATCATGCGGCGTTTGGCGAAGGCAGGTATTCGTATGAATTGCCAGCTGGTGATTTGCCGCGATTTGAATGACGGCGAAGAACTGGAGCGTTCCATGTGCGATCTGGGGGAACTTTATCCCATGGTGGAAAGCGTTTCGGTGGTTCCTGCCGGACTTACCTGCCATAGAGAAGGACTGTATCCGCTTGTTCCGCACACCAAAGTGCAGTGCCGCCGGATCATTGAACAAGTCAACGCTTTTGGAGATACATTCTACAAAAAAAACGGAACCAGACTGATCTATTGCGCCGATGAATTGTACGTCAAGGGCGAATTACCCATTCCCGATGCGCAGTACTATGAATCCTATTTGCAGATTGAAAACGGTGTGGGTCTTATGCGAAGTATGGAAGATGAGTTTGAAGATGAACTGATGTATTTGTCAAACGATTATGATTTGTCAAAACCGCGGGATGTATCGATTGTGACCGGCATGGCGGCGGCTGAATATATCAGAGGATTGGCAGTGCGGTTAATGGAGCGCAGTTCCACCCTGAAAATCAGGGTTTACCCAATTCAAAATGTCTTTTTCGGTGAGAATATTACCGTAGCCGGACTTTTATGTGGTTGTGATATAAGAGATCAACTAATGGGCAAAGAATTGGGTGAAAAACTGATCATTCCCGCTGTATCACTGCGTGCGGCGCGGGATGTATTTCTTGACGGCATGACTCCCGGCGAACTGTCACAAATTTTGGGTGTTCCTGTTCAGGAATGTGAAAATCAAGGAGCAGAACTGATTTCTGCGATTCTTGCATGATCTGATGTATTTGGATCTGAATATGCAAAAAATATGATGAGGTATAAATTATGTCTAAACCGATCGTAGCGTTTGTGGGACGCCCCAATGTTGGAAAAAGCACCTTGTTCAATAGATTGGCAGGCGAACGTATTTCCATTGTGGAAGATACACCCGGGGTTACCAGAGACCGAATTTACTGCGACTGCACATGGAATGGCAGAGAATTTATGATGATTGATACCGGTGGTATTGAGCCAAAAAGCGACGATATTATTTTTCGTCATATGCGTATGCAAACGCAAATTGCTATCGATACCGCAGATGTGATCGTATTTATTACAGAATTGTCGGCAGGACTTACGGCAGATGACCGCGATATCGCAGTTATGTTGCAAAAAAGCGGGACCCCTGTGATTCCCTGTGTAAACAAAGTGGATGGAGTGGGAGATGTTCCTGCTGAATTTTATGAGTTTTATGAGCTCGGTTTTGAAAATGATTTGATTGCGCTGTCTGCTACGCACGGTACCGGTACAGGTGATCTGCTTGATGAGATCTGTCGGCTGCTTCCTGATGCCGAAAAGGAAGAGGAAGAAGATGATGCAATTCGTGTTGCTGTTATCGGCAAGCCAAATGCGGGCAAGAGCTCGCTCATTAACCGCATATTGGGTGAAGATCGGTTGATCGTTTCTGATATTGCAGGCACCACTCGCGATGCAATTGATACTCGCGTAGAGAATGAAAGCGGAAAATATATTTTTATTGATACCGCCGGCATCCGTCGCCAGAGTAAGGTGGAGGACCGCGTGGAAAAATTCAGTGTACTGCGTGCTAAAATGGCGATTGACCGTGCAGATGTCTGCTTAATTATCATTGACGGTAATGAAGGCGTGACGGAACAGGATGAAAAGATTGCCGGACTTGCGCACGAAGCGGGCAAGGCATCTATTTTCGTCATTAATAAATGGGATCTGGTGGAAAAGGATAATTCCACTACGCGTCAATTTGAAACCGATGTATATACGCATTTTTCCTATATGACGTATGCGCCATTACTTTTTATTTCCGCCAAAACAGGACAAAGAGTGCATAAACTGTTTGATATGATCAATGCGGTCAGCAACCAAAATGCAACCCGTATTTCCACCGGTATGCTCAATGACGTGTTGACCGATGCGGTTGCCCGTGTGCAACCGCCTTCCGACAAGGGACGGTATCTCAAGATTTATTATATGACACAAACCGGTGTTAAGCCGCCGCAGTTTGTAATTTTCTGCAACAGTGCGGAATTGTTCCATTTCTCCTATCAGCGTTATATTGAAAATCAGTTAAGACAAGTGTTCGGTTTTGCGGGAACTCCCATTAAACTGATCATTCGACAAAAAGGAGACGAAAAGGCATGAAAATGAATCGATTGTTATGTTTGGCTTTATCCATCTGTTTGATATTCACTATTTTTCTGAGCGTAGGAATGACTGCTTATGCGCAAGAAAAAAATGCCGATGAGCTGGAAATTATTGAATCTAAGGAAGTGGATCCTCCTGCATTTTCATATCACTCGCTCCGCTATTATGGCGGATTGGTAACGCGTATATTTGGTACGTTTGAAAAGCATACCTATAACATGCCTTTATACGAAGATGTTCCGGAGAGTAATGTGATTTTGGTATCTCGCTCTTCCTCTCCCCAATATGAAGTTACATTGGTGCTTTGCTGTTTGATGGCATATATGTTGGGAAGTGTAAATTTTGCAACATTTATTTCCGGCCGCAAGTATAAAGATGATGTCAGAAATCACGGAAGCGGTAATGCGGGTATGACCAATATGTTGCGTACCTTTGGTAAAAAAGCAGCATTGCTGACCTTGCTTGGTGATTTCGGTAAAGCTGTTATATCGGTTTTGATTGGCATTCTGCTTGTGGGAGACATGGGCGGTTATTTTGCAGCCATGTTTTGTATTGTAGGACATGCATTCCCTGTTTTCTACCGTTTTAAGGGTGGAAAAGGTGTTGCTTGCACTGCGGCGGTAATATTAATGCTGGAACCTATGGTATTTCTATTCTTGTTCTCGATTTTTGCCCTGGTGTTCTTACTTACCAAATATGTATCGCTTTCGGCAATTATGGCCATGCTGTTCTATCCCGTTATTCTATCCCGTTTTTACGGAGTTGGACATCGCGATCTGGTTGGCGTCGGTCAGGCATTGCCGCTACATGTGGCAATTATCTCGGTAATGATCGCATGCTTTGTAATATTCTTGCATAGAAGCAATATCAAGCGGCTTTACAACCGCCAAGAAAGCAAGACCTATCTGTTTAAGAAAAAGAAAAAAGAACAAAACACAGAAAAAATTTGAAAAGGGTATTGCTTTTCGGGTAAATTTGTGTTATAATATCAGCCGTGACTGTAAGAAAGAAAATTATTTCTCGATAAATGGAGGTGCACTCAAATGGCAAAGTGTGAAGTGTGCGGAAAGGGCGTTGTGTTCGGTCACAATGTTTCTCACTCTAACCGTAAAACCAACAGAACCTATAAGCCCAATATTCGCAGAGTTAAGGTAGTTGAAGCAGGTACCCACAAGACTGTGTATGTCTGCTCTCGTTGCCTGCGTTCCGGCAAGGTTGAGCGTGCGTGAGCCGCGAAAAACAAAGAAACAAAGAGCTGTCTTTTGCAAATGCAGAAGGACGGCTTTCTTTGTTTTTAGATAACCGTACACCAAAAGAACTCCTTTTGGCAATTGCTGCCCTTGGTGTAAAGCCAATCATGCTTCCGTTGTATCGCTTATTGCCGAAGCCTGTATCTGCGCATCCCGATATGTTGCTGTATGACTTAGGCGGAAAACTGTTGGTGTATCAAGATTATTACACGGAGAATGAAAAGTTGTTTGTCGGTATGCCTGTAGTGGTAACCAATTATTCCGCAGAAAACCGCTATCCCGGCGATATTGGCATGGATGCCCTCTCGGTGGGGAAATTTCTTTTTTGTCTTCCTCAATATACCTGCCCGGAGATCCTTGCGGGACGTACGGTTGTGCCTGTCAAACAAGGCTATGCCGCCTGTTCGGCACTCAAGGTAAGTGAAGATGCCATTGTTACATCGGACAGCTCTATTGCCTTGGCGGCAGAGAAAAAGGGGATTGCAGTACTGCGCATTCGCCCCGGCTTCATTGAACTACCCGGTTACGATTACGGCTTTATCGGCGGTACGGCGTTTTGTTTGGGAGATACACTGTATTTCGCAGGGGATCTTTCCATGCATCCCGACGGCGATGCCATTGCGGACTTTTGCAAAAACAGAGGCGTTACTGCCAAATCACTGCTTGTGGGCAAAAAACTGATGGATCTTGGTTTTCTCAAATACAATGAAAAAGCGATGTGAATGTTTCGTTCACATCGCTTTTGTGTTATTGTTTGATGGCAGGCAGTGCTTCTGCCCAGTTGTGGAGCGTTTGGGCGCTTTCCATGATGGCAAGCATGGTTTGCCATTCGGCGTCCTCAATTTTTTGGTATTCTTTGAAAATCTTGTTCTTTTGTTTGGTAAAGCCTTCGGGCAAAAAAGGGAAGTCATACTCTTTGTCAAAGGTTATGTAGGTTGTCGTACACCAGGGATCCCATGAATACTCTATCACGGTTATTGCTTCGTTTTTAATTTCGGGAATGGGAAACAGATGCCCGGGTGCGTGACCTGCACAGCAACAAGCGGTTGTATAACCCTTTCGGTTGAGCATTTGCACGGGGATGGCGATCAGTTCATCCACCTCGATAAAATCATTGCGTATATCATACGTGTACTCTTTCCCGTTTTTGGATGTGGTCAGCGTGCCACAGCCTCCATAGGACAGCGCAAAAGTTTTTTTATGCATAAAAACATAAGCCACGATACACCTCTTATTGGTTTTCGTGCTTGCAAGGGTCTTCGAAGAAGCCCCGCAGGTTCATATACCATTTACCTTCATTATTTGGTTTGAATCCGAGGGCGATGGCAAGGCGGTACTTGTCACTCCCGTCACCCGGATCCAGCAGGTAGCAATCGTGGGCACCGCAGAGGTCAATGAAATTCATGCACCCTCTGCCGCCGATGAACTGTGCTTCAAAATCAACAATGCCCGGCTTCAGGGTAACACTGCGGATATACCCTTCCTGTCCTTTGATATAGAAGGGAATAATACCAATGTCTATTTCGTCAACTTGAATGGTGTATGCCATGTCGGTGGGGATATATGTAACGCCGCAGGCGTCGCTTAGCGCTTTTTGCGCTTCTTTGGTTTGAATAGCTAGAATTTTTAACATAATTATATACTCTTTAAATATTGAATTTGTTCGTGACTCAGGTATTTCCATTGCCCCGGTTTTAGGGTTCCCAGACGAATATCGCCAATGGCGATACGTTTCAATCCCCGCACGTGCAGACCGACTTGGTCGCACATGCGGCGGATCTGGCGGTTTCTGCCCTCATAGAGGGTCATTTGCAAAATTGTTTTGGTTTCCTCGCGTTTTAATACCTCACAGTAGACCGGTTCAATGGTATAGCCTTCGATCTCCATGGGAGAAAGCAGTTTTTTATACTGTTCTTCGGTAATCATGGAATCCAGCCGCACGCGATATATTTTGGGAACGCTGTGACGGGGATGCGTCAGTTTTTCGGTCAGAGCGCCGTCGTTTGTCAAAAGTAAAAGCCCTTCGGAATACATATCCAAACGTCCGATGGGATATACTCGGGTATTTAATCCGTTCATTAAATCAGTGATGCAAGGACGCCCCTGTTCATCGGACAGCGTGGTGACATATCCGACAGGTTTGTTCAGCATGATATAGATATAGTTGTCGGAATGTTTTTTATAGATGCGCTTTCCTTTATAGCAGACTTCGTCCCGCCCGGGAGCTACTTTGTCGCCAAGGGTTGCAACAATGCCGTTGATGGTAAAATTGCCGCTTGTAATTTCTTCTTCGGCGGCACGGCGGGACATCAGCCCGCAGTCGGAGACATATTTTTGTAAGCGGATTTTTTCCATGGTGCTGTTTCCTCGCTTTGGTTGATTTTTTCAAAACCGTATTCGTAGAGTCTTACATGATCAGACCAATCGCTTCTGTCATTGAGTGTGACAGCGATCAATGTGTGTCCATCTTTTTGGGCGGCTGTCACAAGACAGCGGCCGCATCGCATAGTATAGCCTGTTTTCCCGCCGACGCAGTTGCTGTAGGTGCGAAGCAGACGGTTGTGATTATACAAATTACGCAGTACGGCACAGTTTTCTTTCTGCGAAAGCGGCAGTTGAATGGACGTTGTGGACCATATTTCGCAAAAGGTGGGATTTTGCATACAGTAATCGGCAAGTTTTGCCAAATCTTCTGCCGTGGTATAGTGCGTTTTGCTGTCAAGACCGTGGGGATTGTCAAAATGAGTGTTGTGGAGCCCAAGTTCATTTGCTTTCAAATTCATGAGAAGGGCAAATTCCTCAATTCCACCCGCGATATATAAAGCAATGGTTTCTGCGGCATCATTGGCACTTTGCAATAAAAGTGCATAGATCAGTGAGCGAAGGGTTAATTGTTCTCCCTGCTGCAGATAGCAAGAGGAGCCTTCCACGCCTACTGCGGCTTCGGGAATAGTGACAAGCGCATCCGGCTCCCCCTGCTCCAAGGCGACAATTGCGGTCATGATTTTGGTCGTGCTTGCCATGGGAAGGCGTTGGGTGCTGTTTTGGTTGTAGAGCGGTGTGTTTTGATCTGCGTCCCAAAGAATCGCCGCTTGTGCGCCGGTGTATACCGATTCGCCAAAGACCGGCAGTGAGAACAAAAACAAGATCAAAAAAGTAACTGCGATATATTTTTTCATGGTAACCTCAAAAAAGAATGATCTGATTCAAGGGTCTCCAATGATTTCGTTTTTTATTCTTCCTTTACGGAATGGGCTTCTAAAATTGCTTTTTCTGCCTCTGACATATCATTTTTGGTGCCGTTTTTGCCAAGAACTGCTTTTAGTCTCGCAATCAGTTCAGGGGAGCGTTCAATGAATTCAATGGCGGTATCCATGATGTTGGTGGCGGTACTTGCGTTGGAAGCAGCAGCTACCGAAAGCAGCTCCACAGAGCCTGTGGGTTTTACTACAAGAAAGCCCACTGGCTGTACGGATACACCCGATCCTCCGCCGCCTGCAAAATTAGCAGCCTCTTTATCTTGCAGTTTTTCGGGTAGATTTTTGCTGAAATAGTCAAGACCTGCGGTGGCAAGACCTACGGATACTTTGGTCACCGGAATGATGGTCACGCCTGCTGCGGTTTCAATGGGAGCGCCCATTACGGTGTTGACATCTACAATTTCTTTGAGTTGTTCGAGAGTGCTTTGAATGATCTCAGTTTGCTTGGAAGGGGTCATGGCTGTCCTCCGTTATTTTAGATATTTTGCAAACGCTCCGCAAACCGTGCAAGGGATGCCAGGGCGCGATAAGGGGCAAAGGAAAGTGAAAGGTGTAGTGCAAAGTAGGGATGTTTGTTTGTAAAATTAGGGCTTGTTTCAATGGCATCACGAGACATGATGACAAGGTTGGTATGGTTGTCCAGGAGTTCCAACAGTGCGGCAACCCCCCCGGTGATTGCGGTGTGGCACAGTGCAGCTTCGGCGGCATCCATACCGGGAGGAGTGATTTTTAAAGCATACAATTTGGTTTTCCCGCATTGAATAAATCCAATCAGTTCATTCAGAAGATTATAAATATACCGAAGGATATCTTGGGGAGGGGGATTCTGATCAAAACCGAGGAAGAAAGATGGTTTCGGGACTTCTTTTGTGATTGGCTTTTTCTTTGTCGGTTTTTTTATGATTTTTTTCTTCTTGGGAAAAATACGAATCGGAATACCCCAAAAGAATAGTGTGATATCAGGTGAGGCATTGTGCAACTTAATACGTAATGTCGCCGGAATAAAGAGAAGAGCACAAAGGAGTATAAGGAGAACGGCGAAAAAAAGGCCGATTACAAGAAGTGTTGTCAGCATTATTATCTTTCCTTTTATTCCTTTTCGGTACTATCGCTTTTTTGTTCTTCAATATACTGCATAGCTTGACCGGACAGCGTGCCTGCAAATTCTTGGCGATTGGGAAGATCTGCCAAACTGTTGATGCCGAAGCATCGCAGAAAATCGGGGGTCGTTCCATATAGAATCGGTTTGCCGGGAGCATCCAACCGTCCCTTGCTTTCAATGAGGGATTTGTCCAGCAGAGAACTGACAGCCCAGGAACTGTCTACTCCGCGAACAGTTTCAATAAAGGCTTTGGTGACGGGCTGATTGTATGCGACAATGGCAAGAACCTCCATGCAGGATGCAGACAATTTCCCGCTTTGGCGAATGCCCATTGCAGTACGAATATGTTCTTTGTATTGTTCTTTGGAACATAGTTGGCAGGTATCCTCAAAACACAATAACAGTATTCCGCGGCCAACAGTGTTATTATACTCTTCCTGCCAGTTTTTTGTAAAATTTTTAATTTTGGAAGGCGCTATATCAAGTGCTTCTGCTAATTTGGTATAGGGAACCGGGTAACCTGCGGCAAAGAGAATTGCCTCAAGTGCTTCCTTCAGCTGTTGTGTTGAAAGCGGAGTCGGGACTAAATTTGGTTCGGTCATAGTTTATCTCCAAAATGGGGTTTTCGGGATCATCGACAGTGATAATGACTAAGTGCCGTCTGATGAGTTGTAATAGTGCTGCAAATGAGGCGATCAGATCAGAACGGGTCGTGCTGCTTGCCAGCATAAGAGCTTCAAATGGTGTGGAACCGTTTTTTTTCAGGTGTCTTAATACAGAATATACACGGTGCTGAATGGGGGTTATTTTTTTGGTAACGATTTCTTGCAGCGTTTTTGCAGGTGCAGCGTTTTTGGATTCTTCCTGCAGCTTTTTTCGCCTTAAGAGTTTTTCGAAAGCATGTATCAAAGCATCGGTATCTTGCGGAGCTACATAGCTTGTGTCCGGGGCGATATCTTCGCTTTCCTTGACCATTCTGCCGCCGTATACCGCATATCGGGTATTCAGTTCGCCGGCAGCTTCTTTTGCGCATTTGTATGCGGTTAGGGCTGCAGCCAAGACAGCGCGGGGATCTTCTTCCTCTTCGTTTTTTTGTTTGGGCAGCAGCATTTTGCTTTTTATCAGCATCAATTCTGCTGCCATGGTAATGAATTCGCCTGCGATATCCATGTCCATGCGTTTCATACGGTCGATATACTCCATATACTGATCAAAGATCAGCACAATGGGGATATCCATAATATCCACTTTGTTCTTTGCGATCAACTTTAACAGCAGATCCAAAGGTCCTTCAAAGGTTTCCAGTTTAAAGCGCAAAGCATCATCGGCGATTTGTTCTTGAGAGAGCACTTGGGAATCGGTTGCCATCTTATCCTCCGATGAATGAGGTTATATCCATGAAAAAGTTCACAATACCCTCTGCCGCATTTTGGAAAGGAAAGGCAAGGAAATCGGTGGCGAGACCAACTAGGATGATTATCATAATAATACGTTCATATTTCATGATCCCCCAGTACCATTTGTCGGGCAAAAACACAAAAGCAAGGCGCGATCCGTCAAAGGGAGGAATGGGAAGCAGATTAAAGATTGCTAACGCCGCATTATAATAAGCGAACAGATAGAAAAAGTTTAAAAGAATAGTCATGATCAAGTGAGCGGTGGGCATACCTGCATAAAAGGTAGGAATGAAAATACCGCCGCATACCACAGGGATAAAGCGAAGTGTGATTTGAAAACCGATGGCGCCGATAAGGGACAGACCAAGATTGGAAAGAGGTCCCGCAAAGGCACTGATTGCCATACCCCATTTGGGATTTTTGAAATAACGTGCGTTGATGGGAACGGGTTTTGCCCATCCAAAGCCAAACAAAAACATACTGATCGTTCCCAAAAGATCCAAGTGCTTTGCGGGATTGAGAGTCAATCTGCCCAGATTGCGTGCAGTGCGGTCTCCCATGCGATAGGCGGCAAATGCGTGCGCAGCTTCATGCATTGCCAGAGAAAAAAGAATGATGGGAAGACTGATAAGAATTGAAATGACAGTTATGATCAGATAGTTTTTGTCGCCAGAATTAAGGGCGGAAAGTAATTCCGATAACATATTTTCACCTCATTATTGGGATTCGATAGCCGATAGAATTGCCTTTCGGATATCTTCGGCGGCGGTAGGTTTTATGGCGGAAAAAGGAATGATGGGGGTATCTTCGGCGATCAGAGGATGGGTTCCCAGTGCGCCTGCCATGGCATTAAACTCTGTTTTATTGAGCTTGTCTGCTTTGGTTGCCACCACGATATAGGGAATTTCCATTTCGTTTAAAAAGGACAGCATCAAGTTGTCGTCTTCTGTGGGACCGTGGCGCATATCAATTAGTTGAATCACAAGACGAAGCTCTTCGCTTTTGGTCAAATAGGTTTCTACCAGTCCTGACCACCGTTTTTGGTCTTCTGCCGAGCGCTTGGCAAAACCGTATCCGGGCAGATCCACAAAGAACAGTTTTTTATCAATATCATAGAAATTGACCGTAATGGTTTTTCCGGGCTGACCTGATACACGGGCAAGACTCTTACGATTGAGAAGGCAGTTTACCAGAGAACTTTTGCCCACATTGGATCGACCCGAAAAGGCAATTTGGGGTATAGGATCTTTGGGAAACTGATTGGGTAAACCTGCGGAAATACGCAGGCTGACATTATTATAATTAATTTTCATGTTTTATCTCACCACTTTAAATAGTTACCCGTTTTGAGGATTTTTGTTCGTTTATTGGGGGGATAGAAGATAATTTTTTGTTTTCTTCGGGATAGCACAGAGCGTTTTGCAGTACATCGCTGGCGTTTTCGCAGAATATGAATTGCAATTTTTCTTTGACTTCGGGATCTATATCCTCCATATCTTTGCGGTTATCGTTCGGAATCAGAACGGTGGTGATACCGGCTTTGTATGCAGCCATGGTTTTTTCGCGCAGTCCGCCAATGGGCAGAACCTTTCCGTGCAGAGTTACTTCGCCTGTCATGGCAACATCTCTTCTTGCAGGAATACCCGAAAGCTCACTGCAAAGAGCTGTAACCAGTGTAACACCGGCAGAAGGACCGTCCTTGGGAGTGGCACCGTCGGGAAAATGGATATGCAGATCGTTTGTTTTGTGAAAATCGGGGTTGATACCGAGTTTCACAGCATTTTTGCGGATATAACTGACGGCAATCTTGGCAGATTCGGTGATCACATCTCCCAAATTACCGGTGGTCTCGATCTTTCCGGATCCGGGCATGGCAATGGCTTCCACGCGCAGCAGATCCCCGCCTGCCTGGGTATAGGCAAGTCCGTTCACAATGCCAACAGGATCTTCGTTGTAAATGCGGTCAGGCAGAAATTTTTCGTTCCCGAGGAAATCTTTCAGATTTGCCCCGGTTACTTTCACGCTTTTAGCGCTTCCTTCAACCAAAATGCGCGCTGTTTTGCGGCAAAGACGGGCAATTGTTCTTTCCAGTGTTCGAACACCCGCTTCGGCGGTATAACGGTCTACAATGGAAAGCACTGCGTCGTCAGCAATGCGAAGTTGAGACTTTTTGAGCCCATGACGCTTCAGTTGTTTGGGAATCAAATGGTTTTTGGCGATTGCCAATTTTTCATTGCGGTTATACATGGTAAGCTCAATGACTTCCATACGGTCAATGAGAGGGGGAGCTACTGTTTCTAGTGTGTTGGCGGTGGCGATGAATACACATCCCGAAAGATCGATCGGCAGTTCCACAAAATGGTCGCGGAAAGACTTGTTTTGTTCGCTGTCAAGAACCTCCAGTAAAGCAGAGGCGGGGTCGCCGCGATGGTCGTTTGCCATTTTGTCGATCTCGTCAAGTAAGATCAAGGGATTTTGTGTTTCTGCTTGAATCAGTGCATTTACAATGCGTCCGGGCATGGAGGCAACATAAGTTTTTCTATGACCGCGAATATCGGCTTCGTCTCTGACGCCGCCAAGGGAAACACGTACGTATTTTCTGCCAAGCGATTCTGCAAGAGAAGCGGCAATGGAAGTTTTACCCACACCGGGAGGGCCGACAAGACAAATGATCTGATTGTTTAGTTCGGGATTCATTTGCTTGGCTGCAATGAATTCGAGAATGCGTTCCTTTACCTTGTCCAGGCCGTAGTGGTCGCGGTCAAGAATTGCTTTGGCGTTTGTAACATCGGTTTTATCCTTGGAGAATTTACCAAAGGGAATTTCCAGTACGGTATCCAAATAATTGCGCAGTACCGTAGCTTCTGCAGAGGCAAAGGGTGTTTTATCCAATTTGCCCACCTCTTTGATAAGGCGTTCTTCGACATATTGGGGCAGTTTTTTCTTGGCAATTTGCTTTAAATATTCAGAGGCTTCTTCATCCTCTTCATTCATGCCCAGTTCTTCTTTGACAATGCGCAGTTGTTCACGCAAATAGTAATCACGTTGGTTTTGTTCCAATGCCTCGCGCACTTTGCTGTGGATGCGGAAATCTTCCTGCATGATAGCAATTTCGGTATCCAGTAACTTGTCTAAAAGTGTCAATCTGCGCAAGATCGATTTGCAGTCCAAAATTGACTGTTTATGTTCCGGACTGACCAAAATATAAAAGGCGACAGCATCTGCAAAGAGGGATAAGTCGGTTTCTTCGCCCAGTTTTTCGCTTAGTTCCTTAGAAAACTTGGGAACAAATTGTGCTATGTTTTCGATGGTGGCAAGAATGCGTTTGTGTGCTTCTTTGATTTTGGGGGTGTCGGTATTCTCTGTGATCTCGCGTGCAATGACTGCGGCACAGGCAGAATCGGGATAATATGTCATAATGGTGGCACGTTCAATGCCCTCAATGGTCACGGTGGTTTTATCCTGCTTGTTTTTGCGTGCGGTGATCTTGCCGACGATGCCGGTTGTGGCAAAATCTTTTGCGCTCATCGGATTTTCGTTATCGGAATTTTTCAGTGCTACCAAAAAGACAAGCGAGTCGTGCTCGAGTGCATTTTCAATGGATCTTAGATCGCGGGGATCGCTGACTTCAAGGTGAAACAATATATGAGGAAATGCAACCACATCGCGTAAAGCGATTACGGGAAACATTCCGGTTTTTGCTTTTTCAGTATAATTTGCCATACATTCTCCATGCTACATTGCAGCTTTGATATATCTAAGTCTTATAATGGGTGCGTATTCTATCGCGGTGTTTATAACCGCTTACCTTATATTATATCATATGTTTAGCAAAGAATCAAATGTTTTTTTGAAAAAACACGCAGAAAACAGAATGTTTTTTCTCCGTTTTTTGAAAAAAGTGAGGAAAACAGGAAAAGATATGAAATATAAAAGACAATACATTTCTATGAGGGAAGATGGTATTTCTTTTTTAACGCATAACATGCGCCGGTATTGGGATTTGTAGCGGTGTTGCCGCGGACCAAAAGGCAAGCTACTTTTTTTTCGGTAAGCTCTTTGCTGCCGATTGGCAGAGATCCGTTTTCGGTAAAATGCAAATATATATGTTTTTGAAGTAGCACTTGCGCGTGCTGAGTAGCGGTCATGATCAGTTCGATGGAAAGCAGGGTAGGATCCATTCTTCTGATTTTGATCTGTATATGTCCGTTGATGGGGTAGCGAATATTATGGTATCCGAATTGCTCCATGAAATTATTCTTCAGATACTGCCGCATATTTTCAATGACTTTTTCAATTGCTGTGTTTGTTTGCTGACAGATATTACTGTCTGTAAAAAACTGCGGAATTTCTATGATTAAAAACAAAGCGGCACGCTCTTTTGTGTTTCGCAACCGCTCTTTTTCTGTTTTCACAATGACTTTAATGCGCATCTCCTCCTTTCTTTACAGTGTATGAACAGACCAAAAACAATATGTCAGAGAAAAAACTTTCGTTTTTTTTAAAAAAGGCTTTACAATTGATGAAAAATATAGTATTATAAAACATATGGGAATAAGAAAAATGTCGATATTGATTGAATGGCAAATCGATTGATTGAAAGGATACTCTCATGGAAACAAGTAAAAAAATAATGCTGACAAAAATAGCCGACGAAATCAGACTCGGAATTTTGGAAGGAACATATAACGCAGGTTCGGGACATCCGGGCGGATCCCTCTCTTGCGCTGATATTATGGCATATCTCTATTTCGCCGAACTCAATGTAAATCCCGATGACCCTAAGAATGATGACCGTGACCGCTTTGTACTTTCCAAGGGTCATGCAGCGCCTGCTCTGTATGCGGCGCTGGCACTGCGCGGATTTTTCCCCAGAGAAGATCTGAAGACTCTGCGTCAAATCGACAGTCATTTACAGGGACATCCCGATATGAATAAGACCCCCGGTGTGGACATTTCCACAGGTTCTTTGGGTATTGGTGTTTCCAATGCATGCGGTATGGCGATTGCCGCCAAATTGCAGAACAAATCTTACCGTGTTTACGCTATTACAGGTGACGGTGAATTGCAGGAAGGTCAGATTTGGGAATCTGCCATGTTTGCTTCCCATTACGGTTTGGATAATCTTATCGTGTTTGCCGATGCAAACAAACTGCAGATCGACGGAAGAACTACCGATGTGCTTTCTCCCGAACCCATAGATAAGCGTTTTGAGGCGTTTGGTTGGAATGTTACCCGTATTAACGGTCACGATTTCGATCAGATCGAAGCGGCTGTGGATGCGGCAAAGCAGGTTAAGGGCAAACCCTCGGTGATCGTATGCGACACTGTAAAGGGCAAGGGAGTTTCCTTTATGGAAGATAAAGCAGGTTGGCACGGCGTTGCTCCCAAAGAAGATGAATATAAGGCTGCTGTGGCTGAGGTCACGGCTCGCATTGAAAAAATCGTACAGGAGGCGTAACCATGGCTGAGATCGGAATGAAGAAAGAAACCCGTGTTGCATACGGCGAAACGCTGGTGGAATTGGGTGCTAAAAATGAAAAGATCGTGGTAATGGATGCGGATCTGTCCGGTTCCACTAAGACCGGTATGTTCAAAAAAGCATATCCTGATCGTTTCTACAATGCCGGTATTGCCGAGGGCAATATGGTGGGTGTTGCGGCGGGACTTGCCGCATCCGGATATACCGTATTTGTTTCCAGCTTTGCTATGTTTGCATCCGGCAGAGCCTTTGAGCAGATTCGTAATACAGTGGCATATCCCAAGCTCAACGTAAAGGTATGTGCATCTCACGCAGGTATTACCGTAGGCCCTGACGGCGCTACGCATCAGTGTCTTGAGGATATTGGTATTATGCGTACTATTCCTCATATGACGATTATCAATCCCGCAGATGCTGTGGAGGCAAGATTGGCTTTGATTGCCGCCGCAGAACACGACGGACCTGTTTATATGCGTTTTGGCCGTTCTGCTGTGCCGGTGGTGTTTGATGCCGATACCTATCAGTTTGAGATAGGTAAGGGTGTAGAATTGCGTATGGGCAGCGATGTGACCATTATTGCTTCGGGCATTACCGTGGAAATGGCACTGAAAGCGGCTGACATGCTGGCAGCCGAAGGCATTTCGGCAAGAGTTGTGAATATGGCAACCATCAAGCCCATTGACCGTGATATTATCGTCAAGGCAGCAAAAGAGACAGGTGCCATTGTAACTGCCGAGGAACACAATATTATTGGAGGACTTGGCTCCGCTGTGGCTGAGGTGGTTTGCGAGACTGTTCCTGTTCCTGTGCGCCGTGTAGGTGTAAAAGATAAATTTGGCCGCTCCGGAAATATTCCTGAACTGCTTTCTCACTACAAACTCACCCCCGAAGAGATCGTATTGCAGGCAAAAGCCGCAATTGAACAGAAAAAGGGTTGATATACGAAGAGAGGCTGAGTCACTAGGCGCAGAACAAAAGCCACGAAATTAAAATATTGAATACAGCTCAATATGTTGAAAACCGTCGACCTAAATCGGCGGTTTTCTTCATCTCATTATATGTGGCTTTTTAGTCGGGATTTGTCTCTCTGCCGTACTCAGCACGCCGACGAGAACCCAATCCCGACTTCTGCATCCAATTGACTTTAGCCCCTTTGATTTGGTTCAAATACAAGGTTTATAATCATCCAAACCGTGTTCGTGATATGCGGCACGGTATGCAAACAAGCAATATTCGGGATCTTCTTGCATTTCCTCGGGACCATAGTAATTAAGCGGAATTTGGTAGGCTTTTTGCAAGGAATCTTCGCACGCTTCGATTTGCCCGAGCTTATACAGACAGGCGGCGATGCAAACAACTGTATGACAATGGTTGCTTTGCGTACCCTCGATTGGATATTTACCGTCTTTCAGAAACAGTTCAATTACAGCCACCGATTCGCGGAAGGATTTTAGGGCATTTTCATAGTCGCCTATCTCGAAATAACCCTCACCTTCCCGATCGCAACAAGCAAACAGATCTTGGTGTATATACGGTTTCAATTCACTGGCCCCCGCCAGTCGATCTCTGCCTTTCAGTATATAGGCAGAACTGCGCATTTTGTCGTTTATATGTCAAATCTCAGGCATAGAATTAATGACCCTTTTGGCATCGTCATAGCGATCGCACATCTTATAGATAGAAGCCAGACTGTCCTTTGCGTCTGCAACGGTGTAGAGATCGGTCGCTTCCGAGATCAGCTTCTCTGCGAGGGGGATTGCTTTTTTCGAAAGTTCCATTCTGTTATTATTCCTCATATGACACTCGTAAAGCGTAAGCAGGGCGGCCTTTAGTTGCAGTGCCCCGGGATAGGAAGCAATACCATTCAAATAGATTTCTTCCGCTTTTTCAAAATTTCCCCAGAAATAACTCCTGCCTTCTGAAAGGATATCTTCTACCTTGCTTTGTATTTGCGTTATGTCATAATCGAACAGTACGTCAAGGCTGACCTCAAAATAGCCCGCAATGATGGGAATCAGATTCATATCGGGATATCCTGTGTTCATTTCCCATTTGGAAACCGCTTGCGCGGAAATATTCAATACACTTGCCAATTGCTCTTGTGTAATTCCTTTTTTCTTTCTTAGTTCGCGTATTTTGTTACCAAGATTTATCATAGGAAACCTCTTTTCATTGAATTAGCATGGCGCCTTGCTTGATAGTATTATAACATTGCATGTGTCGAAATGCAAGCATCGTGTATTTGTATTTGTTCAACCTGCGGTTGTATTGGTTGTCTTGAAAAGCATGTGCCCGAAAATTTATGGATGGTATATGATATTTTTTGACAACAAAACGCTCACGAAAACCTCGTGAGCGTTTGTTATGCTATATCAGTTGTTTTCGCTGTAAAGATTGAAATGGTAAATGCGTGCATGGCGGTCGCCGTCGTGTGCGGGTTTTGTAATATATAAGCGCACGTAACGTGCCTTTATGTTCTCCAGCGGATGCAGAGTGACATTTTCGTGATTGTCCGTTACCGAGATGACTGTACGGTAGGGCTCGTCTTCCTTGCATTTCACCTGCACTTCAAAGTCGGCGGTGTTCCAAAGTTCGGATTCCACGCCGCCTGCATGGCCGATCAGAACGGAGGAAATGATTTCTTCCTTTTCCAAGTCCACTTCCAATAGACACAGCCCGTTTTCGTCCTGCGCGCCGCACCATTTGCTAAACGGTTTACCGTTAACAGCCTTTTCGGCACTTTCGTGGCGGTTCATAAAGCGGTTTGCTGTACAAGGTTTGTTCAAGGCAATATTCTTGCCAAGGCTTCGGTATTTTGCCTGTACTGTCAGATCGTGATCGGGTATTTCGACCAAAATACAGCTGTTTTCTTTGAATATGATATTTTCCGCTTCAAAGCCTTTAAACAGGCCGTCATCCGAAATGGGCGGCGCGTATAGAAGAACAGTGGCACCCTCTTCGTAAAATCCGCTTCCGTTTTTACATCCTGCTGCGTTGAGATAGTGCAGTTTGGGGCGTTTGGCGAGGGTGTTATCGTCAAACAGAGGCGTTAATTCTTTTGCCGCAGGCAGATCGGTTTCTGTAGCGGCGAAGATCAAAATGTCGGGATCATCGGGCAGTATGAGAGCGGTTTTTCCGTCGGTTTTCAGATCGTATGCAAACCAATATGCGAAATTGTAAAGGCGGTCGCTGCCGTCTCTGTTTTTTGTGTGGGTAAATACATGGGCGATTTCCTGTACGGTATTTCGTTTGCCGCTTCCGTTAACCACCATGGGGCGTGCCCCCACAGGGTCATGCAAAGGTAGAACGGAAAGGGTGATATTTTGATTTCCGATTTGGAAAGTCGCTTCCTTTTCCTCTTTGACAGAAGCGCACAGCAAACGAAGATGGCTGTGATTGCCGGATAGCGAAAGGGTCTGACCGCGGCAGGAAAGGGCATTCTTCTCCAAAGGATCGCCCGTTTGATAGGGAATACCTGCGCTGACAATGGTTTTCGGCAGTTGTTCTGCGGGTAAATAAATTTTTTCTTCTTGACAGGCACCTTTATTATAAAATGCGTTTTCGTTATAAGGAAGCGCTAAGGGCTGTTCGGATGCTACGGTTTCGTTCTTTTGAGCAGTAAGCTCCAGATAAATCGTTTTTACCTCATAGGGAGTGAAATCAAGGGCCAATTCGCTCTTTTTATGGGGGATTTCCTGTATAATTCGCTCATAACCGTCGGCTGCATAAGCCTTGCCGATTTGGCAGACGGGAAGGGATATGCTGACGTTTTCATGATGCTCCCCATAGCATTCCTGCAAGCGAAGAATAAATCCGTCTCCCTTTTCTTCCTTTTTCAGTGCGCGTACCTCAATGCCTGCTTCGGAAAGGGAAAGCAGAGAAACAGAGTTAAGGCCACCTTGATAAGCGGGAATTTCAAGGGCAAGAATGGGCTGATTAAGGGCTTCTGCCGCTTGCATACAGGGTTTGTCACCGCTATGAGCGGTAATGGAAAAGGCATAAATATTTTCACCGTGATCTTGGAAATCCTGACCCGAATGAGGGCTGAAATTACCCTTGGGAGTATGGATCAATACCGGCGATAGGGTGTTATCATTTGGCTTTGACAGTGCGTATTTACAGTCATTGGCAAGGGTGATGCCATACTTTCCGCTTTGATCAGTAAGGTCTGCCCACTTGTGCATATTGTGAATGAAGTAGGGGTAGGTGTTGGTGTTGCCCGTCTTTACTGCGCCCAGTCCTCCGTCCAGCAGTGCATTTTCATTTTGGGCAGTGAAGGGGAAGCTTTGTAGTAGCAGGCTGTTCTTTTCATGCCAATCGGTTTTGCTACGCAGTGTTACGGTGGGACTGTTACGCGTCAGCGTTACCTCGGTGACAAAACGGCTGTTAGAATAGCGTTTGGTGATGCGAAGTCCCACAGAAATCGGTCTTAGATCCAAAAGCTCGATGGAATCCACAACCGAAACATAGGCAGGTGTTTTTTGCAGATCCTCAAACTCATATTCCCAAGAAGGCCATGTGGTGCTGTTATCCTCATATATTTCTTCCCGAATGGGAGCAATTAGCAGTTCTTTTTGCAAAGATTTATCGAAAATAGAGCAAATATTGCCTTCGCTATCGATGCAAACCTTTAAAAGATCGTTTTCCAGCGTATTTTCGGTAAGAGAAAGGGAGGTGTCTTGATCCGTACAAGATGTTTCGCAAAGTCCGAAAACGGTCAAGGAAAGGGGGGCGAGCGTGGGTGCGAAGCAGAGGAATTTCCGGGTGCCGTTTTGATAGAGTGCGCAAGGAAGCACTCTGCCGTTTGCATCGCATACAGATACGATCTTTTCGTCATTTCCCGTCAAGGGAATGCGTACTTCTTCGGTGCGACTGAATGCGCAGGGATTGTACAGCACAAAGGGACGTGTGAGGCTTTGACAGTCAAGAAGCGAAGCTAAGCGCTGTATACTTGCGGCACATTCCTTGCGGAATATATTTTGAGAGAGTATTTCATCGTTGTGGGAATATAAATAGGCATCGGCAATGGATGTGCCTGTCAAATCATCATGGAATTGATGCCAAAGAAAGTTCTTCCAAGCGTCGGTGATACGCTTTTTGGGATAGGGTGCATTGGCGAGTAGTTCGGCAAATACCGAAACACGCTCGCAGGCATCTGCCGCCTGTTCGTTCTGGCGATTCAGACGTTTCATGGCGGTGTGGCTGGTCATGGCACCATAGCCGTGAGGAATCAAAAGCCCGCCTTCATAAACGGGAAGGGCTTCCGCTTCCTCGGGGGTCAGATCTTCGTATATATCGGTGGGAGTGGCGGACAGAACATCAAATTCTCCCTGTCCGCTATGCTCAATTGCCTCTTGCAGAAGCCGTGCTGACCCTTCGGAGCAGGAGCCACCGTAGTCACCCGTGCCGAAATAGAGGTTTCTGGCGGCAACGCCCGATACATTTAGGTTGTGCTGCACAAGATCAAGCAGTTTTTGACGCAAATACAGCGGTTCTTCATTGTTATTGTTGTCAAAATTATAGGTGTAATTTCCGCTGAGAAGGGATACAAAGATTTCTTTTCCGTCGGGACCGCGCCATTTCCCCAGATCCAAACGGGGAAGGTCGCTGTTTTCTTGGGGAGGAAGGGTGGTTTTATCGTCATTTACCAGGGGCGAGCCCACGCCCCATACCAGTTTTTGGGTGGAAAATCCAATAAGCCCCATATGAGCGGCGATGGAGGGCAGAGCAGCGCGGAAGCCAAAGCAGTCGGGCAGGAAAATGTCTTTGGAAAGAACGCCGAATTCTTTTTCATAAAAATTGTTTCCGTAAAGAACTTGGCGCATCAGTGCTTCGCTGGAAGGAACATTTACATCCATAGCATCCCACGTGCTTCCCACAGGGACCCAGTTACCGCTTTTGACATATTCTTTTACTTTTTCATATTTTTCGGGATAGTATTCCTTCATCAACTGATAACGGAATGCACCTTCAAAATTGATTTTGTAGGAAGGGTATTTTTCAAACAGCGCGAAATTATAGTCCATTGTGTTTTTTATGCAATCACGAATGGTATCTTCCACAGTCCAGTTCCACTGTGTATCCAGATGGGCATTGGAGACAGCATACAGTTTGCCGCGTTTTTGGTTATCCATATTTTTCCTCCTTAGTTATCTCGTTTTTTAATTCGATGGGAAGTTTGGGTACAGCTCCCAACTGTGTGATCACAAAGTCGGCAAGCTTTGCCGCGTTGTTGAGGGTATGGGGAATACTGCTTTTTTGAAAGGCGTGATATAAGTAGCAGGCACAAAAGGCGTCTCCCGCGCCTACGGTGGAGATCGGTTTTTCTTTGGGGAGGGAGGAATAGTGTATTGCTTGCCTCTTGACATCGTAGATAGCACTGCCGTCTTTATCCAGCGTGATAATGATGCGTTTTAACTGAGGATAATCCAAAACAAGTTGTTTTGCATATTGAAGCGGACTTTCAAAGGGAGAAAGCGTATCGGCCTCTTCTCTTGAGATCTTGACTGTGGTGGCATAGTTCATAAATTCGCGAATGCGTTTGGCAGGACAGTAGGGTGCACGTACATTGATGTCATAAAATCGCTCTTTGACAAGCGGAAGCAGTTTCAGAAGCGTATTACGCGATACATCCTCCCGCAGTGCCAGCGTGCCGAAATAAATAGCACCATAATCGTCAGATGAGATGTTTTTCGGAAGGGGAATTTGATCGTATGCCACATGGGCAGCAAGATCGTAGGACGGATGACCCCCGGTCAGCGTTACTTTGCAGTTGCCCGTGGGGGCGTTTACCGTAGCGACATAGGCATCTCCTATGTGCTTTTCACGAATAATTTGCAGTGCGTCCTTTCCCAAAGGGTCGTTTCCCACAGCGCTGACAAAGTCAACCTTGGCGCCAAGGGCAGAAAAGTGCGCAGCAACATTAAAAGGCGCCCCCCCGATCTCGGCGCTGTTTTCAAATACATCAAACAGAACTTCGCCGAACACCAATAGCTTTTTCATATATGTGACCGTTCCTTTCTTTTGTATAGGGGAGTTTGAAATTTTTTATTTTTTGTATTCGGGATATTCGTTGCACAACAAACGGTAGGGAACTTCGTCATCTTCAATGGTGGGGAAACGTCCGATATTTTCATAGAAACGGTTATCGGTCAGATCGTCATTTACCTTGGATACTTCTCCAATCAATACTTTTCCGCTTCCTTTTTCTGCCCAGAAGGCATGATACAAGCCGGGAGTGAGGGTGATGCTTTCGCCGGGGGTGAGTACCAGTTTGGTTCCTGCAGGCAGAATGCGCAGTTGTCCGTCGGTGCTGACCACCACATCTTTTGCGGAAAGACTGCCGTCTTCTTCACTTTCGTAAAGTTCAATGATCAAATTACCTCCGCCGCGATTAATGATGTCTTCTGTTTTGTGAAAATGGAAATGCATGGGGGCGATTTGATTTTCATTTGAAATAAGCAGTTTTTCGGCGTAAGTTTTAGCGCATCCTTCCTCTTTCAAGGATCCGTTTCGTAAAGTAAAAAGAAATAGTCCGATTTTTTCAAAGTCACCCATTCCATAGTCGGTCACGTCCCAGCCCAGCATCCGATGGCGTATCTCATCGAAATTCTGGTTCTTCTTTTTCCAGTCTTCGGGGGTAAAATGGGCGAAGGGGGGCAGGTGAAATCCTTTGGATGCGATGAATTCTTCATTTTCTTTGATGAGTTTATTGATTTCGGATCGTTTCATGGAATTTTTCCTTTCCTTTTTCTGTTTATGTTACTTATTACTCAAAGTATAGCATTTTTTAGAGCAATTGTCAATCTTGTATATATAATAAAGACCGATACAATGCAAATTTAGTGCATTTTGTATCGGTCTTTATATGCTTTGCAGATCAATTAATGCTGATAACGGTATATCCGTTGTCGGTGATAACTTTGGCGATGGTTTCGTTATCCACTTCCTTTGTTATGGTTAGATAGGCGGTCTTATCTTCCAGAGATACAGTGGCGGTTACGCCGTCCAAAGCGTTGAGAATTGTGGATACTCTTGCTTGACAGTGGGGGCACATCATGCCTTCGATTCTAACGGTTTTTTTCATGATTTCAGACTCCTTATTATTTTGATCGGGATCACTTATGGGATCCAAATTTTCGGTTTTAAATTTTTTGCGGGGGTGGATATAACGTAGCCGCAGGGCGTTTGAAAGAACGCAGAGAGAACTTAAACTCATTGCGCCTGCTGCCAGCATGGGATTGGCGCGGATACCGATGATGTGGTAGAAAATACCCGAGGCAAACAGCACGCCGATACAGTTATAGAAGAATGCAAAGAAAAGATTTTGCTTGATGACTCGCATGACAGAGTGAGATAGGGAAATAGCGGCGGGAATATCGGAAAGATCGTCTTTCATGAGAACGATATCCGATTGCTCAATGGCAACATCGGTGCCTGACCCCACCGAAATTCCCACATCCGCTTCAGCGAGGGCAGCGGCATCATTGATACCGTCACCGATCATGGCGACAATTTTTCCTTCGCTGCGCAATTTTGCTATGACAGATAGTTTACCGTCGGGCGGTACATCTGAAAACACGGTGTCAATACCAAGTGCTGCGGCAACTGCATTTGCGGCGCCTTGACGGTCACCTGTCAAAAGAACAGTTTCGATTTTTTGCTTTTTCAGTGCTTCCATGACAGCGCGGCTCTCAGGGCGGATGGTATCGGAGAGCAGGACCGCTCCTATTAGCACGTTGTTATAAACAGTATAAACTGCGGTTTTTCCGGTACCCGCAAGGGCGGTGACGGTGGGTTGGATTTTTGATATATCTGCTTTATCAAGAACATATTTTTCGCTTCCCACAAAGCATTCCTTTTCGTCAATGTGCACACGGATGCCATAGCCCGGTGTTTCTTCCGCATTGGTTGCGGTAAGGGGAAGAATATTCATTTTTTCGCAGTGATTGCATATTGCGTTGGCAATGGGGTGATCCGAATAATTCTCGGCAGAAAAAGTCAATTGTAAGAGTGTTTTTTCGTCGGTATCCACGGGGATGAGATCGGAAATTGACAGATCACCTTTTGTAACAGTTCCTGTTTTGTCAAATACGCAGGTGTTTATATGGTGGGCTTTTTCCAGAGCCTCCGCATTTCGATAGAGAATTCCTTCCTCGGCGCCTTTTCCCGTTCCTGCCATAACAGCTGCAGGGGTGGCAAGTCCGAGGGAACAGGGGCAGGCAATGACCAACACAGAAACGCCGCAGGTAAGAGCAAATTCCAGATCGCCGGTACCGATAAACCAGCCTAAGGCGGTAAAAAGCGCAATACACAGAATTATGGGGACAAATACGCCGCAAACTTTATCTGCCAGCCGTGCTACAGGCGCTTTGGAGACAGAGGCTTCCTCCACCATGCGAATCATGGAGGAAAGGGTAGTTTCTTCGCCGACCACCTCGGCGCGGAAAAAGAAGGTTCCGCCGCGGCTGATGGTGCCCGCTTTGACGGTATCCCCCACGGTTACGGTGCGGGGCAGGCTTTCGCCTGTCATGGCAGATGTGTCGATCACACCGGTGCCTTCGGTAACAATCCCATCAGCGGGAATTGCCGAACCGTTTGGAACCACAAGGATATCTCCCTGTTTCAGTGCAGATGCAGGCACGACCATAGGTTGACCGTCACACATGATGGTTGCTTGGGCAGGGACAAGAGAAATCAGTCCGTGCAAAGATTTTTTTGTTTTGTCTTTGGAAACTGCTTCTAAATATTTGCCTAGAGTAGCAAGGGTCAGGATCATGACAGCCGAATCAAAATATAGATCCGTGTTCGGTTTTGATGCGCTTATTATATATGCTTCTATGATACGGAAGAGTTCATATGCAGAATATACGAGAGATGCGGCAACACCCACTGAGATCAGACTCTCCATGGAGGGGGAGAGGTGAATCAAACGAGAGAAGCCGAGCCGCAGGTATTTCAAGTGTACAAAGATGGCTGTAATCGCCAGTATTGCCTGTAAAATGGGGAGCACCAAATAATACTTATCCAAAAAAGCAGGCATGGGTAAGTGCATCGGCAGCATAGCAATTGCCATCAACGGGATCATCAAGCAAAGAGACAGGATCAAGCGGTGCTTGAGTTGTCTTTTTTCGGGTGAGTCCATAGTTCCCTCGGAAAATGGTCGAGTTTTATAGCCGGCGTTTGTAACGGCTTGGCAGACAGCCTTTTCCAGTGTATTTGTATTGGCGTTGCCTGCGGTTTCGATTACAAGCCGGTTGGTAAGCAACTGTACCTCAGCATGATCGACACCGGGACAGTTTTTTGCGGCTTTTTCCACTGTGGCGGCACATGCCGCACAGCTCATGCCGTCTACCTTAAATTTAATAGTACTCAAAATTACCTCCTTAGTGCTTATTTCATCAATTTTTGCAAGAGAAAAACAAGCTCATCAATTGTTTCATCCTTTCCGTTTCGGATGTCATTTGCAACGCAGGTATGAATGTGATTTGCAAGCAACTCGCGGTTGAATGCGTTCAAAGCTGCTTGAATGGCGCTTACTTGTATTAATATGTCTGTGCAATAGACATTTGTTTCAATCATTTTTTTGACCCCTCTGACCTGTCCCTCGATCCGGTTCAAGCGGTTTGTCAAGGCTTTAATTTCTTCTTCCGAACGCTGTTTTGCTTTGTGCGAACAGCAATTTATACAATCCATGTTTTCCCCCGAATAGTTTATTATATTCTAATTATATACCCCCGCGGGGTATTTGTCAAGTGGTTTTTGCGTTTGGGCAATAAAAAAGCACAAATCACTTGGTTGGATTTGTACTTTGATGTATTCAGAATCTGATTTTTCGTGCGGACAGTTTGTTTTTTAGCAAAGTCTTTAATTCGTCAACAGAGCCTTCTGGAAATCCGCTTATGTCAATGATATGTGCGGCATTGGGGTGTACATATATGTATAGAAAATGTTCGGATTCGGTTACGCGGTAGATGATATCGTATTTCATTACAGTGATATCATTTATTTTTTCGGAAATGGTGTTTGCGATCAAAGCATCTTCCGTAAACTCGTAGGTGATTTGTGCATTGATTTGTGGATTCTTTTTAATTCTCTTTTTCAGAAACACTGTATAGAATAGAGTATAATATGCATCTACAAAAAGAATTGCGACACAAAGATAGACAGTGGTCCAATCAAACGTGATGTTTTCGGATGAGAAGTAGCCATACAAATAAATCGTAAAGGATAATAGATAAATGAAAGTACCGATATTATAGAAGATGATAAGCTATTTTCTGTATTTCTGCTGGTGTTTGTTAAATTCTCGGAGTGCTTCGTATGTGATTTCTGTATGGCTTGTCAGCATTATTTGTTATTCTCCTAATTATTTATTGTATATGGACAGTATATCATGTACCGGGATGATTTGTCAAGAAAAAAGCACAGGATCGTTTGTGTTGATCCTGTGCTTAGGGGTACTTATGATTATTATTTGAGTGTTACGATATCTTGGGGATTTATGACGGGGATCTTAACGCCGGAATAACTACCGTCGTAACGCCAAGAAGCGGAGATCTCAACAGTTTCGGGCAGCTCGTCCTGTTCGTATTCGATGCTGGCGGTGGTGAAGAAGATCTTTTGCTTTTCCTTCACTCCGATATAGTTCAGAGCATCTGTCTTGAAGTTGAATTTTTGTCCGTCGATCATAAGATAGTTGCTACTGCTGCTCTTTTCTCTGCAACTGATACTATAGCTTTCCAGATATACATTGGCAGTCAGCGTATACTTGCCCGACAGATTGTTTTGGGAAAGCATCCATTCGACGCGCAGATTCAGCTGTGTGCCGGTATCGGATTTGAAAGCTCCGCTCTTAATAATATTGGTAACTTCTTCGGGAGCTTTTTTAATAGTTACAGTACAGGTTGCTTCTACGCTCTTTGTGGCATTGGTAACGGTGATGATGACCGAGCCTTCTGCCAATGCGTGAATGGTGCCGGTTGCATCTACCGTGGCAATTGTGGGATCGGAGGAAATATACGTTAGTATCTTAGAGTCCGTATCGTTAGCGGCGGTGTAACTGGGTTTTAACTGTTTGTTTTCTCCAACCATCAAAGAAAGCTTTGTGATATCCAATGTTAGGGACTCTTCTTTTCCGGAGTTGGCATTGACGGTGATCTTGCATATCGCTTTCAAAGATTCGTCCTTGTTGGTGACAATGATATTGGCAAAGCCGGCGGCTTTGGCGGTGATCTTACCGGTTGCGTCTACTGTAGCGATAGCAGAGTTGGTGGAGGTGAATGTTAATTCACCCGGATCCGATGCATCAACAGGGGTATAGCTGGGATGCAATGTGTAAGTGGTGCCTTCGTTGAGTGTGAGTTGGGTCACATCCAGCGACAAAGATGCTATGGGCTTTTCATTGACGATAACGGTAAAGTAAGCTTTGGTGCTGCCATCCTCGTTAGATACGGTAATGGTGGCCGAGCCGGGAGCGACGGTGGTGATGTTACCGCTACTGTCCACGGTGGCAATATTTGTCTTGTTGCTTGTATAGGTCAATATCTTGGATGCGGAAGGATCGGCAGGAGTGTATGTTGCTTCAATGGTGTATTTGCCTCCCTCTGTAATGGTAATGCGCGTGATTTCAAGGGTAAGCTTGTTTTCTTTTACGGTGACTGCACAGGTTGCTTTGGCGCTGCCATCGTGATTGGAAACGGTAATGGTGGCAGTGCCGACAGATTTGGCAGTGATCTTTCCGTTTTCATCAACGGTGGCAACCGTGGGAGCGGAAGACGTGTAGTTGAGGGTCATGGAGTCAGAATCGTTGGCAGGAATATAAGTGGGGGTAAGTGTATATGTTTTGTTTACTGCCAACGTAATTGCTGCTTTATCAAGTGTAAGATTGGATTGCGGTTTGGAGATAACGGTGACGGTACAGGTCGCTTTTACGCTGCTGTCTTCATTGGCAACTGTTATTGTGGCAGTACCGGTGGTTTGGGCGGTGATCTTTCCGTTTTGATCCACAGTGGCTATCGAAGGATGAGAAGAACTGTAGGTTAAAACCTTGGAATCAGAATCATGAGCCGGTACATAGGTTGGATTCAATGTGATACTGTTGCCTACGGACAAGCTTAGTGTTGTTTTGTCAAGGGTCAGGCTGGCTTTGGGCTTGGGAATGACAGTAACCGTGAAGGTTGCTTTTGCGCTGCCGTCGTCATTAGAAATTGTGATAGTGGCAGTTCCTTCGTTGTTGGCGGTGATCTTTCCGTTTTGATCCACAGTAGCTACAGCAGAATTGGAGGAAATGTATGTTAGAATCTTGGAATCTGATTCGTATACAGGAACATAAATTGGAAGAATGGTATGATCTTGATTGATTTCAAGCGTAATGGAAGTTTGGGTTAAAATGATTTTGTTTTCCTTTACTGTTACTGTGCAAGTGGCTTTGGCAGATCCGTCACTGTTAGAAACGGTAATGACGGTACTTCCCGCGGCTTTGGCGGTAATGGTTCCGTTTTGATCCACATGGGCTACGGTGGGCTGAGAAGAAGTGTAGACCAATTTCTTGGAATCGGAATCATATGCCGGAACATAAGTGGCTTTTAAAGTATAGGTTTTGTTCGGTGTCAAGGTGATATCGGTTGTATCGAGAGTTAAACTTGCCGTTGGCTTGGGAATGACGGTAACATTGCAGGTTGCCGATGCGCTTTTGTCCTCATTGGTAACGATAATGACGGTGGTACCTGCGGAAACAGCAGTGATTTTTCCGTTTTCGTCTACAGTTGCCACAGAAGGCATGGAGGATGTGAAATACACAAGTTTGGAGTCAAAGTCGTTTGCCGGGATGTAAGTTGATTTGAGGGTATAACTGCTTTCTGCTGTCAACACCAGTGTGGAGACATCCAGTGTAAGGAAAGCTTTGGCGCTTTCAATAACTGTGACAGTACAGGTTGCAAAAACTGTTTTTTTAGCGTTGGAAACCGTGATTTGAGCTGTACCGGCGGCTTTGGCAGTAATGGTGCCGTTTTGATCGATGGATGCTACAGAGGGTAAAGAAGAAGTGAAGCTCAAAACTTTTGAATCGGAGTCATTGATCGGAATGTAGGTGGGGTTGAGCGTGTGAGACATTCCGATAGAAAGTGTAATGCCTGTAAAATCCAAAGTAAGATGTGCCGTAGGCTTTTCAATGACGGTTATGGTGCAAATAGCATTTGTTGTTCCGTTAAAATTAGAGACAGTAATAACAGCAGTACCCGGGGATTTTGCGGTGATCAGTCCGTTGTTGTCGATAGATGCAACGCTGGGCAGAGAAGAGGAATAGGTGAGCGTTTTGCTATCTCCCGGGATAGTTGTGAAATACGTTGCGTTCAACTGTTTTGTTGAATCAACCACCAGAGTGGCAGATGTAAAATCCAAATTGACTCGTTGTGCGCCATCGTTGCCCACAGTTACAAGACAGATTGCTTGCAGGTCATTGGATGCGGTTGCCATAATGCTGGCAACGCCGGGGGCGATTGCAGTGATGGTGCCGTTTTTATCTACCGTGGCGACCGAAGAATCACTGGATGTGAATGTGATTGTTTGATCAACAGTCTCCGGCAGGATAAGCGTTACAGTTAAAGTGTGTGTGTTGCCGGGATTCAGCGTAAGTGCGGTAGTGTCAAGTGTCAAAGATGGAGTAACTGGATCGTTTGTTCCCGAATCATCTTTAGCTTTTACGGTAATATTACAAGTTGCAGTGAGGACTTGATCTTCGGTTTGACAGACGATCATTGTTTCGCCTTCCGACAGGGCAGTAACCGTGCCGGTGTTTTCGACAGAGGCGATCGAAGGATGGGATGATGTAAAGATCAAGGATGGATTGTCAAGTCCCTTGACAATGGGGACCAGTTTGATTGTATCGCCGATATACAGCGTTAGTTGTGAGTGGTTTAGGTCGAGTGAAGAAATTTCGGTGTCGGCTGTTAGGGAGGATTTTTTGCCGCAGGATGCCAATAACAGCATCGATGGCAGAATCATGAGAACAGCTAAAACAGAACATAGTATACGTATTTTTTTCATTGTAAAAACCTCCTGTTCAGTATACATTGTTTACATCTATATAATATTAGATTTTAGACAAAAAGTCAATAGGATGTGCTGTGGAAATTAAAATTGTTTACGATTTGTACATATTTTTAATCATATTTTCAAAGGGTATAAAACACAGATAAAAAATAGTTTGTGAACAGTTGATTTTTTTTGCCGGATATGTTAATATAAAAAGCAGTAAAATAACACTCGGAGGAATCATGCAGACGGTACAATCACGTTATGTGGAATATAAAAATAAGCTTTTTGATCGATACTATGAGAAATTAAATGCCATGCAAAAGAGGGCGGTGTATGCAACCGAAGGCCCTTTGCTGGTATTGGCAGGTGCAGGCAGCGGCAAAACCACTGTGTTAGTTGAGCGCATTGCGCATTTGATTCGTTACGGAAAAGCTTGTGATAATGATTACCTGCCTGATTTTGTAGATGAAGAGCATTTGAAATCTATGCAACAGGCGCTTTGTTTGGATAGAGAGACTTTAGGGCAGGTGCTGAGTCAGTATTCGCTTTTTGCTTGTCCTCCATATGCGATTTTAAGCATTACATTTACCAATAAAGCAGCAAATGAGATGAAAAGCCGTCTTGCTGAAAAATTGGGGCAGGATGTGGCCGATATGATATGGTCGGGAACCTTCCATTCAATTTGTGTAAGAATTCTGCGCCGATATGCAGAGAGTGCCGGATTGAGGGCTAACTTTACAATTTATGATAGTGATGACACTAAGAAGATTATCACGCAGATCATTCGGGATTTGAATTTGGATGACAAAGTATTTGTTCCCAAGGCTGTTGCCAATGTGATCAGCCGTGCAAAGGATCAATTGCTGACCTATCAGGATTTGGAAAAGAGAGGACAGCGAGATTATAAGTATGCCAAAATTGCCGAGGTGTATAAACTGTACCAAAAGCAATTGCAGGAAGCGAATGCGGTGGATTTTGATGATATAATTGTGCGCACAGTCAATCTTTTGCAGGATTGTACTGAGGCGAGAGAGTATTATCAGAACAAATTCAGATATGTATGTATAGATGAATATCAAGATACAAATCAGGCGCAGTTCAGGCTAGCGGCATTGCTGTCCGGCGGCAGACGTAATATTATGGTGGTGGGAGATGATGACCAAAGTATTTATCGTTTTCGAGGCGCTACCATAGAGAATATTTTGAATTTCGATAAAACATACAGTGATGCCAGAATAATTAAATTGGAACAAAATTATCGGTCTACAAAAACCATTTTGGAAGCTGCCAATGCAGTGATTGGAAATAACCGCGGCAGACACCAAAAATCCTTGTGGTGCGAAGCGGACGAGGGAGAACCGATCACGCTGAAACGATTGGATAATCAGAACGAAGAGGCGAGATATATTGTAACCCGTATTGGTGCTATGGTGAAGTCGGGAAGACGGCTTAGCGATTTTGCGGTTCTTTACCGTATGAATGCGCAATCGAATGCGTTGGAAGGCGTATTTTCCAAAAGTGGTATTCCATATCGTATTTTGGGCGGAACTCGATTCTATGAACGAAAAGAGATCAAGGATGTTTTGGCTTATTTGTGTGTGATTAACAATCATGCGGATAATTTGCGCTTGGTAAGGATTATTAATGAACCTAAGCGAAAGATCGGCGCTGCGACAATACAGGCGATACAAGATATTGCTACTGTGGAAGGAGTTTCGATGTTTGATGTCATGCGAAACTCTTTAAAGTATGCTGCTCTTTCCAAAGCGGCTCCCAAATTGATGGATTTTTGTCAGATGATTGATCACCTGACTGATATTGCGGAAACTGAATCGTTGCCTGCGCTTTTTGAACAAACGTTGGAGCAGACAGGGTACCGTGCAATGCTGGCGTCTGCCGGTATTACCGAAATTGACCGCTTGGAAAACGTAAATGAATTGATATCGAATGCGGTAGAATATACCGATCAGTCGGAAAATCCGACTCTGCGCGGATTTTTGGAAGAGGTGGCACTGATCAGTGATATAGATAATTATGATGAAAACGCCGATGCTGTTGTTATGATGACGGTTCACAGTGCCAAGGGACTGGAATTTCCGGTGGTGTTTTTGCCTGGTATGGAAGAGGGGATATTCCCCGGGGGGCAATCGAAAGAAGATCCGAGTGAACTGGAGGAGGAACGCAGATTGGCGTATGTGGCGATCACGCGTGCAAAAGAACAGTTGTTTATATCTTATGTCAGAGAAAGAATGCTGTTTGGTTCTACCAAATATAGTCCCATTTCCCGATTTGTAAAGGAAATTCCGCAGACATGTGTAGTGGATAAAACTGAGGTACATACTTCTTACTCCTCGGGCGGGGCGCAAATGAAACGTCAGCAAGAGATCAATCGGGTGAAAAGTGCCATGCAAGCCCCGGCATTTGGCGCGGCAGCAAAACCTGCGGCTAAGTTGAATGCAATTCCGGCGGGGGCGCGAGTGATGCACGCCACTTTTGGCGAAGGAGAAATTCTGTCTGTTAAGCCTGTGGCGAGTGATTTTTTGTATGAGATTGCCTTTGATAGTTTTGGAGTGAAAAAACTAATGGGTAGCTATGCCAAATTAAAGGAAATAAACTGATTCGAGGGGCACTGCCCCTCGAACATTCTTTTTTTGGTTTTTTTGCAAAAGGGTATTGACAAGAGTGAAAGGATGTGCTATACTGTGCGAGCTGTCGGGGGGAGCCCGGCAGGGAGCACGGAATAGAGAAACCTTAGAAAAGAAATTTTAAAAAAGTTTAAAAAAGTACTTGACAAGGGAAAAGAAGTGTGCT
>SVRY01000024.1 GCA_015064585.1 Oscillospiraceae bacterium
TGACTGCCCCGGCCACGCCGACTACGTTAAGAACATGATCACCGGTGCTGCTCAGATGGACGGCGCTATCCTGGTTGTTGCTTCCACCGACGGTCCTCTCCAGCAGACCCGTGAGCACGTACTGCTCGCTCGTCAGGTAGGCGTTCCTGCAATCGTTGTATTCATGAACAAGACCGACCTGGTAGACGACGAAGAACTGCTCGAACTGGTTGAAATGGAAATCCGTGACCTGCTTTCTCAGTACGACTTCCCCGGCGACGATATCCCGATCATCCGTGGTTCCGCTCGTGAAGCTCTGGAATCCGCTTCCACCGACCTGTCTTCTCCCGAATACGCTTGCATCCTCGAACTGATGAGCAATGTTGACGAATACATCCCCACTCCCGAAAGAAAGGCTGACCTGCCCTTCCTGATGCCCGTGGAAGACGTATTCTCCATCTCCGGCCGTGGTACTGTTGCTACCGGTAGAGTTGAACGTGGTACCGTTAAGGTTTCCGATACCGTTGAAATCGTTGGTTTGACCGACGAAAAGAAGACCACCGTAGTTACCGGTGTTGAAATGTTCCACAAGCTGCTGGATCAGGCAGAAGCAGGCGATAACATCGGTGCTCTGCTGCGCGGTGTTGCTAAGAACGAAATCGAAAGAGGTCAGGTTCTCTGCAAGCCCGGCTCCATCCAGCCTCACACCAAGTTTGTTGGTCAGGTTTACGTTCTGACTGAAAAAGAAGGCGGTCGTTCCAAGCCCTTCTTCGCTGGCTACCGTCCTCAGTTCTACTTCAGAACTACCGACGTTACCGGTAACATTGATCTGCCCGAAGGCGTTGAAATGTGCCGTCCCGGCGATAACGTTGACATGACCGTTGAACTGATCACCCCCATCGCTATCGAAAAGGGTCTGCGTTTTGCTATCCGTGAAGGCGGCAGAACCGTTGGTTCCGGCGTTGTTGCTGAAATTCTCGCTTAATTTGATATAATCAAAAAGCAAAAGGGCAGTTGTAGCGCAACTGCCCTTTTAAAATGCGATTTGTTCGCATATAATAAAAATGCAATTTCTTTTACCGATAAAGGAATTGTCCTTTAGGGGTTGGTGAAATTCCACACCGGCGGTAAAGTCCGCGAACACCAAAAGGTGCCGAACAGGTGAGATTCCTGTACCGACGGTGGTCAAAAAAATATTGACCGAGAGTCCGGATGAGAAAAGGAGAATCATATGAATAAACAGACATCCAAGAATACCCGCCATGTGCGCGAGCTGGTTTATATGGCTGTGTTTACAGCTCTTGCTTTTGCGATAGCGCTTGTTATCCGATTTCCTGTGCCGCCTTTTTTGACGCTTGATCTGAAGGATGCGGCAATTGCCATTGGTGCGATGGCTTGCGGACCGTTTTCTGCCATTTTAATGACAGCGGCAGTGGCTATGCTTGAGTTTTTTACTGTGGGTGACACAGGCGTTTACGGATTGATCATGGATGTACTTTCCAGCGTGGGTTTTGCATTTACTGCAGCACTGATTTATAAATATAAAAAAACCTTTGCAGGTGCTGTTCTTTCGCTCATTTCTGCAGTTTTCGTAATGACGAGTGTTATGGTCGCGGCGAATCTTTTGATCACGCCTTATTATATGGGCGTGTCTGTTTCTGCGGTGCGCGATATGATCCCCACATTGTTATTGCCGTTTAATTTTTTGAAGGCGACGCTGAATGCTGCTGTGGTAGCGCTATTATATAAGCCCCTGACAAAGGCGCTGTCAAGAATTCTTGGAAAACAAAATAGGCATCCCGTCACCCACAAAAAGGGTAATAGATCGCTCTGGATGACCTTTGTGGCTTTGGGTGTGATCATTGCCGCGTTGCTTGTTTTGTTTCTTGCGATGGATGCGGGAGTTGATTTTTTTAAATAAGCAGATCAATGATGTTTCTATCTGCGTTTTTGTTTGAAAAAAATCCGGTTTTTTTGCAAAAAACTATTGCAAATCAGCGAAAGCTGTGTTATATTAACTTGTACATATCTTATCAAGAGAGGCGGAGGGACTGGCCCTGTGAAGCCCGGCAACCTGCAGGAATGCTGTAAGGTGCCAATTCCCGAGAGATGAGACCCAAACAAGGTGCTTAATCCTCGGCGAGAGCCGAGGATTTTTTGTAGAAAAAGAAAGGTGAGAAGCGTTATGAGTAAGAGAAAGTTTTTTACATCTGAATCCGTGACCGAAGGTCATCCCGACAAAATTTGTGATATTATTTCCGATTCCGTTCTTGATGAAATGCTTCGTCAAGATCCTTATTCCCGTGTTGCTTGTGAAACCACCGCCACCACCGGTATTATTTCGGTAATGGGCGAGATTACCACCAAGGCAGCTATTGATATTCAGCATATTGTCAGAGAAGCGGTGCGCGAAATTGGCTATGACCGTGCGAAGTACGGTTTTGACTGTGATACCTGTGCGGTGATCTCTTCCATTCATAGCCAGTCTCCCGATATTGCCATGGGTGTGGATAAGAGTTTGGAAGCCAAAGAAGGAGACATGACCGATGGCCTTGACACCGGTGCGGGAGATCAGGGTATGATGTTTGGCTATGCTTGTAACGAAACACCTGAATTGATGCCTCTGCCCATTTCGCTTGCTCATAAGATGGCAAAACGGTTAACTGAAGTCAGAAAGAACGGCATGCTTTCGTATCTGCGTCCCGATGGTAAAACACAGGTAACTGTAGAGTATGTGGATGATGTTCCCTGTCGTGTAGATACTGTTGTGGTATCCAGCCAGCACGATGCGGATACTACTTTGGAGCAGATTCGCGCAGACATCATTGAGCACGTGATTCGTCCTGTGGTTCCTGCGGAATATCTGGATGAAAATACGAAGATCTATGTGAATCCCACAGGTCGTTTTGTTGTGGGCGGTCCTCAGGGTGACTCCGGGCTCACCGGCCGTAAGATCATTGTAGATACATACGGCGGCTATTCACGCCATGGCGGTGGCGCTTTTTCGGGTAAAGACCCCACCAAAGTAGACCGTTCTGCGGCATATGCTGCCCGTTATGTTGCCAAAAACGTGGTGGCAGCCGGACTTGCCGACCGTTGTGAAGTGCAGCTTGCGTATGCGATCGGCGTAGCCAAGCCTGTTTCGGTGCTGATCGATACCTTTGGAACAGCCAAAGTATCCGAAGAAAAGATCGAAGAAGCTTTGGGACAGCTGATCGACCTGCGTCCCGCGGCAATCATCGAACGTTTTGGACTCAGACGTCCCATTTACCGTCAGCTTGCTGCTTACGGTCATATGGGCAGAGAAGATCTGGATATTTCCTTTGAAAAGCTTGATATGGCGCAAGAGCTGAAGAAACTGCTCTGAGTCATACGATTCTAAGTTTGCATACAATAGAAAAGGGGCTTCCGAATAAAACGGCAGCCCCTTTTCGGAGGTTTGTATGCTTTGGGATATTTTGTTTTCCATATTGGCGGTATATGAAGGATATTTACTGATATGTATATTATTTGAGAAAGAAAGGAAGGCTATCATGCAGGAAAATAATGCAAAAGAAGAACTGATTGAGCTGAATGGTATCGTAGAGCATGTTACCTTCCATAGCGAAGATACAGGATACAGTGTTCTGGAAATATCCACCGATGATAATGATTTTATAACAGCAGTGGGCATTATTCCGTTTATCAGTGAGGGTGAAGGAATCAGAGCACTGGGAAAATGGGAAGTGCATGGTACATACGGCAATCAATTCCGTGTGGAATATTACGAAAAACGACTTCCCGACGATGAAGAGGCGATTTTAAGGTACCTTTCCTCCCGTGCGGTAAAGGGAATCGGCCCCGGAACTGCTGCCAAAATTGTGTCGGCATTTGGCAGGGACACCTTTGAGGTAATGGAACATAATCCGGAATTCTTGGCGCAGATAAACGGTATCTCCATGAAAAAGGCACTTGAGATCGGACGCAATTTCAAAGCGCAGTTCGGTATGCGCTCGGTTATGATGTTTGCTTCCGAATTTTTTGGTCCCAGTATTGCCGTTCGTATTTACAAACGCTGGGGAAGCGCCGCCATTGACCAAATTCGATTGAATCCATATATTTTATGCGAGGAGATTGTGGGTGTCGGATTTGAACGGGCAGATCGAGTGGCGCAAAGTTTGGGCCTTTCGGGAGACAATCCCGACCGCATTCGGGCGGCAATACGGTATGTTTTACAGTATAACGCCCGCAACAACGGAAATGTGTATCTGCCAAGCGATAAATTGGTTGCTGCTGTTTCGCAGTTGCTGTCGGTAGCTGCACAGGCTGTATATCCGCAATTGGAGATGATTTTGGATGCGGGAGCTGCGGTCAGCCGTAAAATGGATGATTGTGACGGCATTTATCTAACTGAATACTATGAAGATGAAAAGTATATCGCAAGCAAACTGGATTTGCTGGAAAAGACCGCTCCCCCGATCGAGGAGGGAGATGGAGAGCGAATGATTTCCATTATAGAATCTGAAAACGGCATTTCCTATGCATCTATGCAGAAAAAAGCCATGCTTTCGGCACTATCTTCGGGGGTCATGGTATTGACAGGAGGACCGGGTACTGGTAAAACCACGGTTATTCGCGGTCTGATCCGTATTTTTGAGAGCTTTGGCTATCAAGTTGCCCTTTCCGCTCCTACGGGAAGAGCTGCCAAACGTATGTCGGAAGCCACCGGCAGAGAGGCTAAAACCATCCATCGAATGTTGGAAATGGAGTTTAACGGGGGCGAAGAGGTGAAATTTCATCGGGATCATAATCATCTTTTGGAGGAAAACGTGATTATTGTGGATGAGGTTTCCATGGTAGATACTCGTTTGATGGCGGCACTGCTGCGCGCGATTAAACCGGGCGCTCATCTTTTGTTGATCGGTGATGCGGATCAACTGCCTGCAGTGGGGGCAGGCAATGTACTCAACGATATTATCGCTGGCGGGCGATTCCAAACGGTATGTTTAAAGGAAATATTCCGTCAAGCAAAGCAGAGCCGTATTATCACCAATGCGCACACCATTAACGCAGGCGAATATCCAATTTTGAATGACAAGAGCAGTGACTTCTTCTTTTTGTCAAGAGAAAGGGAAGAGGATATTGCGTCTACTGTGGCATCTTTATGGCATATGCGGCTTCCCAAAGCATACGGAGAACCGATACGCGATCAAATTCAGGTGATCACACCCACTAGAAAAGGATATTCCGGTACTGAAAATCTTAATAGTATCCTGCAAACCTTACTCAATCCGCCCTCTCCTGATAAAAAAGAGAGACATGTGGGCGGCAGAGTATTTCGAGAAGGGGACCGTGTCATGCAGGTGCGCAATAACTATGATATTATATGGCATCGTGAGGATAATTCAGCGGGTTCGGGCGTATATAACGGCGATATAGGGATTCTGGAATCTATTGATATGTTCAATGAAAAAGTGATGATACGCTTTGAAGAGAGACTGGCTGAATATGATTTTACGATGCTGGAAGAATTGGAGCATGCATATGCCGTGACAGTTCATAAAAGCCAAGGCAGTGAATATCCCGTGGTGATCATTGCGCTGGGTGCTTTTATTCCCAAGCTATCTACCAGAGAACTTTTATATACGGCTGTGACCCGTGCACAGAAAATGGTGATTATTGTAGGAAGCGAAAAAAGTATACAGAGTATGGTTGACAATAATATGCGTCCCAAACGATATACGGGGCTTTGCCGGTGGATTGAATCGTATGGGCAAGGTTAGTGGATTTTTGCGGGATCTGTTCTTTATGCCGCAGTGTTATGTGTGCGGAAAGGAACCAGATGATAACGAAGACGGCTGTCTTTGCCGTATTTGCCGTGACCGTTACTTGCGGGAACGGAAGGTGGAATGTGCTATTTGTCATAAACGGTATGATTTCTGTACCTGTCGTCCGCGATTTGCATCACCTTATATTGAAAACTATGTAAAGGTACTTCGTTACCGCGAAGAAAGCGCGGCGGGCAGAATTCTTCTGACAGCAAAGGATCTGCCAAACGCAGGGCTTAATCGGTTTATAGCGGGCGAAATGGCGGAGGTTATTTGCAAACGGGGTATTAAGGCGGATCTGGTTACCTTTATCCCCTGCTCGGACGCATCTTTTTGCAAAAAAGGATTCGATCATGGGGAGGAGTTGGCAAAGATGCTGGCAAAGCAACTGAAAATCCCGTGGGCGTCATGTTTTAAGGTGAGCGCAGGATCACAGCAAAAACAGCTTTCTGCCGAAGAACGGCTTACCAATAGCCGTAATTCTATCACCCCGAACCGTAAAATCAAAGATCGGGTGGAAGGTAAACGGGTATTGCTGGTGGACGATATTCTGACCACGGGTGCATCGGCACTTGTATCTTCGGTGTATTTGAATGATAACGGTGCATCTTCGGTGGTTTTTGTTTCGTATGGCAGTAAATAAAATACAAAGAAGACATGGGATATAGCATATTGAATCAGTATTTATTGTTTGTGGAACCTATAAAATAAAGAAAAGCGACAGTTTGATACCGTTTGGTAAAAAACTGCCGCTTTTTCTTTGGCAAATTGGATTGTTATTGATTCTGAATGATTGTTTGAATATCTTCGGGCAGATATTGCAGATCAATATTGTCCTTCAGATATCCGTAAAGACGGCTGACGGAAAGCGTGTTTTTAATATCGCTGTTCTTGGGATAATTGCCAATACCGTGGCTCTTGGCAAGCTCTTCGGTGAGGTCGGTGATACGGTATAGTGCACTTTGACGGTAATCCATATTGTAATAGAAAACATAGGGGTCCAGCAGGAGGTTTTCTATGGTGATCTCGCCGCTTTGCGGGTCTTTTACAAAATCAAAGGTTAAAAGACAGGAAAGCATATTTTGTTCGGTTGCCATATTGGATACCAGTGTACCCAGAGAGTATACGCAGGGAACGCTGCTTCCGTTGTTTGCTTTAATATATTCAACACCCTGGATTACGTGAGGATGTGCGCCTATAATAATGTCGGCTCCATTGTCGGCAAGCAACTTTGCAATTTGTTTTTGGCGATCGGTTACAGAAAAGCTTTCTTCGTCTCCCCAGTGCATAAAGACCAGAATTGCGTCCGCTTTGGTTTTAGCCCGCTCCAGATCACCGATGATGGCATCGTCGGCTACCCACGGAACAAATAAACCGGAGCTGTTGAAGTTGGAGGGAAGCTCATTGGTAAAGGTCGTATATGCCAAAAGGGCAACTTTGATGCCTTCTTTTTCGATCACGCGGATCTTCAGAGCGTCGTTGTTGGCTTTATAGTAGGCGCCCAAGCGGATCACGTCTTTTAAGGTGTCTAAATACGCCATGGATTTTTGCAATCCGTCGGTTCCTTTGTCCAAACAATGGTTATTGGCAAGAGAAATGATGTCAAATCCAAGGTCTGCCAGCGCTTTGACTGCTTCTTGCGGAGCGTTGAGCTTGGGGTAGGACGTAGGGGATTCGCCTGTAAAAACAGTTTCCTGATTGATCATGGCAAAATCGGAGTTAGCTACCTTTTCGGCAATACCGTTATAGATTGACAGAAAATCATATCCGTTGCCGCCCATGCGTTCTCTTGCATCGTTATAAATGCCCGAGTGCAGCAGATTGTCCCCAGCCGCCAGCAAAGTAAATCCGGCGGGAACCTGTACGGACAGCAATCTTTGATAAATTCCGCTTTCATCCCGAATGGTGATTGATGTGCTTCCGGAAGCCAGCGCTTTCATATTTCCGTTTTCATCCACGGTGACAATTTGAGGATTGTTGGAAATGTAGAAAAGTTTGGTACTTTCATCTTTGTAATACGGAACAAAAGTTGCTTCGATTTTTGCTGTTTTGTTTTTGCTTAGTTTAATAGTATTGGCGGCAAGCGTAATGCCGGGATTGGCGTTTTTTTCGCGTGCTACTGTCACCTTGCAGATCGCGCTGTAGCTTGCGCAGGTAACGGTAATCTCTGCGTATCCTGCTTTCAAAGCAGTGATCATACAGCTTTGGTCGATGGTTAGGACGGTGGGATCGGATACGGCAAAGGTAATTGTTTTGTCGTCCTCGGGAAATGCAGGGGTGAAGGAAACTTCCAGGAGAATACTGTTGTTAGGAAATAATGTCAATTCGCTCTTGCCGAGTTTGATACCGGCATTTGGGTCGGGCTTATTGTTGTTATCGGGAGTTGGCGGATCGGGAATTTGATTGTCAGGGGTGGGCGTTTGGGGATCTTGTGTGCCGGGTGAGGGAGGATTGGGCACAGAGGGATCCTCAATGGGGTTGTTGGGGATGACATCTCCCGTTAATGAACCTGATTGCTTTTGGCAGGCGGTAAAAATACCCAGAAACAGTATAAAAGTGAATAATAACGCTGAAAATCTTATTTTCATGAAAGCCTCCTGTGCCGAAAATGCGGTATACAATATTAGTATACAACGTATTTTGTGAAAAAGCAATAGTTTTATAAATATTATGAAGACTTGATTTGGATGGATTGTATTGGTTGCGTGTTGAATATCATAAAAATAAAAACTTCCCAAAAGATTTTTAATAAAGCGGTTTACAATTTCGATGAAATGTAGTAAAATAAATATGAATATATATCTGCATGGAAAGGCAGGAGGTATAGATGACAGAATTACTTTCCCCTGCAGGGAATATGGAAAAAATGAAGGCTGCATTTCGCTATGGGGCGGATGCGGTATACCTTGCCGGCACTGTTTTCGGTATGCGGGCTGCGGCAGATAATTTCACTCCCGAACAAATATACGAAGCAGTGCAATATGCGCATGCGCTTGGGAAAAAGGTATATTTAGCAGTTAATACGATTCCCCATTGGGAGGAATTTGATGCGCTTGAAACATATTTGGATAGTGTGGCTTCTGCCGGAGTGGATGCTGTGATTGTGGCTGATCCGGGAGTTTTCACCATGGTTAAGCAGCATATGCCTGGAACAGCCATCCATATGTCCACCCAAGCGGGATGCGTCAGTCATGCGGATTGCACTTTTTGGCAGAAACAGGGGGCAAGTCGTATTGTTTTGGCAAGAGAGCTTTCCTTTGCGGATATTCGACAGATCAAAAGCCGTATTTCGAAGGAATTGGAACTGGAGACTTTTATCCACGGTTCAATGTGTGTATCGTTCAGTTCCCGATGTATGCTTTCGGAAAATCTGATCGGCAGAGATGCCAACAGAGGCAGATGTGCTCAACCATGTCGTTGGAATTATAATCTTTTTGAGATTTCCGAAGAGAAACGTCCCGAAAGCCGTTTCCCTGTGGAAGAAACTCCGCTTGGTACATTTGTTATGAGTTCTAAGGATATGTGCATGATCGAGCATATTCCCGAACTTGTGGAATCGGGAATTACCAGTTTTAAAATTGAAGGCAGAATGAAAAGTGCATATTATGCGGCAGTGACTGCAAACGCATATCGAATGGCGCTGGATGCTTATCAAAAGGATCCCGACGGATATCAATATGATCCCAGATGGATGAGCGAACTTATGGGCGTGAGTCACAGAGAATACTGCACCGGATATTTTTTTGATAGCCCCCATGATACCGCGCAATTGACAGCCAATACCGGATATATTCGGGAAAAGGCATATTTGGCTGTGGCTGAAGGGTATGACTGCCAAACTGCTCGGGCACTGTTTCGCCAACGCAATAAGGTGACTGTGGGAGACGGAGCTGAACTAATCACGCCGGGCAGTCCGGGGATACCTTATGAAATTGCGGATATGCGGGACTTGGACGGAAATCCGATTGAATCTGCGCCTCATCCCAATATGCTGTTTACCGTACAAAGTGCGGTTCCGGTACGCATAGGGGATATTTTACGGGGAGCGCATTGATTTTATAAATATTTAAATTGAATATTACTTGCGGATGATAGGAAGGAATTACAATATGAATACTACACAACTGACTGAAAAAATAGCTTCAGGTGCATTGGATGGACTGTTTGAAACATTGTACGGGAAAGGGAATATCGCGCAGGCAAGGGCTCGTTACACAAATGCCATTGCATCCTTTACATATCTATACGGAAAAAGAGAAGGCGCAATGCTGTTTTCGGTTGCCGGCAGAAGCGAGATATCGGGTAACCATACCGACCACAACTACGGAAAGGTGATTGCGGCATCGGTGGACTGTGATATTATTGCGGTGGCGGCGCCTTCGGAAGGAAATGTGGTGCGTATCAAGAGCGAAAAATATAAGGAGGATCGCATCGGATTGCATAATCTCAGTCCCGATCAGTTCCCTCGTTTCAAATCTATTTCTCTGGTTGCCGGTATGTGCCGCGCAATGCGGGATTCCGGATACAAAGCGGAAGGATTTGACGCATATACCACCTCCAATGTACTCAAGGGCTCAGGACTTTCTTCCTCGGCGGCATTTGAAGTAATGGTGGGCAATATTTTAAATCATTTGTATAATGGCGGTAAAATTGAAAATACCGAAATTGCAAAATTTGCGCAGTGGTCTGAGATTCATTATTTCGGAAAACCTTGCGGATTGATGGACCAGATGGCATGTGCAGTTGGCGGATTTGTAAAAATAGACTTTGCGGATCCTCAAAAACCTATTATCGAAAAGAAGATTTTTGATTTGGATACACTGGGATATAACCTTTGTATCATCAATACAGGCGGAAATCATTCCGATCTGAATGATGACTATGCGGCAATTCCTTCGGAAATGAAGGCTGTGGCGGCGTGCTTCGGAAAGAATGTTTTGCGCGGTATTACAATGGACGAACTGCTTGATAATGCAGAGGAAATACGCAAGAAGACGGGAGATAGAGCGCTTTTGCGTGCACTGCATTTTGTTGCCGAAAATGACCGCGTGGATGCAATCGGCACGGCAATGGATGAAAAGGATATCGATTCCTTTCTTAGCGGCATTGAAGCGTCGGGAAACTCCAGCTTTAAATGGTTGCAAAATGTATTCCCTACACAGCATCCTGATGAACAGGGCGTTTCTCTGACACTGGCGGTGGCAGAACGCAGCTTGGCAAAAGCTCCCCGCAAGGGTGTTTGCCGTGTTCACGGCGGTGGCTTTGCAGGGACGGTGCAGGCATTTGTTCCTTGTGAATATGTAGATACCTTCCGTGCGGACATTGACCGTGTAATGGGTGACGGCGCATGCATGATCATGCGAGTGCGTCCTTACGGTGCGATTCGCGTGGATGAATGAGGATAAAACGTGTGAAAAAAGATATCAATAACCAACCGATAAACAAACGTTTAATGGCAGCATTGATACTGGAAAGTTTTGTTGTGATACTGGTATTTGCGGTTTGCGTATACGGTGTTGGCAATATGGCATTTGGCAAGTTTGTATACTTCGGCTATCTGATCGTCGGGGTGGCGCTTTTGGTATTAGCAGTGGGGCTCAACGGCGGCTTTGATACCAAACTGCCGGAGCCGGAGGATATTGCCGGTAATTTAACTATGGAAGAGCGAGTGGCATTTATCGAAAAGATTCGCCGCCGTAAGGAACTTGCCAAAAAGGTTGTTTTTATGGATTTTCCATTCTTATGTTGTCTTTTGTTGGATACTCTATATGTGATGTTGCCGACAGGGGGATTATTTTAATGGCGGCGTGCGAATTTTATACGCTTTTTTCCGGCTCTTCGGGCAACTGCGAATTTATTCGATGCGGCAAGGATGCCATCTTGGTGGACGCGGGTAAAAGCGCTAAAGCAGTGGAAACCGCGCTGAAAAGTCTGGGAGCTGATCTGTCTGAGGTAAAGGCAATATTTGTTACGCATGAACACTGCGACCATGTGGCGGCTCTTCCTGTTATTGCCAGGAAATATGGCATTCCGATCCATATTTTGTCGGCAACTGCTTATGAAATGAAGGAAGTGCCTGCGACTGCCGTGCTTCACGAAGGACTGTTTGAGGAATCGGTGGGCGCAATTACGGTGAATGCTTTCTATACCCCCCATGACAGTGTTCGCAGCGTGGGATATACGATTTGCTGCGGCGGTCATCGGTTTGGTATCGCAACCGATATGGGTGTGATTGCGCGCAATGTGGTGGAAGCGCTGGCGGGGTGCGACTGCGCCATGATTGAATCCAATTATGATGAGGATATGCTGCGTGACGGTCCTTACCCCTGGCATTTGAAAGAGCGGATCGCTTCGACGAGAGGACATTTGTCTAATAAAAACGGTGCACTTTTGGCGGCTATTTTGGCACATTCAGGAACAGGACGCATTGTTCTGGGGCATTTGAGTGCTGAAAACAACGATCCTGAAATTGCGTTACAGGCGGCGGCGGATGAGCTGAAACGAAGAGGCTTGTGTGCTGAATTGGATGTGGCGGATCGCAATCTGCCAACATGTATTTTTGCGGGAAGCATAACCGCATGAGGTGAAGGATGTTACAGGTCAAGTTACTTTGTCACGGTACACTCAAAGAGGAGTATCTGCGTGCTGCGTGCAGTGAATATATCAAGCGTCTTTCGGCATATTGCCGTTTTACGCTGTATGAAGCAAAGGATGATGCATCGTTTGCAGCGTGGCTGACATCACCTGCACAGCAAAAGGATTATAAGATTGCTTTGTGCGTGGAAGGCAAGCAGGATTCTTCAGAGGAGTTTGCGGCGAGACTTGAAAAATTGACCGCAGGCGGAGTGTCATCCGTAGTGCTTGTGATTGGCGCATCGGACGGGATCCCTGAAAATTTGAAGGATCTTTGCCAGTATCGGCTGTCATTTTCTCGTATGACATTTCCGCATCAGCTGATGCGTGTTATCCTGTTGGAACAGCTATACCGTGCCATGAATATCAATCATGGCGGAAAATATCACAAGTGATATGGAGAGGAAGCGTATGAAAAAAATATTGATGCATGGTGGAGCAGTGCTGTTTTTATTGGCGGCGGTGCTGGCAGTGTTTTGGTTTAATCACAGCTCTGCCTCCCGTACAACGATAACTGAGGACAATAGTCCGAGCGGCAATGAAATGGAAACAGTTGTTGAACCGACGCCCGATCAAAATCCGACTGTCAAGGATCCTACGGTAGAACCTACCGATCCCGATGTGTTGGAAAAAGAAGCGTTTGATGCGTTTTTGGCAGACCTGGAAACAATGGCGGATGCTTCCGATAAGGGGTATACAGCTCAACTTCGGTATGGCGAAGATTCTGTGCTTGTGTATTCAAAATTGGGAGGTTTTGCAAAGACATTAACGCCGGATCAGGTTGAGATGCTTCGTGTTGTGTACAAGCACACAGCGGTATCATCGTTGCCGTATTCTGAGTTGGCTATCGAAAAAGTATCGTCGCTTATGTTGTACGGCGGTCTTGTCATTGCGCACAGCGAAGAAAAACAGTATATTTTGGATCCTGTCAGCGGTGAGATCGAATGTGATGCCACCGGATATTATCCCAGCTATGAAAAGGATACCGAAGGCAGAGCAATCTTTCAAAGAGAAGAGAATTATTACTATTTTGACGGGACAATAAATGCGTTTGTGCAAACCGAGCAACCGCCCTACCGTGGATTGTATTTTGATTGCGCGCCCGAATACGGCATGCCGTACAAGTTTACCCCATATTATGATGCAGAGATCGGAAAGTGGGGTTATTTGAATGAGAACGGCGAAGTGGCAATTGAGCCGATATATCACCGCGCGTATGCATTTAACGATAATGGCGTTGCTATTGTGCAGAAAACAAAGCTTGACGGGCTTTTGTTTATAGATATAGATGGGAATGTGTTATTGGATACACATTTAGAATATTACGATTATATTGGAAATGTGTCCTATGATTGGTTCCGATCACTGCCTGATCTGACTGTATCTTCGGTAGGGGCATTATATTTTGATCACGGTTATACGCGGGTTATCATCGAAACATTTTCCCTGCGCGACAGCGCTGAATTGACGCGGACAAGAGAGGCTTTGGTGGACGTAAACGGCAACCTCTTTTCTCTGCCCGGTGATTATAGTATCGTTGCATACAGCGATGGCGTTGTGCTGCTGGAGAAGAACGGAAAATACGGCTACTATAGCTACGAGGGAAAATGGATTGTCGATCCCATCTATGCATCTGCCACCGCGTTTGCGGGAGGTGTTGGTGTGGCAATGGATGAAAACGGAAAATACCATGCCTTTGACATCAATGGGAATGAAATTATTCCCGGAGTGTTTGATTATCTCAGTCCGGTATCGGCAGGGAAGATGTTGGGATACCGAGAAGGGGAAGGCTGGATGCTGCTTAGTATATGTGGCTAAGTATAATACCAAAAAAGATAAAGGAAACTTAATAACGAATGAATCGATTTCATCTGGGAAAAACAAGGATTGCCGTGATCGGCGCAGGGCATGCCGGTATCGAAGCGGCGCTTGCTGCTGCCCGTATGGGGGTGGAAACTACGCTGTTCACCATGAATCTGGATTCACTTGCCAATATGCCCTGTAATCCGTCTATTGGCGGAACAGGAAAGGGGCACTTGGTTTTTGAAATTGATGCTTTGGGCGGTGAAATGGGGGCAGCTGCCGACAGTATCACCTTGCAAAGCCGTACGCTGAATATGGGAAAAGGACCGGCGGTGCACTCCAAAAGAATACAGGCGGACCGTGATGCGTACAAAAAATACATGAAAAAAACGGTGGAGAATACAGACCGTTTGACTCTTTGCCAAGCGGAGATCGTAGATCTCATTCTGGAAAAGAACGAGGATGGGAGTGCCATGGTGCGCGGCGTTGTAACGGCACTTGGCGGGGTGTATGACTGTGACGCCGTTATTATCTGCGCGGGCACTTATTTGGAAAGCGATATAATTGTGGGTCAGAGCGTGCAAAAAGCAGGACCGGACGGTATGTTGCCGTCACTTGGCTTATCAAAGGCGCTTTTGCGTGAAGGGATTACCCTTCGCAGATTTAAGACAGGTACGCCGTGCCGTGTGGACCGTCGCAGTGTGGATTTTACGAAATTGGAAATTCAGCAGGGAGAAGAGTATATTACACCTTTTTCCGATCGAACCAATGGAGTGCAATTGAATGAAATTGTACAAATTCCATGCTATATTGTATATACCAATGAAAATACCCATCGAATTATCAGAGATAATTTGCATCGCTCGCCTTTGTATGCAGGGGTAATTCGCGGGGTAGGCCCCAGATATTGTCCCAGTATCGAGGATAAAATCGTTCGATTTGCGGATAAGGAACGGCACCAATTGTTTGTGGAGCCGGTGGGGAAGGATTCAGGGGAATTATACATACAGGGCTTTAGTTCGTCTCTTCCGCAAGATGTGCAATTGGAAATGTTGCATTCTCTGCCGGGATTTGAAAATGCCGTGATGATGCGCCCGGCATATGCCATTGAATATGATTGCATCGATCCGCTGCAACTGTATGCTACGCTGGAGTTTAAACAGATCAAGGGCTTGTATGGCGCAGGCCAATTTAACGGTACTTCCGGTTATGAGGAGGCTGCGGCGCAAGGGTTGATTGCAGGAATCAACGCAGCACTGAAATTGAAAAATGAACCCGAATTAATCTTAACACGGGATAATAGTTATATCGGTATGCTGATCGACGATCTGGTTACCAAAGGCACCAATGAGCCTTACCGTGTGATGACTTCGCGCAGTGAGTACCGATTGCTTTTGCGGCAGGACAATGCGGATAGCCGTTTGATGCCTTTGGGACATCGCATCGGATTGGTTTGTGATACGCGATTTGAACAGCTCAAGCAAAAGGAAGAAGCTGTACGAATGGAAATTGCCCGTTTGGAACGGACGTATATTTCCCCGACAGAACAGCTGAATGCATTTTTAGCGGAGAAAGAAACAACGGCGGTATCCTCAGGTGTTTCTTTGGCGGATCTGCTTCGCAGACCCCAGCTGAGCTATGCAGATTTGATACCGCTGGATGAAGATCGGATCGAACTGCCAAAGTCGGTACAGTTAGAAGTGGAAATAGCGGTGAAATATGAAGGCTATGTCCGACGTCAAATGGCAGAAGTGGAACGCAACCGCAAACTGGAAAATATGCGTTTGCCTTTGGATTTGGACTATCATGCAATTGAAGGACTTCGTTTGGAGGCGCGTCAAAAATTGAGCGAAAACCGGCCGTTGACCCTGGGACAGGCATCCCGCATTTCGGGGGTTAGTCCTGCGGATATTTCTGTACTGTTGATTCGTCTTTCGGGCAAAAGCGAACTGTAGAGAGGCATCTATGAGCTTTAAAGATAGTTATTTTCGGATATTAAATGAAAATGGGCTTGTCTGTTTTGCGACCGAACAATTGGCGGATCGTTTTGCGGAACTGACTGAGCGGTTGATTGCTTTTAACAGCCATGTCAATTTAACAGCGATCACCGATCCTGAACAGATCATACTGCGGCATTACGCAGATTGTTTGGCTGTGGCAAATGCTTTTCCCCAAGGGGCTTCGGTTTTGGATGTGGGATGCGGAGGAGGTTTTCCCTCTTTGCCGTTGGCGATTGCCAGACCGGATTTGACCATTACGGGACTTGACAGCACTGCTAAAAAACTGGTGTTTGTTGAGAATACGGCAAAAGAGATGTCTCTTTCGCTTTCTACCGTTGCGGGAAGAGCAGAGGAATTGGCGCATGGAAAGAAACGAGAGTCTTATGATGTGGTTACTGCCAGAGCGGTTGCGGCATTGAATGTTCTTTGCGAGTGGTGTTTGCCCTTTGTAAAGCTTGGCGGCTGTATGATCGCCATGAAAGGCAGCGGTGGCAAAGAAGAACTGCTCGCGGCAAAAAATGCAATTTCTGTTTTGGGAGGCGGTGACGCTGAGGTGACAGAATACGCATTGTCGGATATGGGAAGAACGCTTGTGAAGATTCCCAAGATTCGTTCTACACCGTCGCAGTATCCCAGACCAAACGGTAAGATTATGAAAAAGCCGCTTTGACAAGCGGTTATGAAAAAACAGGATGGCTGATCAAAAGCCATCCTGTTTTTTTGCACAAAATTAAACCAAGAAAATTGGTGATTTTTTTAAGCGGCATGTATAAATATAAAGTGCCTTGTATAAAAACAACCTGTGCCCGAGAAACCGTCGAGCACAGGTTGCTATTTGATTAGTTTTTGATTAACACAATGTATCCGTCCATGTTATTACCGGATATTTCATAGTCAACATTCTTGGGAACCGGAATGCCTTTGTCTTTGGCATCGGTTTCTTTTACATAATAGAGCGAATACGACTGTTCGTCTACGGTAATGTCCAAGCGCTTGTTATAATTGTACGCTTTCAATGCTTGCACATATTCTTCCAAAGAATAATTTTGACTCTTCATGTATTTGGCATGCACTACACCTACGAAGCGGTATTGAGACTGAGAGGCAGAAACGCCGGTTTGTGCCACCTTGGAAGCGGGATAGCGGAGGATAATGCCGTAATTATGGCAGTTTTCAGAAAGCCAAAGTGATATAGAGCTGGAAACAGCATCCGGATCTTTTAACTGATAGTAGCGGGTAGGGGTCTCGTTCAGATCGATCATGCGCAGTTCGGCAGAAAGACCGGTATGGTATTCGGATGAACTGGGATCGATATCGCGCAGGTAACCGGTGTTGACCATCAGATCGCGGGTTGTATTGCCGCAGTTTTCCACCATTGCATCTGCCATTTTGCAAAGGGCATCGGTAAAAGCATAGCTGAGTTCGATTGTGTTGGTGCTGGATTGCAGATTCTTAGTATCGCTTGTTCGGTTGTCGCGCACCGAAAGAACCTGCAGACTGTTCACACGTGTGGGATCATTGCTGGTAAAGATACCTGCGTTTTCGGAAATGTAAGTGTACTCTTTGTTTACGAGAACCAAAGATCCGCTGGCAATGCCGGGCGCGGGGATCCACTGAACCGAACCGCTGGGGATGATATCCGTATTTCCGGGGGCGGTGGTGCCGGGGGTGGGATTATGATCTTCCGTAGACGGAAGTTGTGTTGTCGGGTTTTCGGTATCGTTAGGCGGTGTATCTTCGGCACTGCCTGTTTTTGCTTTGGATACGGAAACAAAAGCAATCGAAACGATTGTAGCTGCCAGAATACAGGCGATTGTTGCTATGATATATATGCCAAAGAATTTTTGGCGAAGCCCATTTACTTTTGAGGATTTTTCTTCGAGCATGGCGCCCTCCTTGATGTATTCCTTATTTTATGCATACAGTATAGCATAGTTTTGGAAAGAAAAAAAGAGGTCGACGAAAATTTTATAAAAAATTCATAATTTGTATTGTATTATAAAAAGAGCTTTATGTTGGGAATGGCTGCTCCGGCGATTAAAATGCCAAGTGAGGCAAGCGCTGTACTGAGCAATTCTGCAATAACCGAAAGAAATCCTGTCATAATGCCGCCGTCGGGAGCAGCGGTATATATGTAATGGCAAGTGTAGAGCAAAACCACCAAAATCATGGGCAGAGCCAACCGAAGAACGATGTTAACGACGGTGAGTATATAATATTCAAATTTCAACATTGCATATCTCCTTTTCTTTTGTATCGATCCAATGATATCACAGGGTGTGTTGAATGTAAAGCGGCAAAATTGCGGAAGAATATGCAAGAATTTCCCGATTCGACAAATTTCGTATTTGTAGACAATGGAAACCTGAATGCAGGGCGAAATGAAGTCATGCTTTTTGCGAATAATCGGCAATTTCGGTTTTAAAAGGATAAAAAACGATATTTTTATATGTTTGCAAGATATTTCATGTCGAAATATGGGGAACGACACCGGTTTACAAATGGGTGGGCGGTGTGATATGCTGAAACTAACCCACCCAATGAAGAGACATATGAATATTGGGATCACGCAAAAATAATAAGACATGGAAATGGAGTGAGATGGATATGAAACAAGAAAACATAATAAGGTATGAGAAGAGAATATATGTGCCGGAGGCGGAATTGCATTTGCAGTATTATTTGTATACGAACCCGGCGGGGGACGGCAGCGGCCGCAGAATATATGATTTGGAAATTTTGGGTATGGATCCCACAGGAAGAGATGTGTGTTTTATATCGGATATTGCCACGTCTTCTTCCATGGCGGAGAAGATCTGGCGGGTCTTTACCGATGAATTGGTAACACCGATAACAGCGGAGGATATTTTGGCTGATTTGCTCAGTGACAAAAGTTTTTTGCAAATGGCAGATGATATGTTCTAAAAAACAAAGGCAGTCATCAAGTAACTGCCTTTGAATGAAGATTTATTCGTTTCCCGAGTCAACCCCCGGAACTTTGGAAAAGTCCAGCATTGTTTCGGGGTTGATGCGGTCGCCGGTGGGGGAAAACAGTTCCAAATGCAAATGATCGGTTTCGCACTGCTCGATCATGGCAGTATCCCCCACTGCGGCAATGATTTGTCCTGCAGTAACGGTTACGCCTTCTGCAATCCCTTCCGGCAGGTCGAGTGCCAAATTTTGATAGAGCGCTGTGTTGCTGTCGTTTTGGACAATGGTAATTGACATGCCCATCAGCGGATCTTCGGAAATATCGGTGATGACACCGCCGGTCATGGCGTAAACTGCGGAACCGCAAGCGGCGCTGACATCAATGCCGGTGTGTGCACGGTAATCTTCCATGGTCAGTGACCATACGGGCAGATCGATACTGAAGCCCTTTAAAACGTAACCGTCGGCAGGCAATACATAGGAGGGCTCATCTTCGGATCCGGTGGATTGATCAGGATTGTCTTCTGAGGGCTTGTTGGTGTCATTGCTGTCTTCGTGCTCGGGAGGCTTCGGTGTATCGTTGTTTCCGTTAACGGCAGGGGGGTCATTGGTCAAAGGGGGATTTTGTTTGTTCTGGGATCGATGGGCGCTCACAAATGCTACAATGGTCAGACACATGACGGAGCATACGATCATTGCCAGTACAATGTACATGGAATGTTGGATGAGTTTGCGTTTGGCGTGATAATTCATAAAAGATACCTTCTTTCCGTTTTTCTGGGATTAGTCTTTGCAGAAATCGGAAAGATATACACAAAAAAATAAAACCGCCGCATTGATATACGGCGGAATGTTTTATATGCCAAGGTCAGTCAACGAGCGAGCCCAGTTTGCGTACACAGCTACGACAGATCAATTTTCCATGATAAAGGGTCATTTCCTCGTCGTTGCCGCAAAAACAACAATTGGGTACATATTTTTTGAGGATGATCTTTTCGTTTTCGATAAAGATTTCAAGACTGTCTTTGGGACTGATGTTAAGGGTTTCGCGCAATTCTTTCGGGAGAACAATTCTGCCCAATTGGTCAATGGGGCGAACGATACCGGTTGATTTCATGTTTTAGCACCTCACAGATCATAATTTAGTGTACGGCGGAAAAAGTCGGATTCCGTCGTCTTATGTATATTGTAACATTTTGTCGGAAAAAAGTCAATACCAAATTTAAAGTTTGGTTCCAAAAAATGAAAAAACTATAAAAATCGGAATCACGTGATTTGATTAGATAAAATGGAAAAATGTGGACTTCGTTAAAATTGTTTCCTTAATATATAGATATAACTACAATATTTAGTAGTGCACAAGTGAACGTACCACATCCCCTTTGATTTGTGTGCCACACGTGTGTAAATGTGAACAAATTGTAAATTTAAATATTTTTAAAAAAATATTGCACAAAACTATTGCTTTTTTTTTGTACATGTAGTATAATGGCAGGGCTTGATGTGCGAAGAAGCGAAAGGTTGCTGCAGAAATGCAGGTAATTTTCGTGGAGTATGTCCGTAGAACGGGCGAAAAAGAATGAATTGACATTCTAACCCGGATTTCAAAGCAGTGAACCCATGCAGCGAAATTCGGTTTTCTTAAGGAAGCACCGTGAAACACACGGGAAGGCGTATTGAGAAATGTGCTGGATAAGTCAGTTCCGCCCCAAAATTTATAAGGAGGCAAACAAAGTGGCAGTTAAGGAAACACTGAGAATCAAACTGAAGAGTTATGACCACACCTTGATCGACCAGGCTGCAGAAAAGATCGTGGAAGCCGCAAAGAGAAACGGCGCTACCGTATCTGGTCCCATTCCGCTCCCTACTGAAAAAGAAGTTGTAACCATTCTGCGCGCAGTCCACAAATATAAGGATAGCCGTGAACAGTTTGAACTTCGTACTCACAAGAGACTGATTGACATCGTTAAGCCCACACAGAAAGTTGTGGATGCTATTTCCAGTCTCGAACTTCCCGCCGGTGTGGAATTGGAAGTTAAGCTTTGATCAAGCAGCATAGCTTTCTACCACGCGACAGAAAGTTTTATGTCATGTTGGCAGGTGCCCGCCTGTCAACCAATAACTAAAACAGGAGGAACAAAAAATGAAAAAGGGTATCATTGGCAAGAAGATCGGTATGACACAGATCTTCGATGAAGTGGGAAATGCCATTCCCGTAACAGTAATTGAAGCAGGTCCCTGCGTAGTAGCACAGATCAAAACAAAAGAAAATGACGGTTATGAAGCTATTCAGTTGGGCTTCGCAGATCTGGGTGCAAAGCAGACCAACAAACCCGCAGCCGGTCACTTTAAAAAGGCCGGAAGTGCTCCCAAGAAGCACCTGAAGGAATTCCGTCTGGAGGATATCACAGGTTACAGCATTGGCGAAACCGTTACCGCTGACATTTTTGCAGCAGGTGAAAAGGTCGACATTACCGGTGTTACCAAAGGTCGCGGATACACAGGCGCGGTTAAGAGATGGGGACACCACATTCTCAGAATGACACACGGTACCGGTCCTATCCACCGTCAGGTCGGTTCCATGGGCGCGAACTCTTCTCCGTCCAGAGTGTTCAAGAATAAAAAGATGGCAGGTCAGTACGGTAACGAAAAAGTGACCGTTCTGAATCTGGAAGTTGCGAAAATCGATGCGGCTAAGAATTTGATCGCTGTCAAGGGTGCTGTTCCCGGTGCCAAGGGCGGTATCGTATTTATCCGCAATACTGTGAAAGCATAATCGGAAGGAGGACACACGATGCCTAACGTAAAGATTTTGAATATGCAAGGCGCGGAAGTCGGCGAGATTGCTTTGTCCGATAAAGTGTTCGGCGCAGAAGTAAACGGCGCGGTTCTTCATTCCGCAGTCAGAGCCTATCTGATGAATCAAAGACAGGGTACTCAGTCCACTCTGACCCGCACCGAAGTATCCGGTGGCGGTAAGAAGCCCTGGAGACAGAAGGGGACCGGTAGAGCAAGACAGGGTTCTACCAGAGCTCCTCAGTGGACACACGGTGGTATCGCTCTCGGCCCCAAGCCCAGAACCTACCGTATTAACCTGAATAAGAAGACTAAGCGGGTAGCAATGGTCAGCGCACTTTCTGATAAGGTAGCAAACAATGCGCTGGTGGTTGTAGACTCCATCCAGGCAACCGAATTCAAGACCAAGACTATGGTCAACATGCTGGAAGCGCTGGGTGCAAACAAGACTGTTTCCAAAAACTACAAGGTTTGGGAAAAGAACGAAGCCGGTGAAAAGGTGAGTGCTGTGAAAAGTGCTGAACACACTGTAGCAGTTAAGACTCTGATTGTTACCGAGGCTGTGGATGAAAAGATCATTAAGAGCTTTGCTAACATTCCCACCGCAACCACTACCCTCAGCACCACGATCAATGTTTATGAGATTTTGAATGCTGAAAAGGTGATCATCACTGAAGCTGCTGTCAAGAAGCTCGAGGAGGTATACGGAGTATGAAAACATCTTATGATATTATCATCCGTCCCGTCATCACCGAGGACAGTATGGCGCGCATCGCTACTGAAAAGAAGTATACTTTTGAAGTAGCAAAGAATGCAACCAAGCCTGAAATTGCAAAGGCAGTTGAAGAAGCTTTCAAAGTAAAGGTTGCTAGCGTTAACACAATCAACATGAAGAGAAAGCCCAAGAGACTCGGTATGAATGAAGGTTACACCTCTGCTTGGAAAAAGGCGATCGTTACCTTGACTGCCGATTCCAAGACCATCGAGTTCTTCGAAGGTATGATGTAAGGAAGGAGTGAATAAATACAATGGCAACTAAGGCATATAAGCCTACCACTCCTGGTAGAAGAGGTATGACGGTTCCTTCTTTTGAAGAAGTTACCAAGTTCAGCCCTGAAAAGAAGCTGACAGTCACCCTGAAAAGCAAGGCTGGCCGTAACAGCTATGGCCGCATCACCGTTCGTCACCATGGCGGCGGTAATAAAAAGAAGTACAGAATTATCGACTTCAAGCGTCAGACTGAAGGTGCAGCAAAGGTAATCGGTGTTGAGTACGACCCCAACAGAACCGCTTACATTGCACTGGTAGAATATGAAGACGGTACCAGAAGCTATATTCTGGCTCCCGTAGGACTCACTGACGGCGACGTAATCTACAGCGCTCCCGATGCTGACATCAAGCCCGGTAATACTCTGCCTATCGCCAACATTCCCGTTGGTACCATGATCAACAACATTGAGCTGTATCCCGGTAAGGGCGGTCAGTTGGTTCGTTCTGCAGGTGCTGCAGCACAGCTGATGGCCAAGGCAAACGGTATGGCACAGGTTCGTCTTCCCTCCGGCGAAGTTCGTTTGGTTCGTTTGGATTGCAAAGCAACCATTGGTCAGATCGGTAACATCGAACACGACACTGTCAAGGTTGGTAAAGCGGGTAAAACTCGTCATCTGGGTATTCGTCCTACCGTTCGCGGTTCTGTAATGAACCCCTGCGATCACCCTCATGGTGGTGGTGAAGGTAGATCCCCCATCGGTCGTCCCGGTCCTGTTACACCTTGGGGCAAACCTGCCCTGGGTTACAAGACTCGTAACAAGAAGGCAAGAACCGATAAGTTTATCGTAAAACGCAGAAACGGTAAGTAATGGAAGGAGACAAATGATATGAGCAGAAGCCTTAAAAAAGGACCTTTTGTCGAAGCGAAATTGTTTGGCCGCATTGTGGCTATGAACAACGCCGGCGAGAAAAGAGTGATCAAGACCTGGTCGAGAGCTTCCACTATTTTCCCGGAATTTGTGGGACATACTGTTGCTGTACATGACGGCAAGAAGCACGTTCCGGTATATGTCACTGAAGACATGGTGGGACATAAGCTGGGTGAGTTTGCACCCACAAGAACCTTCAAGGGTCACGCAGGTTCCAAGACATCCAACAACGGTAAATAAGAAAGTAGAATTTCGCAAATAAGGCGAAGGGAGGCAAAATACTGAAATGGAAGCAAGAGCGTATCTGAAATATGCTAGAATTTCTCCCCGCAAGGTGTGCATTGTGCTGGACCTGATCCGCGGCAAGAGCGCGGATGAGGCAATGGGTATTCTGAAGAACACCCACAAGTCAGCTTCTGAATATCTTATCAAGCTTCTGAATTCTGCAGTTGCAAATGCTGAAAACAACTTCGGCATGGATAAGAGTAAGCTGTATGTATCTGAATGCTTCGTATGCCCTGGCCCTACTCTGAAGAGAATGATGCCGAGAGCAAGAGGAAGCGCAGACCGCATTCTGAAAAGAACCAGCCACGTTACCATCGCGGTAAAAGAAAGAGACTAAGAGAAGGAGGTTAAAGATTCATGGGTCAGAAAGTGAATCCGCACGGTCTTCGTGTCGGAGTGATCAAGAACTGGGATTCGAGATGGTTTGCATCCGATGAAACATTCGGTGATACTCTCGTATCCGATAACAAAGTCAGAAAATATCTGAAATCCAAGTTGCAGGAAGCAGGCATCCCTAAGATTGAAATCGAACGTGATGCCCACAGAGTGAAGGTCTTCATCCACTGCGCTAAGCCCGGTCTGGTGATCGGTCGCGGCGGTGCTGAGATTGAAAAGCTTCGCCAGGAAGTTGAAGCTATTGTTGGTAAGCCTGTTGCTATCAACGTAATGGAAGTTAAAGTTCCGGACATGAACGCTCAGCTGGTTGCTGAAAATATTGCTCTGCAGCTGGAAAAGAGAACTTCCTTCCGCCGTGCTATGAAGCAGGCGATCGGTCGCACCATGAGACTGGGTGCAAAAGGTATCAAGGTAGCAGTGTCCGGCCGTTTGGGCGGTGCTGAAATTGCCAGAACCGAACATTATCATGAGGGTACCATCCCGCTGCAGACCATCCGTGCTGACATTGAGTACGGTTTTTGGGAAGCAAATACCACCTATGGTAAGATCGGCGTCAAAGTGTGGATCTTCAAGGGTGAAGTTCTGCCGGATGTGAAGAAGCACTTCACTACCTATCGTCCTCAGGAGCAGGCACCCCAGAGAAACGATCGCAGAGGTGATCGCAGAAACGATCGCAGAGGTGATCGCAGAAACAACGGCGACCGTCGTCCTGCAGGTGACCGTCGTCCCGGCGGAGAACGCCGTTTCAATGGCGGCAACAAGCCCGCTAATAAGGAAGGGGGCAAGCAATAATGTTAATGCCCAAGAGAGTTAAGTTCCGCAGAGTTCAGCGCGGAAGACTGAAGGGAAAAGCAACCAGAGGCAACACCATTACCAATGGTACCTACGGCCTTGTTGCACTGGAGCCCGCATGGATCACCAGTAATCAGATCGAAGCGGCCCGTATTGCTATGACTCGTTACATTAAGCGTGGCGGTCAGGTATGGATCAAGATTTTCCCTGATAAACCTATTACAGAAAAGCCTGCTGAAACCCGAATGGGTTCCGGTAAGGGTTCACCCGAATACTGGGTAGCAGTAGTCAAGCCCGGCAGAATCATGTTTGAGATGGACGGTGTTGCACCTGAAATCGCAAAGGAAGCTATGCGTCTTGCTTCCCACAAGCTGCCGATCAAATGCAAGTTTGTTGCCAAAGAACAGACCGGCACTGAGGAGGTATAAGCAGTGAAAGCAAAAGAAATCAGAGAATTGACTTCTGAGCAGCTGGAAGCTAAGCTCAAGGAGCTGAAGGAAGAACTGTTCAACCTCCGTTTCCAGCTTGCTATCAACCAGCTCGACAATCCCCACAAGATCACCGCTGTGAAAAAAGATATCGCACGTGTGATGACCGTTCTTCAAGAGAAGAATGCGTAACCCGGAAGGAGTAAAGTCATGAGTGAAGTAACAGCACGCAACCTGCGTAAGACCAGAGTGGGCAAAGTTGTCAGCAACAAGATGGACAAGACCATCGTTGTTGCCATCGCTGACAAGGTAAAGCACCCCCTCTTTGGTAAGGTTATGAACAGAACCATCAAAATTCACGCACACGATGAAAACAACGAATGCACCGTGGGCGATACCGTAGAAGTAATGGAAACCAGACCTTTGTCCAAAACCAAGAGATGGAGACTGGTTACCGTTATTGAAAAAGCTAAATAATCAGTAGGTACGACAAAGTCCGTATTGAATAAGGAGGATTAGCACTGTGATTCAACAGCAATCTTATATGAAAGTTGCCGACAACACAGGCGCCAAAGAACTCATGTGCATTCGCGTGCTCGGCGGTACAGGCAGAAGATATGCCAATATCGGCGATGTGGTAGTAGCCACTGTTAAGAAGGCTGCTCCCGGTGGACAGGTGAAGAAAGGCGACGTTGTAAAGGCAGTAATCGTAAGAAGCGTTAAGGGCATCAAGCGTGCCGACGGTTCCTACGTTCGTTTCGATGACAATGCAGCTGTCATCATCAAAGAAGACAAAAACCCCAGAGGTACCCGTATTTTTGGGCCTGTGGCGAGAGAACTGCGTGAGAAGGATTATCTGAAGATCCTCTCCCTGGCTCCCGAAGTTCTGTAAGGAGGTAACGAATAATGGCAATCAGAAGAGATGATACGGTAATCGTTATTTCCGGTACTGACAAGGGCAAGACCGGCAAGGTAATTGCTGTTTCTCCCGAAGAAGGAAAAGTAATCGTAAGCAAAGTTCATGTGGTCAAGAAGCATGCAAAGCCTCGTCGTCAGGGCGAGAGCGGTGGCATCCTGGAAGTTGAGGGTGCAATCTATGCTGACAAGGTAGCTCTGTACTGCCCCAACTGCAAGAAGGGTGTTCGTACCCATGTTGAAGTAATTGACGGCAAGAAGGTTCGCGTTTGCTCCGGCAAAGGCTGTAACCACAAGTTTGACTAAGGAGGAACACGGATATGTCCAGATTGAAAGATATGTATAAAGCCGAGGTTGCTCCTGCCCTCATGAACAAATTCGCTTATAAGAGCGTTATGCAGGTTCCCAAGTTCGACAAGATCGTTATCAATGTCGGTGTGGGTGATGCAAAGGACAACAGCAAGGCGATTGAGAGCGTGATTACCGATATCACTGCTATTACCGGTCAGAAAGCAGTTCCGACCTACGCCAGAAAGTCTGTTGCAAACTTCAAGCTCCGTCAGGGCATGAAGATCGGCGTGAAGGTAACTCTTCGCGGCGAAAAGATGTACGAATTCATGGACAGACTGTTCAACCTTGCTCTGCCCCGCGTTCGTGACTTCAAGGGTATCAATCCCAATGCATTCGATGGCCGCGGCAACTATGCGCTCGGTCTGAAGGAACAGCTGATTTTCCCGGAAATCGAATATGATAAGGTAGAAAAGCTCCGCGGTATGGATATCGTTTTCGTTACCACCGCAAACACCGACGAAGAAGCAAAAGAACTGCTCACATTGATGGGCGCTCCTTTTGCAAAGTAATAAAGGAGGAACTGTAAAATGGCAAAGAAGGCAATGATCCTGAAGCAGCAGGCTCCCCAGAAGTACTCTACCAGAGAATATAACCGTTGCAAGATCTGCGGTCGTCCCCATGCTTATATGCGCAAGTTCGGCATTTGCCGTATCTGCTTCCGCGAATTGGCATACAAGGGCGAGATTCCCGGTGTAAAGAAAGCTTCCTGGTAATCAGGAACCCAACAAATTTTTGATCCGAATCTCCGGATGCCGATAGGAAATATTTTAGATTTAACCATCGGCTGGCAGCCTGCTAATTCGGCGCGTGAAAACGGTGGATCCGAAGGATTCATGGTGAAAGCCAAGCCGCGGTGCAGGCAGCAAGAAAAACAAACTTGCATAAAGGAGGATATGAATATGCAAATTTCTGACGTAATTGCGGATATGCTGACTCGCATCCGCAACGCGAACAACGCAAAGCACGAAACAGTGGATGTTCCTGCATCCAACATGAAAAAGGCAATTGCCGATATCCTGGTTTCTGAGGGCTATATTAAGGGCTACTCTGTAATCGAAGACGGCAAGCAGGGTATTATCCGTATTACCCTGAAGTATGTGGGCAAGCAGAAGGCAATTCAGGGCCTGCGCAGAGTATCCAAGCCCGGTCTGCGCATCTACTCTAACTGCGAAGATATGCCTAAGGTTATGAACGGTCTGGGTATTGCGATTGTTTCCACTTCTAAGGGAATTATGACCGATAAGCAGGCAAGAAAAGCAAATGTCGGTGGCGAAATTCTCGCCTTCGTATGGTAATCGGAAGGGAAGGTAAGTCAAATGTCTAGAATTGGTAGAATTGCAGTGACTGTTCCCGCCGGCGTTGAGGTATCCATTGCAGAAGGTAACGTTGTTACCGCAAAGGGACCCAAGGGAACTTTGGTTCAGACCATGCATCCGGCAATGATCATTCGCAAGGAAGGCGCTACTGTTGTGGTAGAACGCCCCTCGGATGAAAAAGAACACAAGAGCCTTCATGGCTTGACCAGAACTCTGGTTAACAACATGGTAGTTGGTGTTTCCACCGGTTACAAAAAGCAGCTCGACATCGTTGGTGTTGGTTACAGAGCAGCAAAGCAGGGTACCACTCTGCAGCTGTCCCTGGGTTACTCCCACGGTATCAGCTTTGAAGAAAAAGATGGTATCACTTTCGAAGTTCCGAATGCGAACACCATTATTGTTCACGGTGCAGATAAGCAGAAGGTTGGTCAGATCGCTGCTCAGATCCGTGAAAAGAGACCTCCTGAACCCTATCTGGGCAAGGGCGTGAAGTACACTGACGAAGTAATTCGTCGTAAGTCCGGCAAAGCCGGTAAATAACGAAAGGAGTGGGATTGCATGGTATCGAGAAAAGATTCTAACGCTGCACGCGTTAAGAAGCATAAGAGAGTCAGAGGCAAGATCTCCGGAACCGCAGAAAGACCCCGTCTTTGTGTATATCGTTCTTCGAGACATATCAGCGCTCAGGTCATTGATGACGTACAGGGCGTAACTCTGGTTTCCGCAACCACTCAGGAGAGCGGTTTTACCGGAATCGGCAGCAACAAAGAAGCTGCAAAGAAGATTGGTGCGCTCATCGCTGAGCGTGCTCTGGCAAAAGGCATCACCGAGGTTGTTTTCGACCGCGGCGGTTACCTGTATCACGGACGTGTCAGCTCTTTGGCTGACGGCGCACGTGAAGGCGGACTCAAGTTCTGAACTAATAGGAGGTTAACATGGCAAAGAATTTTAATGCGGCAGAGCTTGAACTTCAGGAAAAGCTCGTCGTAATCAACCGTGTTTCCAAAACCGTTAAGGGCGGTCGTATTGCCCGTTTCACCGCGATTATGATCGTAGGCGACGGTAACGGCCATGTTGGTTACGGACTTGGAAAAGCGGCAGAAGTCCCGGATGCTATCCGCAAGGGCATCGAGGATGCCAAGAAGAATATGATCGAAGTTTCCCTGAAGGGTGACACCATTCCTCATGAAGTGACCGGAATTTACGGCGCAGGTAAGGTTCTTCTGAAGCCTGCTGCTGAAGGTACCGGTATCATCGCAGGCGGTACTGTTCGTGCAGTGCTTGAGATGGTTGGTATCAAAAATATCCGCACCAAGTGTCTGCGCTCCAGCAACCCCACAAACGTTGTTAAGGCAACATTTGAGGGTCTGCGTGCTCTGCGTACCGCTGAAGAAGTGGCTCAGATCCGTGGCAAGAGCGCTGCAGAAGTGAAGAACTGAGGAGGGCGACGCAATGTTGAAGATTACACTTGTACACAGCCTGATCGGTGCTATTCCCGCACAGGTTGCAACTGCTAAGTCCCTGGGTCTTGTTCGCATTGGCGACACCACCGTTCAGCAGGACAACGCAGCGGTTGCCGGCAAGATCAGAAAAATCGCTCACCTTGTTAAGGTAGAAAAAACCGGTTGCTGATAGCTTTGACCGGATAAAAGTTAAAAGGAGGAAAACAAATGAAGCTCCATGAACTGAAACCGGCGGAAGGCTCTACAGCACCCGCTTGGCGTAAGGGCAGAGGCCCCGGATCCGGTAACGGCAAAACTGCCGGCAAGGGTCACAAGGGTCAGAATGCCCGCTCCGGCGGCGGTGTACGCCCCGGCTTTGAGGGCGGTCAGATCCCGCTCTACAGAAAACTTCCCAAGAGAGGTTTTCATAACAAATTTGCTACCACCTACGCGATCGTCAACCTGGATCAGCTTAACGGTTTCGAAGACAACGCAGTGGTCAACCTGGAAACCCTGGTAGAGGCCGGCATCATCCGTCGTGAACTGTGCGGACTGAAGGTACTCGGTCGCGGTGAGATCACCAAGAAACTTACCGTCCAGGCAAAGGTCTTTTCTCAGTCCGCTAAGGAAAAGATTGAAGCGGCCGGTGGAAAGACCGAGGTGATTTGAGGTGTCCGGAATTAAGAAGGCAATTGCGTCTATCAGAAACGTATTTTCCGTAGCTGATATTCGCAAAAAAATCCTGTTTACAGTACTGATTATAGTTCTGTTTAGATTTGGATCTCAGATTCCGGTTCCTTTCATGAACCCCAAATTGATCGAAGGCAGTTTCTCTGTTGGCATCTTGGATTTCATGAATATGCTTTCCGGTAACGCACTGAGCCAAGCTACTTTGTTTGCACTTGGTATTTCTCCCTATATTACCTCCTCTATCGTAATGCAGCTTCTCTGCGTGGCTATTCCCAAGCTGGAAAAGATGTCTAAGGATGAGGAAGGTAAAAAGACGATTCAGAAGATCACCCGTTATGTTACGGTTGGTTTGGCACTGATCATGGCAATCGGTTATTATATGATGCTTAACAACATCGATAATGCCATCACTCCCATTGAGGGTCACGGCTTCTTTACCGCAGTTGTCATCATCGCCAGCTACTGTGCGGGCGCGTCTCTGGTTATGTGGTTGGGTGAAAAAATTAACCAGAAGGGTATCGGCAATGGTATTTCCATTATCCTGTTTGTAAACATTCTGGTTTCCTTCCCCTCCTACCTTGTTAAGATCTTCCGTGCCATCGGCGGTACTATGACTACTGCCAACGGCGGCACTGCGCAGATGGAACACTGGTGGATCGGTACCATCATTGGTATCCTTGGTCTGGTATTCATTATCGCAATGATTGCTTTCATGGTATTCATGTCCGATAGTGAACGCAGAATCCCTGTTCAGTATGCAAAGAGAGTGGTTGGTAGAAAAATGTACGGCGGCCAGTCTTCAAACCTTCCTTTGAAGGTCAATATGACCGGCGTTATGCCCATCATCTTCGCAAGCTCTATCGTTTCTATTCCCGCTACCATCGCAGCGTTTGCGGGTAAGACCAATGCGACAAAGGGCTTCTGGGGATTGATTGCTAACCATTTCGTTACCAATACCATTCCTTACACGATTGTATTCCTTGTATTGTTGTTGGCATTTGCTTACTTCTATATTGCGATTTCCTTCAATCCTGTAGAAGTATCCAACAATCTGCGCAAAAACGGTGGCTTTGTTCCCGGTATTCGTCCCGGCAAACCCACCTCCGATTATATCACTCGCGTTTTGTCTAAGATCACCTTTATCGGCGCTTTGTGCCTGATGATCGTAGCCGGTCTCCCCATGATCATGGGTATCTTCGGTCAGATCTTTGGTGATACCGACTGGTATATTCTCACCTATTTTGCATTCAGCGGCAACTCGTTGCTGATCGTTATCGGTGTTGCACTGGAAACTGTACGCGACATCGAATCTCAGATGACCCTACGTCATTTCAAGGGCTTCCTTGAATAATAAGCTTCCTCTCGGAGCGCTACAGCGCTCCGAAGGAGACTACGGGTAAATGAGGAGTAGTTAAAATGAACATTATTTTTCTGGGTGCACCCGGCGCCGGAAAAGGTACGCAGGCTGAAAAGGTCAGCGAGAAATATAATATTCCTGCCATTTCCACCGGTGCTATTATCCGCTCGGCTATCAAGAACGGCTCTCCCATGGGACTTGCCGCAAAACAGTATACCGATGCCGGTGCGCTTGTTCCCGATGAGGTTGTCATCGGGATTATAAAAGAGAGATTGGCTTTTGAGGATTGCCAAAACGGCTTTATCCTCGATGGTTTCCCCAGAACGGTTCCTCAAGCACAGGCTTTGGACGCAATGGGCGTTTGCATTGATTTGGTAATCAGTCTTGAGGTAAGTGATGAAACGATCATTGAACGCATGAGCGGAAGACGCGTTTGCGATAAATGCGGCGCATCCTATCATGTGTTGTACAATCCTTCGGCGGATGGAAAGACCTGCGATAAAGACGGCACTACGCTGACGCTTCGCAGAGATGACCAACCCGAGGTGGTAAAAGACCGTTTGCTGACCTACCACACGCAAACTGAACCTATTAAGGATTACTATGCAGGAACCGGCAAGCTGAAGCTAATTGAAGGCGTAGGCGGAGTGGAAGAAATTTCTGCTCTGGTGTATGGCATTATCGATGGCCAAGGCGAATAAACAATGATCCGATTGAAGACCAGTGCGCAGATCCAGGCAATGCGGGAAGCGGGCAAGATAACAGGAGAAGCCCTGTTGCTTGCAGGCGAACATGTCAAAGCAGGGGTCAGCACGAAGTATTTGGATGACATTGTACGTCATCATATAGAGAAACGAGGGGCGAAACCCAGTTTCTTAGGATACGGCGGATTCCCCGGTTCCGCTTGCATCAGCATTAATGAAGAGGTAATACACGGTATTCCCGATGCCAACCGCATTTTGCAGGATGGTGATATCGTGAAGATCGATGTAGGCGCGTTTTTCCGCGGCTATCACGGCGACAGCGCAAACACCTTTTATGTCGGTAATGTGGCGCCCGATACCAAACGATTGGTCGAAGCAACCAAGGAAAGCTTTTACAGAGGCTTGGAAATGGTAAATGCCAATTATCGATTGGGCGATGTGGGAGCGGCAATCGAGGGGCATGTAACTCAGTTCGGCTACACAGTTGTGCGCGAATTTGTCGGACACGGTGTCGGTTCTGAATTACATGAAGATCCGAATGTGCCAAACTATGGAGTACCCGGACATGGCTTTCGTTTACGCCCGGGCATGACCATCGCGATCGAACCGATGGTGTGCGCCGGCAGTGCGAAGGTACGTGTGCTGTCCAACAAATGGACGGTCGTAACGGTAGATGGCAGTATGGCGGCTCATTATGAGCATACAGTTGCCCTCACCGAAGACGGACCGATCCTCCTGACAAAGGTCGATTGACGGGGGCGAACATGACTGGAGAGTTCGTGGTGTCGCTCTCAGGAAGAGACAAAGGGCGAATCCATGTGATCGTTGCTTATGATACGGAAAAGGGAATCATCTATTTCTGTGATGGCAAGACACGCAAAATGGAAAGACCCAAACCGAAAAAGTTAAAGCATGTTAAGTTCGTTTCTTATCGGGATGAATTACTTGCATCGGCGATAGAGCAGAAACTGCTCACAGATCGCATGATAAGAGAAGCAATTGCCCGTTATGAGATGAAACAGAGTAGGAGGGATTGTTCTGCCGAAGGATGACGTTATTGAATTTGAAGGAACGGTTGTAGAGGCGTTGCCCAATGCCACCTTCAAAGTCAAGCTGCCCAATGGTCACATGGTGACTGCACATATATCGGGCAAGCTTCGTATGAATTATATCTGGATACTGCCGGGCGACACGGTAACGGTTGAAGTGTCGGTATATGACCTCACCAAAGGCCGTATCATCTGGCGTGGTAAATGAGTTGCGCTCATTTACCTATGAATTTCCACCACACTAAGAAAGGGCTGGTGTAAAACTATGAAGGTTAAACCATCGGTTAAAAAGATCTGCGAAAAGTGCAAGATCATTAAACGTAAAGGCAAAGTAATGGTTATTTGCGAAAACCCCAAGCACAAGCAGAAGCAGGGTTAATCGCAAACCGAAAACAAGACGGTACAAAACGTACCTATTCCAAAATAAGGAGTGATATTACAGAATGGCTCGTATAGCAGGTGTAGATATTCCCAATGCAAAACGAATCGAAATCGCACTGACTTATATCTACGGTATCGGCAGAAAGAGTGCAAACGATATTCTTGCCAGAACCGGAATCGATCCCGATAAGCGTGCAAAGGACCTGACCGACGAGGACGTTGCTAAGATCCGTGATGAGATCGAAGCACATTACACAGTAGAAGGTGACCTCCGTCGTGACGTTGCACTGGATATCAAGAGAATGGTAGAAATTAACTGCTACCGCGGTATCCGTCACAGAAAGGGTCTGCCGGTCAGAGGTCAGAGAACCAAGACCAACGCGAGAACCAGAAAAGGTCCCGCTAAGACCATCGCAAACAAGAAGAAATAAGGTAAAGGAGCGAGAGAAGATGGCTAAGACAACAAAAAAGGTAGTCAGAAAGCGCCGCGAAAAAAAGAACGTTGAAAAAGGCGCAGCACATATCCGTTCTACCTACAACAATACCATTGTTACCATTACCGATGTGAACGGCAATGCAGTATCCTGGGCATCTGCCGGCGAAATGGGCTTCAAAGGCTCCAGAAAATCTACCCCTTTTGCTGCACAGACTGCTGCTGAAACTGCAGGTAAGCTGGCTGCGGATCAGGGTATGAAGACTGTTGAAGTTTATGTAAAGGGTCCCGGACCCGGAAGAGAATCTGCGATCCGTGCACTGCAGACTGCCGGTCTGGAAGTTACAATGATCAAAGATGTAACCCCCATCCCTCACAACGGATGCAGACCGCCTAAGAGAAGACGCGTCTGATCAAATTACAAGGAGGAACACCAAAATGGCTAGATATACAGGTCCCGCATGCAGACTCTGCCGCAGAGAAGGTAAGAAGCTGTATCTGAAGGGTGAACGTTGCTTGACCGGTAAGTGTGCTGTTGACCGCAGAGGCGCAGCTCCCGGACAGCATGGCGCAGCTAACAAAAAGCTGAAGGAATACGGCATGCAGTTGCGTGCTAAGCAGACCGCTAAGAGATACTATGGCGTTGCTGAAAAGCAGTTTAAAACTTACTTTACCAAGGCAGAAAAGACTGCCGGCGTAACCGGTGAAAACCTGCTGAGCTTGCTGGAACGCCGTCTGGACAACACTGTCTACAGAATGGGTCTGGCTGAGAGCCGCAGAGAAGCACGTCAGCTGGTTCTGCACTCCCATGTAAGACTGAATGGCAAGAAGGTATCTGTGCCTTCCATCATCCTGAAGGTTGGCGATGTACTGACCATTCGTGAAGAAAGCAAGGAATCTGCAAAGATTAAAGAACTGATTGAAAAGGTACAGTCCACCAAGGCGCCCAAGTGGCTCGCAGTTGACACTGAAAACCTTTCCGCAAAGGTTGTTGCTATTCCCGAAAGAAGCGACATCGATTTCGATTTCCAGGAACAGCTTATCGTCGAGTTGTACTCGAAGTAATCCCTCCATTCTTTCGGCAATTGAATGTATTGTCGTACGAAAACAGCAATCCCTGCAGTTATGCGTAAATTTCAAAGGAGGAACTATTGAATGATTGAGATAGAGAAGCCCAATATCGTTTCGGAAGATCTGAGCGAAGACGGAAAACACGGCATATTTGTTGTAGAACCTCTTGAACGCGGATACGGAACTACCCTCGGTAACTCCCTGCGCAGAGTTCTTCTCAGTTCTCTTCCCGGTGTTGCCGTGGTATGTATCAAGATCGATGGCGTTTTCCATGAGATCTCTACAATTCCCGGTGTTAAAGAAGATGTTACTGAAATTGTACTGAATGTAAAGGGAATCACTGCCAAACTTTTCAGCGAAGGCAGAAAAACTGTGGTGATCGATATGGTTGGTCCCTGTGAAGTGACCGCAGGTAGCATCAAACCCGATGCGGAACTTGAAATCCTGAATCCCGACCATCACATTGCGACTCTTTCCGACGGTACACACTTTTACATGGAGCTCACATTTGATCAAGGCCGCGGTTATGTATCGCAGGATAAAAATAAGCAGAATAATCAGTCTACGATCGGCGTGATCTATACTGACTCTATTTACACTCCTGTATATAATGTGAATTACCGTGTGGAGAATACCCGTGTGGGCAATATCACAGATTACGATAAGCTGACTTTAGAGGTATTGACAAACGGAACTATTTCCGCGAAGGAAGCAATATCTCTCGGCGCCAAGATTCTCAATGAGCATCTCAACCTGTTTGTAAATCTGACAGATGATGCCAGAAGAACAGAGTTTATGGTTGAAAGTCAGGAAACCATCAAGGAAAAAGTCCTGGAGATGACTATTGAGGAGCTTGACATGTCTGTACGTAGCTTCAACTGCTTGAAGCGCGCAGGCATTGATACAGTGGAGGATCTGACTAAGAAGACCGAATCGGATATGATCAAGGTCAGAAACCTCGGTAAAAAATCTTTGGAAGAAGTCATTCAGAAACTTCACAGTTTGGGTCTTGATCTCAAGCGCGAAGAAGATTGAGCTTCCGAAAACACAATTGATTAGGAGGTACCTGAAATGCCCGGAACCAGAAAACTCGGTAGACCGACGGCACACAGAAACCTGATGCTCAGAGGAATGGTAACTTTCCTTTTGGAGAACGGTTCTATGGAAACCACTCTTACCAGAGCTAAGGAAGTGCGTGCGCTCGCTGAGAAAATGATAACAATTGGCAAGAAGAATACACTTGCTGCCCGCCGTCAGGCGCTGGCATTTATCACCAAGGAAGATGTAGTAACCAAGCTGTTTACTACCATCGCTCCTGAATACGCTGACAGAAATGGCGGTTATACCACTATTTATAAGTTGGGTCCCCGTCGCGGCGACGGTGCTGAAATGGCACTGATCAAGCTGGTTGATACTAATAAACCTGCTGCAGAAGAAGCTTCCAAGAAGGAAGAATCTGCTGTAGCGGAAAAGGCTGAGTAATATGAAAAAAAGAGTTACTGTGTGTTTGGCATGGTAGCTCTTTTTGCATGTGATAATTCATACTTGACATATTTTTCAATGCGTGCTATACTAAATAAAAGTATGTTATAAAACGTGCGTGTTTAAGGTGGTATATATGAAAAGACGTTTAATATCGATTGCTCTCGTTGCAGTTTTGATTCTATCATTGGTTCCTATAAATGTGTTTGCCGAGGATCAATCAGATGTAACAACAATTTATGTTTTGGAAGATGTTTACGGAGCACCTGGTGAAACTGTTGGTATTAAAATTGGGTTTAAAAACTCACAGGGAAAAAACATTCAACAGTTTCAAGCAATATTGGATGTTGGCGATTGTCAGATTGTTGAAGATATCACATTGCAGCTGACTCCGCAGTATGAAGGAGTAGGATTTGGTTTTACCAACAATTCCAGTAATAAAGGCGCATTCGGTTTTGCTTGCGGAAAAGGCAGTTTTTCTATTGATACTTACGCCACTGTTTATGTGACAATTCCCGAAAGTGCCAATTGGGGAGATACATACCCGATCACAATTTCCAAGGATGCTAAGTTTTCCGATGTTCTCAAGTGGGAGGATAACGTATCCGCTGAAGGTGATGTTGTTTTTGAAGGTGCTACTTTGCGTGTGGAGCAGTATGCGCCTGTGATTACCACAGTAAAGGATGTAAATGTATCTGTTGGTGATACCCGTATTCATGTTCCTGTGGTAATGACCGGGACAAACGGAAAACTGGCATCTTGTACCGAATTGTCGTTTTCTGTCAGCGGTTCTGCTGCACAAAAAGTAAAGATCGATGCGGAAGCAAGTAAAGAATTTAAAATTCAGGGAATGAATGAAAAGTATACTGTTTTGATTCCGGATACAGAGTCTGAGATGTTTGCGCTCGGATTTGCATCGGGATATGATAACGCCATCATTCCCACGGAAACTGAATTTCAGATCTTTGAACTTGTTTTTAATGTGACAGAGCCCTTGAACCCCGGGGATACCTTTACAGTGGAGCCCGTGGGGGATAATCCATTTGTTCTGTATGACGGTAGTGCTACTGATATATATACTTTATGTGTGGCAGAGTATATTTCGGGTAGTGTCACTGTAGGAAACCTGTACGAGTGGGAAGTAATTGATGAAATCGCTGCAACAGCAAAACTACTTCGCTACACGGGAGATGCTCCTAGTTTGATTGTTCCTTCCGCGGTAGTTGGCAATGGCGTTGTCGGTACTGACGGTAAACAGTATTCCATTATTGAGTTAGACGGTAGTGAGAATGGCGGTGTCTTCTATGAAAATGATAACTTGCAGTCAGTAGAGATTCCCGGCAGTGTTCAGCGTGTTGGTATAAATGCATTTTATGGTTGTACTGAACTAAAACTTGTAATTTTAAATAGTGTGGAGGTTGCGCAAAGTATTGTATCATTAACAGCAGCAGGATCGTTGGTTGCTTCTGCGCAGACGGTGGTTATTCCCGATTCTGTTGATGAAAGTGCTGTTGGAACATATATAACCGAGCATTTCACAGAAGTGCAATTGCTTGAGATATCGGATTCGTTTGGCAAGGCATCTTTGTGCCGTGTTTATTCGGTACATTCTCATGGTGAAGAAGCGATGACTTGGAGTGAAGTTGACGCGGATAATTGCACAAAATTCTGTAAAGAATGCGAATTGGTATGTATATCGCATCTCTATGGGGATTGGTACGAAATTTCAGCTCCCACATGTATAGAAAAGGGTACTCAACAAAGAGACTGTACTCGGTGTAATCACTCTCAAATTGATGATTTGAAGGAACTTGGCCATGAATTAACACAGCATCCGGGCAAGGAAGCTACTTGTGATGAAGGCGGCTGGCAGGCATATGAAACCTGCAGCAGATGTGATTATACAACCTATGAAGAGATCGGC
>SVRY01000077.1 GCA_015064585.1 Oscillospiraceae bacterium
GTTGACTATGCCAAGACACAAAATCGGGAGATAATAAATTTGGCCCACATAAAATAAGAAGAACAACCCCGATATTATATCCGATTTCAAGAATTGTGCAATATCATTTTAATATTTTGCGTATGTTCATTTTCACTTTTTGTGATAAATGGGAGGCTGCAAATAACAATTGCAGCCTCCCATCAGCTTTTACGCAGCAATCTGCTGCTGTCCCCAATAAAGCTCGGGGCGTCCCTTTTCATCATACCCAGAGAGCCCCTCACAGGTACACAAGGCGAATCATTCCGGAGGAGTTCAGCGAGATGCTGAAAGGAGCGCTGGGAAGAGACATGACAAAGTAACGAATATGGGCAAGCGCACCGCAGGGTTTGGCCTTACAGTGCACTTGCTCTTTTTTGTCAATAGCTTTTCGGACAGCCAGCATTCTTGAGCAACAGGAGTACCATCGTCTTCAATGCGTCATCGCCGAAGAGAGAGAATCCTGTAAAATGCCCTATTGATCACGACCGGCCTCAACAGCTCAAATCAGTTCGTTCACAGATGCTTAGATATTCCTTCTGGAGCGCAGCCCATCCCTCTGGAAGCAGCTCGACGGTTTGAACCGGGCGGCGCAATATCTTTTCAAGCGCCTGATGAAACAGCTCAAAAGGCATACACAGCCTTTCCTCGAATAGCTGAAAGTCAAGTATTTGTTGCTCGCTTTTCCCGACATACCATTTGGTTTGAGCATAAGCGATGGCTTCCTCTTTGGTGAAATGCGTTTTCCAAATCATCAAATACTCCTCTTTCTATTTTGCGGGTGAAAAATCGTGAATCGATGATGCTGAACGGTTTGAACAGTACCGTCAGGCGAAGCTTATCATAAAGCGCAGGGCATTTCAATGCTTTGCCGAATTAAGGATAACTTTCCAAACAACCACACAATTCTGCGTCTCCCGAAAATTGCCGGGGAAGAGCGAGCCAGAGGAGGAAAGTCCGGTTGGGACTTGTGAGCCAAACCTTTTTCGCCTTTCTCCGCAATTAGATTGATTTCTCCAAAGGGACATCATATAATAGAAATAAACAAACTTGAAAGGAGGATCGCTATGTGCACGCAGTCTCAGCTTCAAAAAATATTGCGCCAGATCCATCAGGCAGCGGTTGCGGAATTTGATGGGCTGCTGGATGCAGTTATTCTGTATGGTTCCTATGCCCGAGGAGATTATGACGAAGAATCAGACATAGATATTATGGTTCGTGTCCGTATGCCGAAGGAGCAACTTATCCTCTATCGTCGCCGCTTCTCTCATCTGGCCAGTGATCTTGGGTTGGAACACAACATCCTGATTTCGATCCATTTGCAGGACTACGAAACCTTTGACCAGTACAGGCGACATCTTCCTTTTTACAGAAATGTGGACGCCGAGGGGGTGCTGGTAGGTGTTTGATGAACAGATCGTTTCCCTGTGCCAATACCGTATGAACAAGGCGCTGCAGTGCCTGAAAACATCCCAAAGAGATATTCTAGGTGAGGACTATGCTTCCAGCGCCAACCGCTCCTATTATGCTATTTTCCATGGGATCAGGGCTGTCATGGCGCTGGATGAATTGGATTTTAAAAAGCACTCGGCGGTTATCGCAAAATTCCGGGAGCTGTATATCAAAACCGGGGTGTTTGACCTTTCGTTTTCCCGAACCATAGGCGAAGCCTTTGATTTAAGAGCAGACTGCGATTACGAAGATTTCTATCTTGTGACGAAGCAAGAGGTGGTAGACCAGCTTAAAAATGCCGAAGTGTTTCTGGATGCGGTACAAAAATATCTTAACGAAAAAATCTCCATGCAGTGAGCATGGAGATTTTTTGTCGCTTGTGTTTTAAGCCGCTGAATGTCAGCGTTCCTTACCCGCTTTTTTCTCGGAACGTTCAATCTGCTTTGCCCAGGTTTTCCCGGTTTGCAGCCGCAGGAAGCCGCAAAGTTCATCGAGGCTCTGTTCCCGGTCCCAAGCTTCCAGCGCTTCATAATACTGCTTTCGGTCTTCCTCATGGATGGTAATGGGCGGATGGTTATGGGTAACGAGCAGATAGTTCATCAGAAGCCTGCCCGCTCTGCCGTTACCGTCTGCAAAGGGGTGTATGTTCTCGAATTTGGCATGGAAATACGCGGCGGCAGTCAGGACCTTTTCATTGGGAACATCCTGCATCTCACTCAGCAGCTCCGCCATTTCTTCGGCGACATCCTCCGGCGCAGCGCCGATTTCTTCTCTGCCGGTCACATAGTCATGGCGTTTATATTCTCCTGGTCTCTCACCAAGCTGATACCTTCTCGTGTCGTAGGTGTTTTGAGTCAGCAGACGCTGAAGCTCTTTGACAAGGGCTTCGTCAAATGGCCGCCTGTCGCGGAACGCCAGCAGGAAATACTCATACGCTTCTTTTGCGTTGCGGATTTCAAACAACGTCCGCAGGTCGCCGGTATAAGATGTTACGCCGTCCCGTTCAAAGATTTCCCGCGTATCGTGATAGGTGATCTGCTCATTTTCAATTTTGCCGGAGTGATATGCAAACGCAATGCTCTGCCCGTTCAACGCCTCGGCCAGCTCTGCGTCGGTCGTTATTCTTTTATTCTGCCATAAGGCGATCGCTTTACTGTATTGATCCATACACAACCTCCAATCTACTACGACTGTTTGTATTATACCACACTTTTCAGAGCAAAAGGATACGCCGCAAAAGAAAATCCTTTGCGGCGTATCCTGTGCATTTTACGCAGCGATCTGCTGCTGTCCCCAATAGAGCTCGGGGCGTCCCTTTTCATCATATCCACGGAAAACGGCGCCTCTGTGGTGCATCAGGCTGAAGCCCATCTCCGCGAACAGCTCCTCAAAGGAAATGTCCTGCCCTTTGAGGAACCGGAGCATACGCTCCTTGGATACCAGCAAATACAGCAAATTCGTCTCAATGCTCTCGGGATAGTTGACATAGTAAATGTACTTGTCCCGCGTGCTGGTGTACCGGATGAAGCGGTAGTAAAACTGCGACATCCGGCATAGCGATAGGTAAGCCCGCGATATTATCTTAGGCTTTTCCCCCGCTCTAAACCGTACGTGAGCCTTTCAGCTCATACGGCTTGCCATCGAACACAGAATATCTTGTTTATTTTCAATGGTTCTCAACATGGATTAGGCTGCGCAATTTGTCGAGTTTCTTTTGCTGTTCAGTGTTTAGATTGAGTTTCTTTTTGTATAATTCAATGACATCTGGATTTACCGCATGAATCAGCTTATGAACATCAACGCAGATAAGCACCAAGTTGTGATACTTATCTGTACCCCCTAAATATCTGGGGATTTTGTGGTGACAATGAATGTCGCCTATGTCCATTTCCTTTCCTGTGATGGCACACCGTCCCTTTTGTGCGGCATATAGGGATAAACGGTTGTCATTGAATTCTACTGAGCGATTACGAACGGGATTTCGCATTAGGTACTTTAACACATATAGGTTAACCTCTTGCAGCGTCTTATGCAGACATTCTCTGCCTTCGAGCGTATATGGGGTTAGCCCCCATTTCCTTTGCATAGGTATCTTGTGCTTTACATACCCGACAGGGATAAGTGCATTTCCATTAACAAATTTTAATTGCCTACTTTCGCTATATCGCTCTCGGATGACTCTGGGTATATTTTGCGTGAGATGCCTTTTCTTACACTGTTCAGCGCTTTTGATACGTTTCTTTAGCCTGCTCCTTAGATTCTTTTGGATATGAAAGGCGATTGGCTTCAAATCAACACTCACCGAAGTGGCGTATTGATAATAGTTGTGGATTCCCAACAGGTAGGCGTTATATTTGCACAGAGCAGCATATTCTGCTCCTTTCCCACCTGACGGACGGATGATTTCATTTGACAACTGGCGAAGGTTCCTATTGATTTTAGCGATGGCTTTGTCCTTGATATGGCTTTCTATCGTCCATCTGAAATCCTTTCTGTTATATCGGGATTTCTTCCCTTGTTTTTGCCCCCTCTTGACTACTCTGAATTTGAAGCCCAGATAGTCCGCATAATCTTCTTTCAAGTTAATTATTTTGGATTTTTCCGGGCTGATTTCCAGTGATAGCCTTTTAGAAAGCCAGTCTTTGGTGGCATGGAAGATTTTGACCGCATCTTGGAAGTTTCGGGTGAAGATCAGAAAATCATCGGCATATCTTACGCCGGTAATCTCCTTTAAGCCGCTGTTTGCACGCAAGGCACGATATTTATTGCCTTTGCGCGGGCCGCCTCCTTTGTTGATTTGCTCCTTATATTGATGTTTTGTCGGGAAATTTTCCCACTGGCTTGCAATCCACCAATCTAATTCATTGAGTACAACATTGGATAGCAGGGGAGAAATAATTCCCCCTTGTGGTGTGCCTTTTTCGGGAAATCCGATTCCGGCAACCTCTGCCTTTAACATAGCCGATATGATGCATAGCAGCTTCTTGTCCCTTATGCCGAGCGTCCAAAGCTGTTTCAGCAGTTTGCCGTGATTCACATTGTCGAAGAATGACTTTATATCCAAGTCCACGACGTAGTGCATCTGCAAAACATTGGTGTTTTGGTGTATCCTCGCGACAGCTTGTGCCTGACTTCTCGCAGGGCGAAATCCATAGCTGTGGTCGTGAAATTTGGCTTCACAGATAGGCTCCAAAACCTGTAAAATGCATTGCTGGATCAACCTGTCCATGATGGTCGGGATTCCAAGGGGTCTGGTTTTGCCGTTGTCTTTTGGAATCTCTACCCGTTTCACGCTTTGAGGAGCATACCAACGAAGTTTTCTTTGAACCAAGGCAATCAGTTTATCTTCATCCAATTTGCCGATGTCTTTGATGGTTCGTCCATCTGTGCCAACTGTCATACTTCCATTGTTCTTCTTGATGTTTCGATATGCCAATTTGATATTCTCCGGTCGAGTAATAATCTCCACAAGACCGGTGAATATCTTCCCTTGCAGGCTATCAGCATACAATTCATCTTGAATACTCTGAAAGTCATAGTATTCCGCGTGTCTTAATTTGGGTTTCTTTTTAGCCTCTTTCCTTGTTGACATAGTCGGCGTCACCTCCCGGGTGATTGCCTTTCTTAGTCTTACTCGAACCTATGTTGCCCATTG
>SVRY01000078.1 GCA_015064585.1 Oscillospiraceae bacterium
CGTCCATATTGTGGTACATATATTCTCCGTCGGCGTAGCACCACTTGCAGTATTCCTCGTTGAAAATGCCGTCCTTCTCCCGGCTGATGCTCTCGTCCTCCAGAGGCATACCGCAGCACTGGCAAACAAGCTGACGGGGAGAGCCCAAAAGTGTATTGATAGACACATCAAAAAGCTTGGAAAGAAGCTTCAGTGTTTCGGTATTGGGCACGGTTTCGCCGTTTTCCCAACGGCTCACCGCCTGCCGGGTGACAAACACCTTTTCCGCCAGCTCCTCCTGAGAAAAATCCTTTTTCGTCCGAAGCTGCAAAATAATATCCTTGGTTTCCATATTCGTCACCGCCTTATCTATGATACCGCTATTGTATCATCGGGTGCGTCGCTTTACAAGCAACCCGCTGTTGCTGTCAGTTCGACATATTGGAATTTGTTTAACTGTTTTCTGAAATCCATTTCTTTGACCAGGCAAACAATATTTCAGACATCAAAGTGAACTCTACCGTTCCGCCATTTTTCAAATCAAGAAATGTATCAACGATAACCCTTTCATCATTTGAAACAATACTCCGCAATTCACTTTGATGTTTTATGTATTTGGCTGTTCGCTTGAAAGCAATTGCCTGTACAACGAAAGAGGCAGATTTATACAGTCCCCGCAAAATATCTTCGCTCTTTTCGTGTAGCATATTGTGAACGCATCCGTGATAGATGTTACAAGCACCGATTTTGATTGCTCTGTTCACAGCACTTTCGTCAATAGCTGCCATCACCTCGTCAAGGCTTCCCTTGATTGGTGTGGTGTCGTGGCAAAACTGGAACAGGTCAGATGGCTCCCAATTCATGATTTCCTATTTACCTGAAAGGAAGCCACAAATTAATTCTCTGTGTGGCAATGTATCCAGCATGTCGTGATAAGTTTGGATATCCATAGCAGACAATTCATCCAGAACGACAACCACGTCAATGTCGCTTGTTTCTGTTGCTTCACCACGACCATAACTGCCTTGCAGACCAACAAACCATACACGGTTTGCGAAGGTCTCATTTAATGTCTGCAAGAAGTCTTTCATCCAAGCAGTAATATTTATCAAATTAATCACCTCGTCAAATCTCATTTTATCTGTGTGCTTTAAAATCGATTCCTGCTTTTCTCGCCTGGCTACATAAATCCTTTGTCTGTAATTTGTATTCTTTGCCGTCCTTGACAAAATGCGTTCCGCATTGTCGGAATTCAAAGGATACATTTTTGCGAATGCATTGCTCTCTAATATCAAGCACCCAAGCAAAATCAAGCGGTCTTGCATTCCGATCCGATTCGCCGCCGACGACCACAAGTTCAACTCCGTCAAGGTGGCATTCCATATCGATTGCATCGATCAGGGGCTGCGCCGTAATGCATTTATGTTTGATGGGAAGCTTATCAAAAATCCCAAGCTTATAGTCCGCATTCCTTTGGTTTTCAACCGTACAACAGACGACCACGTTTTCATATCCGTCGCCCCAATCCTCTGGGATACATTGCATAAATCGGTCAATGCGCTTCGTGAGAAAAAGAAAGGTGCAATCGCTGCGCTCCTTTATCATCTGCCAACATTCCTGTCGCCATGGGTCGGCCTCTTCAATCAGGAAATCTGTTGAAAAGCAAAGATATATAAGTCCTGCTTTCATTTTGTAATGCCCGTTTTTTAATTTTTGGATGGGCTTGTAAAAATCTTTCGTTTTCACGATATGGGAGGTGTCAACGCCTCGTTTGGCATCCCCTTTATGAATATAGCAATGCAAACACCCTTCGCTGCATTTTTTACATCCTCTCCACGGATTCCACATCGCCATATCCTCACCTCCGGTCAGATTTTAATCGTAATACTTATCCACGCCGCCGTAGCCGGGGATCAGCTTGCCCTCCCGGTTTTTCCGCGAGAAGCCGCTGTTGCTGTCGGTTCGGCATATTGGAATTGGTTATTCTGTGAAAGTGTATCTCAGAAAGTTGCCCTTACCGTCACCGGTTGTAATAACCGTATCGCCATTGGCATTTTCTGAAATGTCAATAATGGGAAATCTGCCATTTGCATTGACATAGCTTTCCGGGCTGTCTGCTTCGACCTCAATCAGTTCTTTCTTTGCATACTGTTCACCGCCGCAGGAATTGATGTCTTCAATAAAAACTTCGTATTCGTTCATGTTAGTATCTCCTTACTGTTTTGTAGTGTGGATATTGATTGGTCATCCCCGCACATCCCAAACAGTCGCTTTACCAATAAAGTACCATTTTTCTCTGTGAAACATATATACCCTCTCTGACTATCAAATAGGAATGTTTCTTTCCGTGTTTTTATGCAGATAGCACTCTTTGTCGTGGGAATGTATGACGCCGATTGCTTGTAAATAGGAATAGATAATAACCGAGCCGACGAAGGTCATTCCCCGGTTTTGCAAATCCTTTGAGAGCGCATCCGATAAGTCATTTGTTGTTTTCTCGGTTTCGTAAATGGTTCTGTCATGGGTAAAGGTTCTTAAATAGTTATAAAAAGAACCGTACTCACAGGCTATCGACTGAAAAATCTTGCTGTTTTGAATACTTGCATGGATTTTACGCCTGTTTCTGATGATATCTTTGTTGCTTAAGAGTTCCTCTATTTTGTTCTCGTCATAAGAAATCACTTTGTCTATGTCGAAATGATCATAGGCTTTTCGAAAGCTTTCTCTTTTATTCAGAACACATTCCCAGGAAAGTCCGGCTTGAAAAGACTCCAACAGCAACATTTCATACAAATACTGATCGTCGAAATTGGGAACACACCACTCGGTATCGTGATATGCAATATACAAAGGATTTTTGGGGTTGCACCATGCGCATCTTATTTTATCATCCATAGCACATTACCTCATCAAATCCTGATTGATTATTTCTTTTTCTTCGGTGTGGGTAGTTCTTCTGCGATAACTGCAAACAGGCTTTGCAGAAAGGCTTTATCTTCCATACTTTCTACAAGAAGCATTTCCTTCGCGCCCTCGTAGGGAAGCTCCATCGGGGCATCTGGCATCCGCTTTTTCGCCGATGGGGTGGGCTTAGCCAACAGCCGGTTATCATAGACGCCGCCTACTACTTTGCCGCCATAATATAACACGTATTCTCCCATCATCGCCCGGGTAGTAAGACCCTCGCACTGCTCCAAAATGAAATCCACATATTCCTTGCTGCTTGCCATCGGTTATCCCTCCCTTGTCCCGAAAGCATTATATCGCATTTTTCCAGGGTTGGCAACAAAACAGCTTGCAATTTTTACCGATTGGTGTATGATTGACTTAGGAACAATAGCTTTTGTCAGAATACTGGCACCGGCAGCGAGTCGCTTCCGGGTAGCATCCATCCACCGTATTCGCTTCGCTCAGCCGAACTGCTTGCAGTATTTCAGCACACGTTGTGTGCGCCACCGCGGCACATTTCATGTGCCCGCACCCTAAATACTGCTGCGCATTTCGCCATACATCATTGTATTGTTCCAATCCAAGAAAGGGAGGGAAGTTTCATGATCGTATACAGGGAGCTTTCCTCCCTTGAACAGGATCTTGGCATCAGCGCCAAGACACTCTATGCCGTCAGCAACAATTTGAACAAGCATTATCGTAAAGCTAAGCTCCCCAAAAAGAACGGCGGTTTTCGCAATCTGTCCGTTCCAGATGAGGCGCTAAAAACCATTCAAAAGCGGATTGCTGAAGTGCTATTGATCCATATGCCCATATCAAAATACGCAAAGGCATATCGGTTTGGTGGTTCCACATTGCGTAATGCCAAACATCATGTTGGTAAGCAAATTGTGCTGAAGCTGGATATCCTTCATTTCTTTGACAGTATCCGATACTCTACTGTAAAAGATGTGGTATTCCCAGAGAAGATCTACGCAGAGCCTCTGCGTATTCTACTGACCATGCTGTGCTACCACAAGGATGCCCTTCCTCAGGGAGCACCCAGCTCCCCGGCTATCACGAACATCATTCTATACGAGTTTGACGAGCAGATTGGTGGGTGGTGTCGGAATCAAGGCATTGCCTACACCCGATACTGTGATGATATGACTTTCTCCGGTGATTTTGATCCGTCAGATCTAATTCAGTTTGTCAGACTGGAATTGAAGAAAATGGGTTTCCTGCTAAACGAGCAGAAGACCAGAATCCAGCGCTCAGGCCAGCAGCAGACTGTTACCGGCATCGTAGTCAATGAGAAGCTAAGTATCCCTGCAGACTACCGCCGCAAGCTGCGGCAGGAGCTATATTACTGCAGAAAGTTTGGTATCCAGGAACACCTTCATAGAATCGGTCTGGGGATTCCAGAGGATACTTACCGAATGCAATTGTTGGGCAAGGTCAATTATGTGCTGCAGCTTCACCCGGATGACCGGGATATGATAGCTGCAAAAAATCAAATCATTGCAAAAAGCCGCTGAGGAATTCGTTCCCTCAGCGGCTTTTTTATGTTTTTCATAGCAGTTTTTGGGTGTAGCTGTCGATGACCTGCTTGGCAAAGGCGCCTGTGCCCTCGCCACCGACTTTGTCGATGTTTTCCGTCATACTGCCACCGCCGGCGTAGCTTTCTGCCAGACTCTTAAGAATCTGGGGCGTGCAGGTATAAAAATGCTCCGTAAAGAACGCCTGCAGCTCGCTTGCCCAGTTTTGGGCTTCTTCGCTGTCCGGCTCGCAGGGGCGCATTTTGCCAAGCCGAGCAAAGAAGTCCATTACCTGTGCGCCCAGGTCTTTTTCCTGTTCCTTGGTGCGGTCTTTTTGCTTCTGCTCAAATTCCTTGTAGGCATCCGTTTTGCCGTAGAGCACCTTGGCCTGCTGGCTATATTCGTCTAATTTCTTGGGATCAAAACCTTCAAAATCCATATATTTCACCCCTAACATAAGCATCCCCTCCTCCTGGCTCTATCATATACTATGACGTTACGTCAGAGTCAAGAGGTTTTTACAGATTGATCACAGTTTTTTGTTATCCCAATAGAGACAACCAGGTCAAACTCTATTAGATG
>SVRY01000025.1 GCA_015064585.1 Oscillospiraceae bacterium
CCCACCGTGACGGTAGCAGAGCTGGCAGTGTGCGATCTGACAGGTGAGGATATGGGTAATTTCCTAGTGTATCTGCGAGAAAACATTGAAAGCTACGAAAGCACAGCCGATCCCACAGACGGCAGAACCCCTCTTGAAAAGCTGGAATACTTGGAAGCAGAAAGAGAGGCGCAGTTGGAAGCCGCGCAAACGGGCGACGGCATGGAAAAAGCTTTCCTTGTTATCGGCTTTAGCATAACTGCCTTTGTACTGGTTACTATAGTGCGTAAAAAAAGAAAAATTTGAATGCATCACAGACGCTCGCCGCAAAAATGCGGCGGGCGTTTTGCTTGATGAAATTTGAGAATAATTTTCAAATTGCTCTTGACAAAGGGGGAGAGAATGGCTATAATTCAAGAGTAATTCTCAAATTGGGAAGAAAAAAAGATGGGAAAGTATCAGACGGAGCAGAAAAAATTATTGATGGCGTATCTTTCCGCTCATCCCAAAGAGCAGTTTACAGCGGAACAGCTGGCAAATGTGTTTTTGGCGCAGGAAGATGACAATGAAAGATCCCCCGGAAAAAGTACGGTCTACCGTTTGGTTGCCGAAATGGCAAAAGACGGACATTTGCGGCGATTTCCCAAGACAGAAGGCAGGGGCTGGCTGTATCAATATCACGAAAGAGGGGATTGCGCGGGGCATTTGCATTTGAAATGTATCCGTTGCGGTTTTCTTGCCCATTTGGAATGCGGGATGTCCGGTGAGCTTTTACATCATATTGAGAGTATGCACCGCTTTCAAGTGGATAATACTGCCACTGTACTGTACGGTCTTTGCGAAGCCTGCAGGGAAGATGAGTCTAAGGAATATAAAAATGAGGGGGGAACACCGACATGAATATCGGTCATAAAACAGCAAAGGTCCTTCTTTTGGGATTGGTTTTTTTGTGGATGGTTTCCCTGTTTACCGGCTGTGTTTCGATCAAAAAGGGAAACGAGGAGCCCGACGGCAGACTGTATGTGGTATGCACTGTGTTTCCTCAGTATGATTTTATCAAAAATATAGCGGGAGATCGTGTGCGCCTGGAAATACTGCTGCCTCCCGGAACTGATACACATAACTACGGGCTGAAGGATATTTCCATTTCTCAATTGGATCGGATCAGTCGAGCAGATCTTTTTGTGTTTGTGGGAGGCGAATCGGACGAACAGTTACGGGAAGAATTGCGCACTGCCATCAAAGAAGACACGGCTTTTTTAACATTGCTTTCCTTGATCGATGATCCTTTATGTGAAAATGAAGCTGATCACAGCCATGAAAGCGATCACCATGATCACGACGTGCAACCGGATGAGCATGTATGGACTTCTCCCAAGCGCGCCATGGAGTTGGTGGATGATCTGACAAAGCAGCTGTGCCGTCTGGATCCCGATGGAGAGAAGATCTATCAAGAAGGCGCACGGATCTATCGAGAAAAGCTGGCTGTCCTGGATGCACAATATGAACAGCTAAAGGAAAGCCGCAGGCTGGATACGCTGATTTTTGCCGACCGTTTTCCTTTCCGTTATTTGTGCAGTGACTATGATATCACCGCCCATGCGGCGTTTTCGGGTTGTGCATCGGATGTGGAGCCATCTCTTTCACGACTGGACGAACTGTATAATAAAGCCATGGAGCTATCTCTGCCTGCCATATTGTATATGGAAGGCTCAACACCTGTTTACGCTGAAAAACTTGCCGAGCGCATAGGCAAACAGGCATTGATGCTGCATTCCTGCCATGTTTTACGTGAAGAAGAGCAGGGGAAAACAGATTATATCACGCTTATGGAGCAAAATCTCTCGGTATTGCAGATCGCACTTGGCGTGAACTGAGAAAGGATATGGATGTATGTCGCTGATCAGTTTTGAAAATGTGACTCTTGGATATGAAGGCAAGCCCGTGATCGAGGGACTTGACTTTTTTGTGAACAAAGGCGATTATCTGTGTGTGCTTGGTCAAAACGGATCCGGCAAATCTACGATGATGAAGGCTTTGCTTGGATTCATTTCTCCCATGTCGGGTAAGATTGTAAAAAATATTCGCCAAAATGCCATCGGCTATTTACCCCAGCAACAGCCAAGCCAAGCGGATTTCCCCGCGGGCGTGCGGGAAGTGGTGCTTTCGGGCTGTCAGGGGAAACACAGATTCTCACCTTTTTATACCAAAGAAGATCGGGCTTTGGCAGATAAAAATATGGAACTGATGAATATCAGCCATCTTGCCGAATGCAGTTTCAAAGAGCTTTCGGGCGGTCAGAAGCAACGCGCATTGCTTGCCCGCGCACTTTGTGCCGCCGAGGATCTGATCTTATTGGACGAGCCTGCGGCGGGACTTGATCCCAAAGTTACAGATGAACTGTACGATCTTGTCAATTGGCTCAACCGTGAACAGGGCATGACGGTGATCATGATTTCCCATGATCTGAACCGCTCCATGCAGGATGCGACTCATATTTTGCATTTGGGACACACGGTGCTGTATTTCGGCACCCGTGCACTGTATGACAGGGAACAGGTACTGCAAAAAGAAAGAGAGCAATCAGCCAAATGGAAATAATCATTAATTTAAATACACTGTTTAGCGAAAACCTGCGTCAAGTGCTTTTGCAGGCATTTGTGGTGGGGCTTCTCACGGCGATATGTGCGGCAATTTTGGGTGTGCCGCTGGTGCTGAAACGCTATTCCATGATTGGAGACGGACTGTCTCATATGGGATTTTCGGCACTTGCCATCGCGGCAGTGCTGGGGGTTTCTCAAGAAAATACCATGTATGTCACCATGATTTTGGTGGTGGCGGCGGCGATCATACTGCTGCTTCTTTCTGAAAGCGGAAAGATCAAAGGGGATGCTGCCATTGCCATGCTCAGTACGGGCGCTGTCGCAGCAGGGTATATTATTTACTGCCTTGCCGGTATCGGCGCAGGGGATGTTTGCTCCTCTTTGTTTGGCAGTGCCATTTTGGCACTGGACGGCGGAGATGTGACGCTGAGTGTGGTTTTGGCAGTGGGTGTGATTTTGGTTTTTGTACTGCTGTTTTCCAAGATCTTCGCGGTTACGTTTGATACAGCCTTTGCCAGATCGGCAGGCACCCATGTTTCATTTTATAATATTCTCATTGCTGTGCTGACTGCAGTGACCATTGTGGTGGGCATGAAAATGATCGGCTCGATCATGATCTCCGCTCTAACTGTATTTCCGCCTTTGACTGCCATGCGTGTATGCAAGCGGTTTAAAAGTGTGATCATTCTCTCTGCTGTGATCTCGGCAGTTTGCTTCATTTTGGGACTGCTGTTTGCCGCAGTGGTTGAATTTGAATTTTCCCGTATAGGCGTAGTATCCCTGCCTGTGGGTCCCTGCGTGGTCGCTTTCAATGCATTGGCATTTTTGCTCACTGCGGGAATCCAAAAAACAGCACATGCTCTTATGCGCAAACGGGTAACGGCAAAAGCAAATTGAACTTTTGTATAAATCATAATATGGCACATAACTTCTGAAAATAGACTATGAACTCAAAAAATGAGGGCATGGTCTTTTTTTGTGGTGTGCCGCTTTTGGAAATGTTGCATAAAAGAGCATGTTTAGTTTTGTACAGATTGATGGTTGCTTGCGTATAGAATTTGATTTGCAGCGAAATTTTGGCTAAGATACATGAATTTGTGCACAATTTTTAAATGTTAATAAAATAACAAACATTTTTTGGGTAAAATTACAAAAAGGTATTGACAAATGTATATGCGGTGCATATAATTGTATACATGTATACAATTATACAAGAGCATGCATCCGTCCGTTGGATGCCTATTATACCGTTTTTTCGGATGCTCATATTTTATTCCCAAATGAGGTGTTACTATGCTGGAAATATCAAGTACAACCAATCTGCTTGAGCAGAAGATCTATAAGTATGAATTGCAGGATGTTGCTGAACCAAATTTATATAGAGATATTTATCCGTATACAGGGGTTCCCCGTGTGGCGTTCAACCATCGCCGCGTGCCTCTTGGTATGCCGAAGGATATTTGGATCACAGACACATCCTTCCGCGACGGACAGCAATCGAAAGAGCCGTATACGGTGGAGCAGATCGTGGAGCTTTATAAGCTGATGTCAAAACTGGGCGGACCTTATGGCATTATCCGTCAAACCGAGTTCTTTGTGTACAGTGAAAAGGACCGAAAAGCCATTGAAAAATGCAAGGAATTGGGACTGAAATTCCCCGAGATCACCACATGGATCCGTGCCAGCCGCGAAGATTTTAAACTGGTTAAGGATCTGGGAATTCGGGAAACGGGTATTTTGGTTTCCTGCAGCGATTATCATATCTTTAAAAAAATGAAGATGACCCGGCGCGAGTGCATGGAATACTATCTGGCAACGGTGTCGGATGCCTTTGAAGCAGGAGTCATGCCCAGATGCCATTTGGAGGATATTACCCGCGCCGATTTCTACGGTTTTGTTGTTCCCTTTGTCAATGAATTGATGCGTTTGTCCGAGCAGGCGGGTATACCCGTAAAGATCCGTGCCTGCGATACCATGGGATACGGAGTGCCCTTCCCGGAAGTGGCACTGCCTCGCAGTGTGCCCGGCATTATTTACGGTTTACAGCATTTTGCGGATGTGCCCAGCGAAATGCTGGAATGGCACGGTCACAACGATTTTTATAAAGCGGTTACCAATGCATCCACCGCTTGGTTGTACGGTGCCAGTGCCGTTAACTGTTCACTGCTTGGTATCGGTGAACGTACAGGCAATGTGCCGCTGGAGGCAATGGTGTTTGAATATGCGTCTTTGCGCGGTTCGCTTGACGGTATGGATACAACGGTTATTACCGAAATTGCCGAGTTCTTTAAAAAGTCCATCGGTCACACTGTGCCTGAAATGACTCCCTTTGTGGGACAAAATTTCAATGTGACAAGGGCGGGTATTCATGCGGACGGATTGATGAAGGATCAGGAAATTTATAATATTTTTGATACCGAAAAAATTCTTGGCAGACGCCCCACCGTGCTGATCGGAAAGACATCGGGACTTGCAGGCATTGCTTACTGGATCAATGATCATTATCAGCTTCCCCCCGATAAAATGGTCGATAAACGCTCAAAGATCGTTATCCAACTGAAAGAGTGGATCGACGGCGAATATGCCGGCGGCAGACAGACAACCTTGACCCCCCATGAACTGGATGAAAAGATCCGTTCTTTGGGGATGGTTAACAATTGACAGATGGGAGAAAGAAAAATGAAACATAAAACAATTTCGCTTGCTGACCAGGTTTTTGAAAGACTCGAAAATGATATTATAGTAGGAAAATACCAAAGAGGACAGATTCTAACCGAGCTGGGATTGACCGAAGATCTGGGAGTGAGCAGAACTCCCATTCGCGAAGCACTGCAACGATTGGAACAGGAACAGCTTGTAAAGAATCAACCCAAGGGCATTTTAGTGGTAGGAGTAACCGAGAAGGATCTGTACGATATTTACAGTATCCGTCTGCGCGTGGAGGGATTCGCCGCCGCAGAAGCCGCGCGATATCGGGACGAAGACGGATTGCGCGCTCTTTCCGAAGCGCTTTCTCTGCAGGAATTTTATGTGGAGCGTCATGATGCGGAGCACATTCAGACGATGGACAATCGTTTCCATGAGGCAGTATACGAGATGTGCGGAAGCAATGTACTGTACTCGGTCCTTCTGCCCCTGCACCGCAAAGTGCAAAAATACAGGAAGATATCCTTCCAAAGCAATGTCCGTGCGGGAAACTCGTATAAAGAGCACAGGGAGATCTATGATGCCATTTGCGCGGGCGATCCTGCGTTGGCGGAAGAATTGATGACAAAGCATGTAAAGAATGCAATGGATAGATTGCTGAAACGATAAACCGATCATGAAAGAAGGCTTTTAGAAATGGGACTCACTATAGCGGAAAAAATTATAAAGAATCATTTGGTTGCCGGTGAGATGGTGCGCGGTACTGAAATTGGTTTGCGTATTGATCAGACATTGACCCAGGATGCCACCGGCACCATGGCATATTTGGAATTTGAAGCCATGGGGCTTGACAGGGTACAGACCGAATTGAGCGTGGCGTATATTGACCACAACACCCTGCAGTGCGGTTTTGAAAATGCGGATGACCACGAATATATCCGTTCGGTTGCCGAGAAATACGGTATACGCTTCTCGCGTCCCGGAAACGGTATCTGCCATCAGGTGCATTTGGAGCGTTTTGGCATTCCCGGAAAGACACTGATCGGATCGGATAGCCATACTCCCACAGGCGGAGGACTTGGAATGCTGTCCTTTGGCGCGGGAGGGCTGGACGTGGCAGTCGCCATGGGCGGCGGTGCGTACTATATTACCATGCCGAAAATGTACAGAATCAATCTAAAGGGGTGTTTAACTGATTTTGTCAGCGCAAAGGATATCGCGCTGGAAGCCCTGCGCTTGCTTACAGTGAAGGGCGGCGTGGGCGCTATTGTGGAATGGGGCGGCGAAGGCGTTCAGAAATTGAGCGTGCAGGAAAGAGCGACTATTACCAACATGGGCGCTGAACTGGGTGCTACGACCTCGATCTTTCCCTCGGATGAAATGACAAGAAAATTCATGGCGGCGCAGGGAAGAGAAGCGGATTATGTACCGCTTTTGGCCGACGAAGACGCTGTTTACGATAAGATTTTAGAGATCGATCTGGATACGCTAAGACCGCTTGTTGCCTGCCCTCATATGCCCGACCGTGTAAAGACGGCAAAGGAATTGGAAGGGATCAAGGTGGACCAGGTGTGTATCGGCTCTTGTACCAACTCTTCGCTTCCCGATATGCTGAAGGTTGCCGCACTACTAAAGGGAAAAACAGTTGCTCCGGGGGTCAGCCTTTCCATCTCTCCCGGTTCCAGACAGGTGCTTTCTATGTTGGTGGAAACAGGGGCACTGAACGATATGATCGGCGCGGGTGCGAGAATTTTGGAATGCGCCTGCGGTCCTTGCATCGGAATGGGGTTTTCTCCTCGCTCGGGCGGTGTGAGCCTTCGTACTTTTAACCGTAATTTTGAAGGAAGAAGCGGTACGGCGGATGCTAAAGTATACCTTGTGTCTCCGGAAACAGCGGTTGCGGCGGCACTGACCGGTGTGATCACCGATCCTCGTGTGCTGGGTAGTGTTCCTTCGATAACGCTGCCCGAAACATATTCTATTGATGACAGCGGCGTATTACTGCCGGCTTCTCTTGAGGATGCGAAGAACATAGAAGTTGTGCGCGGACCCAATATCGGTAAATGCCCCATCGGAAGTGCTCCTGAGGATGTAATGCAGACAGAGGTGGTACTCAAGGTGGAAGATGATATTACCACTGACCATATTATGCCGGCAGGGGCAAAGATTTTGCCCTTCCGTTCCAATATTCCGTATTTGTCCCGTTTTTGCTTCGCTGCCGTGGATCCTATGTTTGCAGAGCATGCGAAAGCGACCGAAAACGGTATCATCATCGGAGGAGCGAACTATGGACAGGGCTCTTCCCGCGAGCATGCGGCACTGGTACCTTTGTATTTGGGTATTCGTGCTGTAGTGGCAAAGAGCTTTTCCAGAATTCATATGGCAAATTTGATCAACGCGGGCATTTTGCCGCTTATATTTAAAAATGAAGCAGACTATGATCTCATCGCCAAGGGAGACAGACCGATTCTTTCAAACGTACGTGAAGGATTGATCGGCGGAGAAATGTACTTGACACTGGGAGAAAACAAGATCAGTCTTGTTTGCCGATTTACCAAACGGCAAAGAGATATTCTCTTGGCGGGCGGATTGCTTCCTTATACCAAGAATCAGAAGGAGAAGGGATGATGGAAACACAGATCATGGTAGAGCAGGCAGTGGAAGCTTTCCGCAAACTGCTGGAAGAACAGTTAGAGCGCGTAGAGCGTATGGAAAAGGATGCGGTAAGCGAGAAAAAAGAAAAGAAATGCATAAAGATCGGAATTGTGGACGGTGACGGCATTGGTCCGATTATTGTGAAGCAAGCGCAAAGAGTGGCAGAGCGGCTTTTGGCAGAAGAGATTGCCAACGGAAGTGTTATACTAAAACGCATAGAAGGGCTTACCATTGAAAACCGCTTGCAGACCGGGAAGACGTTACCGAACGGTGTTTTGGATGCTATCAAAGACTGTGATGTGTTTTTAAAAGGACCTACCACCACCCCTAAGGGCGGCAGTATGGAAAGCGCCAATGTGGCACTGCGCCGTGAACTGGATCTGTTTGCCAATGTGCGTCCCGTGTCCATTCCCGAAAAGGGAATTGATTGGGCTTTCTTCCGTGAAAACACCGAGGGTGAGTATGTTCTCGGCAGCCGCGGCGTGCAGATCTCGGATAAAATGGCGGTGGATTTCAAAGTGACCACTACCCTTGGCACCAAGCGCATTGCCCGTGCTGCGTTTGACTATGCCAAGAGAAACGGAAAGAAAAATGTGGCGATCGTTACCAAAGCCAATATTATGAAAAAAACAGACGGCAATTTTTCTGCCATCTGTCATGAAGTAGCCAAGGATTACCCCGAAATTACCGTGGAAGATTGGTATGTGGATATCATGGCGGCAAATTTGATCAACGAGAGTATGGCAAGCCGTTTTGAAGTATTTTTGCTTCCCAATTTGTACGGAGATATTCTCACCGATGAAGCGGCACAGATCCAGGGCGGTGTGGGAACGGCAGGATCTGCCAATACAGGTGATCACTACGGGATGTTTGAAGCCATCCACGGCTCGGCTCCCAGAATGATAGAGGAGGGGCTTGGCGAGTATGCCAATCCTGCCAGTATTTTGCGGGCACTGGTAATGCTGCTGGATCATGTGGGGCTTAGCGTGAAGGCAAAAAAATTGACCGATGCCATTACAAAAACAGATACGGATCTGTCGGTGCGTGTGACAGGAAACCGTGACGGTGCCACGTGCAAGCAATATACAGATGCACTGCTGTTGCATCTGTGACCATAAAACAAAGGAGCAAGCACGTTACCGCTTGCTTCTTTGTCTTAATAATCGTTTTTTGATGCAATTTTGGAATACAAAGAAAAATATAGTTAGTAGTCTGTACTGTTTAGGTTGATTTTTTCATACGATTGTGATATAGTTAGTAGGGAAGAGGTGATATAAATGTTGAGAAAACTGTCAAAAAAGTGGCGGATCATCATTGGAATCGTACTTTTTATTGTGTTATTCGTTGCATGGATTTTTTGGTCAAATACTGCCCTGGAACTCAATTATATGGCGGTAAAAAGTGAGGATCTTCCCGAGGCTTTTGACGGATATCGGATCGCTCACGTTTCGGATTTGCACAATGCCGATATGGCGGACGATTTAATTGAAACGCTGAAAGAGGCGAAGCCGGACATTATTACATTGACAGGCGATATTGTCGATGCGAAAAAGCCCGATTTGGAGATCGTTTACCGCTTTTTTGAGTCGGCAGTCAAGATAGCACCCTGCTATTATGTAACGGGAAATCACGAAACAGTTGTGGAGAACAATACAAAGTATTGGGAAAAGATGAGTTCATTGGGAGTAAACGTCGTTAAAAACGAACAGGTATTACTCACCAAAGATGATTCATTGATCGTACTTGTAGGGATAGACGATCCCATATTTTATCATCCTGAAATTGACAGCGAGAGCTATATGAACAATATGCTGAGAATGCTGCAGCCTGCAGAGGATGATTTTGCCCTGCTTTTGTCGCACAGACCCGAATTGTTTCTTTCATATGCAGAAAGCAATATTGATTTGGTGCTGAGCGGTCATGCCCACGGCGGTCAATTCCGATTGCCCTTTGTCGGAGGGCTGTATGCTCCTCATCAAGGAACGTTTCCTACATATGATAGCGGACTGTATGAAAAGAACGGAGTGCAAATGGTAGTCAGCCGCGGTATCGGAAACAGCCGTTTTCCGATACGCTTTAACAACCGTCCCGAAGTGATATTGATTGAATTACAAACGGCGTAAAGCCGGCTCTCGTAAAAACGTTTACTCATAGGGTATAAATTTGCTTTGCCGTAAACAAATAATGATCCCCGACAGATTCTTATAAGGTCTGTCGGGGGTCATGTTGTTTTTAGTCATTCATTTCAATCAATTCGTACTGATTTCAAATCAGCGCAAGCCGAATATTACAGCATTGCAATAGAATGTGTCGCAGACAAAAAACTGCGAGACTTCCTTATGAGAAGTCTCGCAAATGAATGTTTTTGATCAGTCAGCAGTGTAGGGCAGCAGAGCGATGTAGCGAGCTCTCTTGATAGCGGTGGTGAGCTGTCTCTGGTGCATTGCACAGGTACCGGTGATACGTCTGGGCAGGATCTTTCCGCGTTCGGAAGTCAGCTTGCGCAGCTTGCCGGTGTCCTTGTAATCGATGTGAGCGATCTTTTCAGCGCAGAAGATGCAAACCTTTTTTCTCTTGCGGTTCGCAGCGTTCTGACGGTAAGGAGCCTTTGCAGGCTTGGTTGCGGTTTCTTCAGCGGCAGGAGCGGCGGTTTCAGTAGCTGCGGGAGCTTCTGCAACGGTTTCTTCTGCCGAAACAATCTTTTCGTTATCCATCTTATGAATCCTCCTTTATAGTTTTGAAGCTTCAGAAGGGCAGGTCATCATCATTGACCATTTCTTCAAATTTGGGAGCACCTTCCGAAGGGGTAGAGAATCCGGGTTGTTCGGGTGCGGCGTAGGGGTTATAGCTTCCCTGAGCACCTGCATTACCGCGGCTCTCCGAGGCACTGTCAACGAAGTTGACTTCATCGACCAAAACCTCATAACTTGTACGTTTTGCGCCCTGCTGGTCGGTCCAGTTGTTCTGTTGCAGAGATCCCACGATGCAAATGCAGCTTCCTTTGTGGAAGTAACGCGCGATCAGCTCGGCGCGTTCTCTCCAGGCGCGGCAGTTGATGAAATCGGCAACTCTTTCTGCACCTTTTGCAGTACGGCGATTGACTGCCACCGAGAAGGACAGTACGGGAATACCGCTGGTTGTTTGCTTGAGTTCGGGTTCAGCGGTCAGTCTGCCGCCGATGATAACACGGTTAAAGTTAAAATTTGCCATGTCCCGATATCTCCTTAAGCGACCTTCTTGATGACGATGGAGCGCAGGATGCCTTCGGTGATACCGAAGATTCTTTCCAGCTCAGCAGGGAATTCTGCAGGAGCGTTGAAGTTAACCAAAACGTAGTAGCCTTCATTCAGATCGTTGATCGGATATGCGAGTCTACGCTTGCCCCACTCGTTTACTTCGGTAACTTCGCCGTTGGCTGCGATCAGAGAAGTGAACTTCTCAACCAGACCCTTAACGCCGTCTTCACCGATAGTCATGTCAACCACAAAGATTGTTTCATAAGACGAGTTTACTTTTGCCATTTTATTTACACCTCCCTATGGACTTATGGCCACACCCTCGTATCTGATGTGGCAAGGAGAAAAGTTGCCGGCCTTGCTATAAAAGGCAGCACTCTTCCGAACAACTATCATACACCATATCCTGCCGATTGTCAAGGGATTTTTATAAATTTACGCAAAAAAATATATGCACATCCTTGCAAAATGCGAATACAATACAGTAAAAAGATAAGCGAGGATTTAAATATGTATCAACGCGCCAGCTATACGCTTCTTGTTTCTTTACTGCGTCACCGCCCCCCGGCACGGGCTATTGTGATGGGCAGCGAAGCCTATCCCGGCATACGGGGAGAAGTATTGTTTTATGAAACCCGTTACGGTGTATTTGTAATAGCCGATATGAGCGGTCTTCCCGAAAATAGCGGGCAATGCGCCGATGGAATTTTAGGGTTCCACATTCATGGGGGGGAGCGTTGTTCCGGGGACATCGACACTCCTTTTTCGGCGGCGGGAGAGCATTATAACCCGGGTAACTGCCCCCATCCCTATCACGCAGGTGATCTTCCGCCCCTTTTTGCGGCTGGCGGCAGAGCGTTTTCGGCGTTTTTGACAAATCGTTTTTCGGTGGATGAGATCATCGGTAAGACCGTGATCGTACATGGTTCTGCCGATGATTTTACGACCCAGCCCGGCGGGAACGCGGGGCAGCGTATTGCCTGCGGCGTGATACGGGGAAATCTTTAAATTTTATATTTTAGATTTTCTTTCAAATAAGCAGTACATAAAAATGAGAAGACGGCTTTATTGGCAAACCGTCTTTTCATCTATTTCCATTTTCCCAATTCTTCTTTTTGCATTTGTTCTCTTTTTTCGGTTTCTTCTCTTGTTAAGCGGTCATATAGCTGATTTTTGTGTTTGGCGCGAAAAATGAGGGGTCCAAGGATAAAGCATATAAGAAAAATAACGATGGAAAGAAACTTTATGGGGGAGGTGAAAAAAAGAATAAAAGGCAAATGCAAAGGAATCCCCAAGGAGTGAGAAAGGCTGCTGAAAAATGCTATTTGTGCGTATTCATGATCGGAAAGCTCTATCGTATTTAGGTTATAATTTAACGATTCTTTTTGTTGATTGCGGTTAAAAAGAGACATAAACACCGAAAGTGCCATGCAAATAAGCGGTATTACCGACAGGGAAGTGATGCGGATGTGTTCACGGAACACGATTGCAAAGAAAACAGTTATACTAAATGAAATCAAGTAGTAGAAAAAAAGAAACATATTTTATCTCCATTCATCGGTAGGCGCGCAAAAGCCCGTCTATGACAGTTGGGGCATTGACTGCCCGCAAGTTTCCATCGTGTACCACGTGGATACTTCGTGCCATTTTGGACGGAATTTTGTGCCGCATATGGGGCAAACATAGGTTTTACGAATGTTCAGAATGTACTCCATTGTTAAGAGAGACAGTGAAAACAGGAGAATGATCCAAAAGAGTATATTTTTCATATGCTGTCTCCTTTACAGCGGGGATCCCGATAGGACAGCCAAAGACCGTGAATTTTATCCTTATGGAAGACGAACTTTATGCATAGATCCAGTTCTTGATATTTCAGATAGGAATAGATCACATTTTGTATTTCGGGATCGTTTTCGATTTTGTCTTGGGCTACGAAATTTCCAAGGGGGTTACATGTGTCGCTTACAATGCGTTTGAAGACGGGAAGAGGCATATAATCCTGCAGCATTTTGGTGAAATAAGAAAAACAGCGATCATAATCACCCGATAGAAAACATTCGGTCCATTTAGAGGCAATCTGCGTGCGGTTGTACGTGGGGGCGATGGTTTTTTTCTTTTCTGTAAAGATATCTTCACCGCTTTGCAGTGCGTTAAGTGCCTTTTCCAATTGATTAAGTTCTTTGCATTTCTTGTTGATTAAGGCAATCAGAGCCGCTTTATGCCGCATCATTGCTTGTTCCAAATTACTGCCCTTGGCACACCATACTTTAATTTCGGAAATAGGCAGCCCGAGGGCGCGCAGGAGTAAGATGTTTTTGATATGCGCAATTTGTTTTTCACTGTACTGTCTGCGTTTTCGAAAGGGAACAGCAGTGCTTTGTATAATTCCTTTTTCTTCGTAATACCGTAGTGTCCTGGATGTGGTGCCAAGCATAGCGGCAACCTGTGTGATATCGTATAGACGTTCCATTTCTCCACCTCCGCTTTCATTATAGCACTTGACGCTGCGTCAATGTCAAGCGCGAAAAGATAATTTTTAGATTTTTTTGAAAGGATATTGACATTGGCAATAGGTTTGTGATAAAATACCATTTGTTCATATGTATATGTCGCGTATGGAGGGTTATCGAAGCGGTCATAACGAGGCGGTCTTGAAAACCGTTTGGGCTTGCGCCCACGTGGGTTCGAATCCCACACCCTCCGCCAATGAAAAAGACATAGGACGCAAGTCCTATGTTTTTTTCATTCGAGGCAAGGTTACCGATTCGAGCCCCTAAAATTTTGCATGTGCAAAATTTTTAGAGCATTTCGCACATGAGAAGTGAAAAAGAAAAGAAAGGCAGGGCGAAATGTGGGTTCAGAATCCCACACCCTCCGCCAATGAAAAAGACATAGGACGCAAGTCCTATGTTTTTTTTCATTCGAGGCAAGGTTACCGATTCGAGCCCCTAAAATTTTGCATGTGCAAAATTTTTAGAGCATTTCGCACATGAGAAGTGAAAAAGAAAAGAAAGGCAGGGCGAAATGCGGGTTCAGAATCCCACACCCTCCGCCAGAAAAAAGCGCTCATTTGTCTACCGGACAAATGTGTGCTTTTTTCAACGAAATTCGCCTGCGGCGAGTGAAATTTGGCTTCGCCAAGTGAAATAGCTTCGCTGTGAAATATTTGCTTCGCAAATGTGGCGAATTTCATTTCACATTGCGACCGACGGGAGCAATATTTCACAATTCACACAGTGAATTATTTCACATTCGGCGAAGCCGAATATTTCACTTGTATCATTATCGCAAGGCGATGCATTATTGATGATATACAAGGCCGCGCCTTGATTTGTTTGCAAAAGTGTGATATAATGAAGCAAGGAAAGGAGGCGGTTACTTTGCCATCAACCAATATTTGGATCATGTGTGTGATAATGATAGTTTTAAGTCCTGTTAGCTGGATTATACTCGATGAATATGGCATACGTTATTATTTCATGAGAAAAATATTAAAAAAACGGTGGTTGTATTCCGCGGTAACGTACTCCTTGCTTTTATCAAACTTATTGTTGCTACTTACGGCTTGGTTCTTTCCCAATCGGTGGCTTTACATATTGGGCGGCATATGGATTGGAACAATCGGACAGTTTCCACCGTTGGATCACGGCATTCGGAGTGTTCATTGGTTATCTTATAAGAGATCTTACGAAATTTACGTTGAGCAAGCAGATCTTTGGGAAAAGAATTTAAAAAAGAAGCAGAAAAAAAGAATGAGGCGAAAGAACAAGAGAAAAAGTAAAAAATTAAGTTGACCTTTTTGCTCGTTTAAGCCAGAAAAAAGCACACATTTGTCTACTAGACAAATGTGTGCTTTTTTCAACTATATCCGCCTTCTGCGGAAGAAATCCACCTGCGGTGGATGAAATCGCTTCGCGATGAAATCTGCCTTGCGGCAGGAGAAGGAGGCGGATTTAATTTCATCTAGGCGGTACGCCGAAGATTTCATCCGAGCTCGCTCGGATTTCACCGTGCAATCAGTTGCAAAGCAACTGCGCACGATTTCATTGACTATTTGGAAATTTTATGATATAATAACCAGAATAAGTGATCACTATGGCAGTGAACAAGCTTACAAGCTCCATCTAATATTTTTTCCGCGAACGGCATTTTTATTAGATGAGAATATTGAGGTTTCGTGTCAGATGAATAAAGATTTTATAATCAAGGATGTTAATGATTATTTGGCGGGAAAAATCACAAGAAGTGAGTTGTCTTTCAGAGTAAAAAATCGCCGTACTGCCACGCCGTTTCTACTTGATCATTATTGTTCCTATGCCAATTTGCTTCTTGACGGTGTGGAACAGAAACTAATGGCGATACCCGAGCAGTCCTACTGTGATGATGATCTCAAACGCATCATTGCTGTATTGGAAGGCAGGCAGTCGGTTCAGTATCATTTTGTCTATGTGATTCCAAACCAAATGATAGACAGCGACCTTCAAAAATTGATGCAAATTACAGAGAGTTTTCTTTACAATCTTGAGCAGGGGAAAACGCATCGGATCAAAGTGGGCGTTCGTTTGACAAACGGTGAGGACATATACAATAATACGGATGCGTTTTTTACACAAGAAGAGTATGATTTCTGCCAAAGTATGCATGACATCCTATCAAATGACACGCAGGATACCGTGGTTAAAAGTGTTGCCCGGAATCTTTTATCAATCATAAACCGTTATGTTGGCGGTTGGGAAAGCATTACAACATATTTTGCCTCAACGCAGACTATCCCCGGTGACATACTATCGAAAGATCTTAAGCGAAGCCTGCAAGCGTTATGCGGAAAGCGTCCCATCTATGTAACCTTGCACGGTCGGATCGATAACCTCAATGCGACGATCGTTTTATAAGAATCATTGAGGGTATTGATATTTGTTCTGATCTTAGGGCCGTTTTTTGCAAAAACTATTGCAAACCGATAAAAAATCCGCTAAAATAGGAATAGATAACGGAAAGGAGACTACATATGGCGCACATGAAACGAATTAGCCGGATGCTTTGTTTGTTATTGGCGGCAGTTGCCATATTACTGACCGGATGCCAAAAAGAAGAAGATTTTTCTCTGAAAAAAGAACTTGCTTTTTCGGTGCCCGGAACCGTAACGGGAAAATTAAATCCTTTTTTTGCAAGCGAAGCGGGAGATCTGGCGGCTCTTTCCATGATGACCGACCGATTTTTGTCTTCCGATGGCATTGCCGAAACAAGCGAGTCAATAGACGCGGATGGAAATTTGGCGGTGACTGTAACCATACGGGAAAATATCTACTGTTGGGATAAAAGCGAGCTGTTTTCGGGTGATTTTATGTATGCTGTACAGTTTGTCTGCGATCCGTCCTATAACGGACCGTATACCGCCCTTGCAAAGTCCTCTCTGGTGGGGCTTTCGGATTTTCGCAGCGGAAAATCAACTACCCTTGCGGGGCTGGAAAAGGTAGATGCGCATACCTGCCGTGTTCTGTTTTCCGATCCCAATGAGGATTATCATACGCTTCTCGATCTGCCCGCTGTGCGCAGTGCCAATTACGGTGGGTATACCTATGGAAATTGTGCCGAAGCGGATGTGGTGGCAAAGTATGCCAAGGTGATCGGAACAGGCGCCTGGTATGTGAATAATTTGATCCCGAGTGATGGAAAGATCATCAATTTCAAGCCCAGTGAACATTATCGCGCCGGCAATATAACAGCCAAAAAAGCCACTCTTCGATGTGTTAAAGAAGAAGATGTCGGATTGAACATCCAATTGGGGCAATTGACTTTGGGATTCTTATATGATAAGGAACTGGCGCAAGCGCAGGCGGAGAAATACGGCTTGGCTGTATTTTTCTTGCAGGACGGCGCGTTCCTTTGCGCCAAGGATGCGCCCTATTTTTCAGCGGCCACCGAAGAGGATACGATCCTGCAGGCACTGGTTGCCATTTCGGCGGCATGTTGATCGAAAAACCCAAGAACCGATTTTTGCACGGTTCTTGGGTTTTGTAACGATGTTTGCATGTAAAAAGCGCTGCTGAAAAGCAGCGCCTACAGTATTTAAATCAGATTTTTAATTTCAAAATGTATACGACCAATACCGTGGCAAGCTCAACCATACCGAACAGTCCGATGATGTAGAACATAACGCCTTTGGCTTTGCGTATCTTAATCTTATTGAAAAGGAACGCAAAAGCAACGGCAATCAGTAATCCACAGTAAAGATACTTGTAAATTTCGCCATCGAAGATGGAATCGGTACAGAACTTAAAGCAGTAGAATAAGGGGAAGATGATGGCGGCGGTGGTGATGGGAAGTCCATCATAACTGGTGCGTACGCCATCTTCCTTGGCACTGCGGTTTTCTTCGCAAACATTGAAATATGCCAAGCGGATCAGCCCTGCCAAAACGTACAGAGCCATGATGATGAAAAAGAAATAGTTTCTTAGACCATAACGGCAACCCATGACAGCAGGCAATACACCAAAGCAGACTAAGTCAGCAAGGGAGTCCAGCTGAATGCCAAAGCGCCGTTCATCATCGGTGCTTTTGGTTCGGGTGCGGGCAACCTTACCGTCGAACATATCAAAGAAGCCGCTGAGCAGAAGGCAAATGACCGAAACGACAATCGGTTCTCCCGTGACGGCGGCAAAAATACCAATGGTTCCGGAGATGAGGGACAGATATGTCAAAATTACTGTATAATTATAAAAACCTAACAAAATTAACACCTCAAATTTGGTTATAGTACTGAAACATTTATCTATCTACACCAGTATATCACATTTTTTTCAAAAAAGCAACAAATCTTTTCAAAAAATAAAAATAAGATGTATTTTTTCATGAATACATTGACATTGGTTGTAAAAAAAAGTATACTATAACAAAGAGAGGTGTTGAGCGTTATGATTTATGCGATAGTTATAATCGCCGCTATACTTGGTTTGTTTTTTATATATATTATCGGTTCGATATACGCAGTCTACAGTACTGTGCGGCGCATTGAAAAAAACCGTGCTGCATCCATTGATATTGAAAAGGAACTCAGGATCTGTCAACGAAAAATGGTATGCGCCCTGAAAGAAGGGGATTACCACTGCACGCTGAACGAGAATATGTATTTCTCTTCTGAGGATGCAGTTACTGCTCATGCGCTGAAAACGGTGGATCGGCAAATGAAATTTTATTTTGATAAAAAACCCGGTATGATCAAAAAAGAAGCGGTATACCAGCATTCGGTGGCATATAACCGTTTTTTATCGGAATTTCAGAAAAACGAAGAGGAAAGGATCAAATGGTACAATCGAATGGAAGACTTGCGTAAGAGCCGTTTGTATGGCGGGTTTGCTGAGGCGGCGATCGATAAACTGCCTAAAAAAGATGAAACATATCAAAATATTCTCGGATTTGGATTGATGCGATTGCCGCTTTTGGAAAACGGTGATGTGGATCTGGAGCAGTGCATTGCCATGGCAGACTGTATGATGCAGCATGGTTTTCGGTATTTTGATACGGCATATTTCTATTTGGACGGCCGTTCTGAAGGCATTGCGAAGAAAATACTGGTGGATCGCTATCACAGAGGAACTTTTTTGTTGGCGGATAAGATGCCTGTTTCCTTGCTAAAAGAAGATGCGGATGTGGAGCGCATTTTTAACGAACAGCTGGAACGAACGGGAGCAAAATATTTCGACTATTATCTGTTGCACGCCCTCAACAACAATACATATGAAAAGCAGTCCAAGCGGCATAAAGTTTTTCAGTTTATTTCTGAAAAAAAGAAGCAGGGAATTGTTAGGCAGATGGGCTTTTCCTTCCATGATAAGCCGGAGGTGTTGGAGAAGATACTGAACGAGCATCCCGAGGTGGATTTTGTGCAGCTGCAGCTGAATTATTATGATTGGGAATCCAAAGATGTTGCCGCCAGACGCTGTTACGAAGTGGCACGTGCCCATGGAAAGCCGATTGTTGTTATGGAACCCATTAAGGGAGGAAATTTGGCGGTCATGCCGCAGGAGATTCGGGATAAACTGCCCGAATCGATCCGATCGGAATCGCTAGCCAATTTGGCGCTGCGGTTTGTTGCGTCCAAAGAAGGAATTTTGACCGTGCTTTCGGGCATGTCCACATTGGCACAGGCATTTGAGAATGCGGAAAACATGACCGATATGAAACCGCTGACAGATGCCGAAACCCAAGCACTGCTGCAGGCGGCAGAAGAGATTCGCAAGATCCCCACCTATCCCTGCACGCGTTGCCGTTATTGTTTGGAGGTTTGCCCGAGCAAGCTGCCTATTCCGCAGATCATTACTAAGATGAACCATCGCATGCGCGGAGGAACAGTGGAGATCCCCGAAGCGCAAGCCTGTGTTTCCTGCGGTGCGTGCGAGGCAAAATGTCCGCAGAGGATCAAGATCCGTCAGGTGATGGCGCAGGCGGTCAAAACCAATACGGCACCGTAAAGAGAATGATCACAGACAAAAAATGAAATGAATACAAAATGCTCTCTGAGATTTATTTCTTGGAGAGCATTTTTGTATAATTCTTGGTTTTGGGGAAATACTTGGAATATATCAAATTGCAGGAGGAATCTATGTTTAAACACGAAAAAATGCTTTTTCATCCGGTTGAGGTGGAAGGTCCGAACCCGCAGTATGCAGCACTGTTACAGGAACAGTTGGGAGGAGGCAACGGTGAACTCAAAGCCGCAATGCAGTATATGTCTCAAAGCTTTCGTATTAAGGATCCCGAGATCAAGGATCTGTTTTTGGATATTGCCGCTGAGGAATTGTCCCATATGGAGATGGTGGCGCAGACCATTCATTTGTTAAACGGTCACGATGTGAATGCCGCCGCTGTGCCTGCCGGAGAGATCCAAACGCATGTGCTTTTGGGATTGAATCCCGGACTGATCAATGCGTCCGGCTATTCCTGGACAGGAGATTATGTTACTGTTACGGGGGATCTCTGCGCAGATCTTCTATCCAACATTGCCTCTGAACAGCGCGCCAAGGTGGTATATGAATACTTGTACCGACAGATCAATGACAAAAAGGTGAGAGAAACCATCGACTTTCTGCTCAACCGTGAGGAAGCGCACAATGCAATGTTCCGTGAGGCATTCAATAAGGTACAGAACAGCGGTTCCAATATGGATTTTGGGACGACCAAGGCGGCTAAAATGTATTTTAGCTTGTCCGAACCCTCCCCTGAGGATAGCCGCTTTACCGAACTTGCCGGCAGTGCACCCTCTTTTCAGTGAAAGAAACCCTGTCCTATTTGGCGGACAGGGTTTTCCTTACGGCATCATTGTAAACCAACCAGTAATAAGAAGCCGAGAATGAGCAGTAACTCCGAATCGCAGTCTGAGTTGAGCAGTAACAGAATGAGTCCTGCCAAAACAATGTCTTCCATGGTGAAACTGTGGGATGCAAGGGGACCCAAAAGAGATGTACGCGGCGGTTTGGGCGGCGCTTCGGATTCTAAGGAATCACGGTGTGGTGTCGTTTGCCGCTTGAGCGTGAATTTGCGTGCGGGTCGGGCACGGTTACGGTCTTCCAGCGGATACCGAGGTGTGCAGGGCGGGCTGTAATCGGTCGGTATTTCGGGTGCAGGTGCAGATGCGGGCGCAGGCGCTGTTCGCTCCCTGTATTCCTGTTTTGTATCTTCGGGCGCGTGCCGAAATGAAATGCCGCTATAATCGGGTGGCAGACCGTTTTGTCCAAATTTCCGACTATACATGTGTGGTTCAGCCCCCCTTCGGTTTTATATCAAAACTAAGTCCCAGATTACCTGCCAGTTCCAGCAGTTGCAGGATCTTTAAAACAAAATCGATCTTTTCTCTTCTTGTTTCATTGAGATAGGGACGCAGTGCCATGAGCAGTCGGCGCTCATCCTCTCGCGCTCTGTTATCGCTGTCCTGCTTTCCGATCACAGGCAGGGAAGGAGATGCTGACGCAGGGGGAGAAATATTAGACGTGGCAGAGTCTTTGGGTGTGTTTTCTGCGCCGCCCATATTGTCCTTCAGTTTACCCGCAAAGGAAAGAGCGGTTTGTAACATAGCGGGATTTTCGGTGACCATTTTGAGGATCTTTCCCAGATCCAGTCCGCTGCTTTCCATATTTATGCTTGCAGCGAGTCAAAAATGCCTCGCGCTTTCTCCTCTCCCACTGTTTCAAGTATTTTTTTTAGGTCTGTTTCGCTTGCCGACCGCAGTCTGCTTTGGATCATGGGGGCAATTCCCATTGCCATGCGCGCTTGCGAAGCATCCGCGCCTGCCTGTAATACTACGTTATAAACCAGAGAGGCAAATTCATTTTCCGACATATGGATGATCCGATCGATCTTCTGCTTATCTATTTCCATCGTGTTTTCCTCCAAGCAATCGTTTCTTGATATCATTCTATGGAATAGAAAGCACTTTTGTGCCAAAACCCTTGACAGAAGTTTTACTTTGGAGTAAAATAATAAAAGTACTATCCGAAGGGAGAACCTTATGAAATTTATCGCAGAAAGAAAAAGCGGCAAAGTGACGAGTCTTACGGTGCTGTTGTATGTGGTGGGCGTTTTACTGTTTTTGATTCCTGCCTATATCGGCATGACCTATGGGGCATTTTTGCAGTTTAGCAGTATTATTGTATTGGCGTTTGCCATTCAACTGACCATTCGCTATATGCTTACCTCCTTTACCTATGAGATCTATGACTATGCCTCCTCTGCGTCCTCCTATCCTGTGCTCAATATCTACCGTACCCAGGGTGAGCGCAGTACGCTGCTCGCAAGCTGCGGATTTGAGGATATGATCTCCATCGAAAAAAGGTCAAAAATAGAAGATAATGTGTCCAAAGCCGCCAATTACTGTCCCGAATTCGGCGCCAAAAATGTGTACCGTATATTATTTTCCGACGGTAATAAGGAAAAGGCGATCTACTTGCAGTGTGACGAGAGTTTTGCCGCAGCGCTTTCTGAGCGCATCATGCTGTACGGTGTGAATAGAGAAACCATTGAAAATGGATGATAAAAAGCGTTTTGTATAGTGAATGGCTACACAAAACGCTTTTTTGTTGTTTACAAAAGTATGAAAATTTATAACCGCATAGCACCAAGGGAATTCAGAATGGCAATCACTGCCACTCCCACATCCCCAAAGACGGCGATCCAGGTCATTGCCATGCCGGGGACAGTGAGAAGGGATGCGGCAACGGCGAGATCCAAAAGCATGATGGCAGCTTTGACGCCCAGTGCCAGTATTACGTTTTGCCGCACGATCTGCATGGTTTTTCGAGAGATTGCGATGGCTTTGACGATGGCAGAGGGGTTATCGTCCATGAGAACGATATCGGCAGCTTCGATGGCGGCGTCCGAGCCGATGGCACCCATGGCGATACCGACATCTGCTCTTGCCAAAACCGGCGCATCGTTGATGCCATCTCCCACAAAGGCAACCGCTCCTTTGGTATTTTTTTGGATGCTTTCAAAATGAGATACCTTATCCTGCGGAAGCAATTCGGCGTGCATTTCGGAAATGCCAAGATGATCGGACAGTACTTTTGCCGTTTCCTTGCGGTCGCCTGTCAAAAGAACCGTTCTGATACCCTTTGCCGAAAGGGTTTTTATGGTTTTGGCAGAATCTTTTTTAGGCGTATCGGTAATGAGGATATATCCCAAATATGTTTGATCGTATGCCGCATGAATGCAGGTTCCTTCGGCTTTTTCGGAAATTTTGATGGAGATCCCGTTTTCGGCAAGCAGCTTTGCATTCCCCAAAAGGATCGTTTTCCCTTTGAGTTTCGCTTTGATACCGCCGCCTGCAATTTCTTCCGCATGATCGATCATATCGGGGACAAGGGGGCGTTGATTGGCTTCTTTCAGTGAAAGAGCGATGGGATGATTGCTGTATTGCTCAGCGGCAGCGGCAAGGTAAAGAAGTTCTTCTTTACTGATTCCTTGGGAATATACTTCCTTAACCTTGAAGCTTCCTTCGGTCAGGGTTCCTGTTTTATCAAATACCACCGTGTCGACCCTGGAAAGCATTTCCAAATGATTGGCACCTTTGATGAGAATGCCGTGGCGGGATGCTCCTCCAATACCTCCAAAGAACGCCATGGGAACCGAGATCACAAGGGCGCAGGGGCAGGAAACGATGAGGAATACAAGGGCGGTATGGATCCAGCTTGACCAGACGGCAAAGCTGCCGATACCTAAAAACAGAGGGGGGATGACCGCTAGCAAGAGGGCAGAGAGCACTACCGAAGGGGTATAATATTTGGAAAAACGGGTGATGAACTTTTCGGTTTTTGCCTTGTGCATTTCGGAGTTTTCCACAAGCTCCATGATCTTTGCGGCAGTGGACTCGGTAAAGGGCTTGGTACAGCGAATTTTCAGCACCCCTTGCAGATTGACAGAGCTGCTGTAGACCGTGTCGCCTTCTTTGACGTCTCTCGGCACCGATTCGCCGGTGAGAGCGGCGGTATCAAGGGAAGAGAACCCCTCCACGATCTTTCCGTCCAGCGGAATTTTTTCGCCGGGTCTTACCAGAACGATATCTCCGATCTGTACTTCTTCGGGAGATACTTCCCGTATTTCACCGTCTTTTAACAGATTGGCGGATTCGGGCATGATGTCAAGCAGTGCGGAAATAGAATTGCGGCTTTTGCCCACAGCAATACTCTGGAACAGCTCGCCCACTTGATAAAACAGCATAACAGCCACACCTTCGGGCGCCTCTCCCACCGCAAAGGCACCGATGGAAGCAATGCTCATGAGGAAGTTTTCGTCAAATACCTGTCCTCTGCCAATACCGCCCGCAGCTTTGATGAGGACATCATAACCGATGAGCAGATAGGCGGGCAACATTACAAGAATGCCCGGAAGCAAGGACAGCGCAAAAACTTTTATCAAAACAAATCCCGCGATAAAAAGGGAAGCAGATATCAGGATCCGATAGAGTGTTTTCTTTTGCTTTCTTGTCATATTACTTGATCTTGCAGTCGGGATCTACCTTGGCAATGGCTTTTTTGGCAAGCTCCAAGATTTGTGCAAAACGGTTATCGTCGGCATCCAGCATCATTTTCTGCGTCATAAAGCTGACGGTGCAGTTGTTGACGCCGTCAATGGCTTTGATGCCGCGCTCCATTTTTGCCGCGCAGTTTGCGCAGTCCAGGTTTTCTAATTTGAAAATTTTGGTCATGATGATATCTCCTATGTATGTTATTCTAATATATGTGCCATGCCGGCGCGCAAAATGCCCGAAACATGGTCATCGTCCAAAGAATAAAAAATGTTTTTTCCCTCTCGGCGTGTTTTAACAAGTCTGGCTTGCTTGAGAGTGCGCAGTTGATGGGAAATGGCAGACAGGGTCATGCCTAAACTATCTGCGATATCGCAAACCTTTTTTTCGCCTTCGATCAGTGAAAAAAGAATGCCAAGACGGGTGCTGTCGCCAAAGATCTTGAAAAGATCGGCAAGGTCGTAAAGCTGCGCTTCGCCAAGCGCCGGCATTTTGATCACAACTTCATGGGTATGTTCCATCTGTTTCTCCTTTCATCAATTGAACAATTGTTCAAACATAGTATACACCAAATGACTTATTTGTCAAGAGGGAATGATAAAAAATTTAAAATATAATTCGTTCGTTGGAGGGCACAAAAAATGAGGCGATTCTTTATGCATAGTGATGAAATTGGCAGGAAGTGTCGGCTTAAAGTGATTTGCGTTATATAAACGAAATACCGCCCAACGGGGCGGTATTTCGTTTATATAACAAGTTGCAGTGCGGCAAGGGAGGCAACAAGGGCGGGCAGGGAAACGGCAACGCCGTATTTTGTGAAATCCATAAAACCGAATTTGATGTTCTTTTCCCGTAAGATCGACATCCACATGATGCCGGCAAGGGCACCGACCGGGGTAAAGATGGCGCCCAGGTTGGAAGCGGCAATGACCGCATAGGCAGCACCTGTGCCTGCCACACCCGAAAGCGGAGAGAGAATAGAGCTGAAAAAGACGCTCATGGGGATATTGTTAATAACATTGCAGGCAAGGAAGGAAGCAAAGCCATAGCTGTAAATGTTACCGCCCAAACCAAGAAAATCGGTGATCTTTGTCGTGATACCGTATCGCTCCAAGGTTAAGATCAAAACGAACATGGAAAGCATGAAGGGGGCAAGCTGCCAGGGAATACGGAAAAAGGTGTGGGTCATTTCCAGTGGACGGCGGCGCCGGATCAGGCAGTAGATGCTTGTCATGCTAAACAGAGAAAGGGCAAAGCCGAAGCAGATGATCCACATGGGAAGGGACAGGAAGGATGCTATGGCAACAAGGACGGTACAGGCACCAAGATGTAAAAGCCCAATAATCAATAGCCCTTTATCGGCAATACGCAATTTAGCGCTTGGCAGGGCTTTTAGCGGCTTTTTCAGTTTCTTGCGAAACAGAAGCCACAGAACAGCAAGCGAAACGATGCCTGCTGCGATGGTTGGCAGGAACATTTTTAAGAAGTAATCTAAAAAACCGATCCCGCCTGCGGTTGCCAAATAGATATTGGTGGGATTTCCGATGATAAAGGTCATGCTCCAGCTGTTGGCGGCAACAAATTCGGTGACAAGATAGGGAATGGGATCAATGCCGGCGTTTGCCGCAAAGTAGCAGATAAAGGGGGTGAAAGTCAAGATCACGATATCGTTGGAGGTGAAAACAGTCAAAAGAGACACGGTGCCGTACAGCATGAAAAAAAGCGTCATTTGCCCATTTCCCGCATGGGAGAGCATTTTGGCGGCAAGGTAGCGGAAAAATCCCACTTCGTCCAAAAACACCGAAAGAGCGGTCATGGATAAAAACAAAGTCAGAATTTTTAGCGGATTGATGGCACTGTCGCTTGTCATTTCGGCAAGCACTTCTTTTATGGGGCAATTGCCCGAAAAAATGAGGATCAGCGCACCCAAAAGAGCAATGATCCAATAGGTATCCATGCCCAGTTTGCCAATGCGCATTCTGGGAAAGAAAAGCACAGCGGCGATGAGGAGCAGGCAGGTGAGAAGAAAGACGATCAGAGAGAAAAGCAAAGAAGGCAACCTCTTTTCCTTGTTATTTCCGTAACAATATAACACAAAGCGGTATCATCGTCAATGGATTTTATAAAAAATATTGAAAACAAGTTTACAAATGCATAATAATGTGGTATAGTAATACCTTGTATTACCTTGTATTTAAATTGATATAGAATGGTTCCGTATGATATGATATGCGGCAGAATGGAGATTATAATGTATAAGATCTTATCCAAAGAACAACTCAATCCGACAGTGACCCGTATTTCGGTATATGCGCCGCTGGTTGCTAAAAAAGCAGAGCCGGGGCAGTTTATTATTTTGCGCGTGACAAAGGACGGCGAACGTATTCCTTTGACGGTTGCGGGGTATGACAGAGCGGCAGGCAGTGTGACGGTGATCTTTCAGATCGTCGGTGCCACCACCGCAAAATTGAACAGCTTGCAGGTTGGTGACAGCCTTTGCGATTTTGTAGGACCTCTCGGGGTGGCGACCCATACGGAGGGACTGAAAAAGGTGCTGATCGTGGGCGGCGGTGTGGGCTGTGCCATTGCGCTTCCCATTGCAGAGAAACTGCACGCAGAGGGGGCAGAGGTGACCTCGGTCATCGGTTTTAGAAATAAGGATCTTTTGATTTTGGAAGATGAATTCCGCGCGGCATCCAAAGAGCTTGTTGTCATGACCGATGACGGAAGCTACGGAAATAAAGGAAACGTGACCATGCCCCTTGCTGAAATGTTCGCACGTGGGGAAACTTTTGATCATATTATTGCCATTGGACCGCTTGTCATGATGAAATTTGTTGCCAAGACCTGCAAGCCAACGGGGATTCCCTTGACCGTTTCCATGAACCCCATTATGATCGACGGCACGGGTATGTGCGGAGGCTGCCGTCTTAGCCTGATCGGTGAGGACGGTAAGCGCGTGACCAAATTCGCCTGCGTGGACGGCCCCGATTTTGACGGATATGCCGTTGACTTTGACGAAGCAATGACCCGCGGCGGTATGTACCGTTCGTTGGAAAGACATGCTTACGAGGATCAGTGCAATCTCTTGAATCAGGAGGTTAAATAATATGAGAAATATGTCTTTAAATAAAACTCCCATGCCAGAGCGAGCCCCCGAGGTGCGCAATAAGGACTTTTTGGAGGTAACCGAGGGGTATACCGAACAAATGGCAGTAGAAGAGGCGAACCGTTGCCTTGACTGTAAAAATATGCCCTGTGTGGCGGGCTGTCCTGTCAATATCCATATTCCCGATTTCATTTCTTGCATCAAGGAAATGGACTTCGAGGGCGCGGCAAAGGTGATTGCGAGGTCCAGCTCTCTGCCTGCCATTTGCGGCAGAGTCTGCCCCCAGGAGACTCAGTGCGAAAGCAAGTGTGTGCGCGGTATTAAGGGCGAGCCGGTTGCCATCGGACGTTTGGAACGCTATGTGGCTGACCGCGCGCTGGAAAAGGAAATTGAGAAAACAGAAATTGAAAAGAACGGGCATCGCGTGGCGGTGGTAGGCTCGGGCCCCAGCGGACTTGCCTGCGCGGGTGAGCTTGCCGTCAGAGGATACGAGGTAACGGTATTTGAAGCACTGCATGAGGCGGGCGGCGTATTGGTTTACGGTATTCCCGAATTCCGTCTGCCCAAGAGCATTGTGGCAAAGGAAATTGAAAAGCTTTCCGCCATGGGTGTGAAGATCGAAACAAACGTGGTAATCGGCAAAACTTTGACGGTGGATGAACTGTTTGAAGAGGGCTTTGAAGCGGTATTTATCGGCTCCGGCGCGGGACTTCCCAACTTTATGAACATTCCCGGCGAGGGGCTTTGCGGCGTATATTCCGCAAACGAGTTTTTGACCCGTAACAACTTAATGAAAGCATATTTGGATGATTCTGCCACCCCCTGCATGAAGGGCGGAAAAGTGGCAGTCGTTGGCGGCGGTAACGTGGCAATGGATGCCGCCAGAACCGCTTTGCGTTTGGGAGCCGATGTCACTCTTATTTACCGACGCAGTATGGAAGAACTGCCTGCCAGAAAAGAAGAAGTGGAACACGCAAAAGAAGAAGGCATTCGCTTCAATCTGCTGACCAATCCTGTGGAAATTCTGGGGTATCGTAATCCCGAAGATCCAAGAGATCCCAAAAACGGCTTTGTGACCGGTATCAAATGTGTCCGCATGGAACTGGGGGCTCCCGATGAAAAGGGAAGACGCCGTCCTATGGTGATTCCCGGAAGCGAATTCACGCTGGAAGCGGATACCGTGATCATGGCAATCGGCACCAGCCCCAATCCGCTGATCCGTTCCACCACCGAGGGTCTTGAAACAAAGAGCTGGGGCGGTATTATTGCCGATGAAAACGGTGCCACCACAAGAGAGGGCGTATTTGCGGGCGGGGACGCTGTCACAGGGGCAGCCACCGTTATTTCCGCCATGGGGGCGGGTAAAAAAGCCGCCGCGGCAATTGACGCATACATTCAGTCCAAATAATATAACGAAAGACCTGCTTCGGTAGGTCTTTTTCATTTGGGGTGTAATAAAAAATAACAATGTTTACATAATATTTACAGAATCAAGAAAAGGTAAGATTGACACAAAAATATTATTATGGTATAATATTTACAGTAAGAAATACTGTAAATTAAGGAGGGAACCGATATGAAAAGAATATGTGTGCATATACTTGCGCTGTTTATGATCCTATCCTTCGGCATGAATATGGTGGGATGCGGTTATCAAATTCAGGCGGAAAACCTGATGGACGGCATCGAAGCCGAAACTGTGGCAGGAAAAGAGGCAGATGACGCATTTTTGCAAGGGCAGATGGCGTTTTCGCTGGATCTGTTTCAGCGTACTGTCGCGGAAGGTGACAAGGAGAATATGCTGATCTCCCCACTTTCGGTGATGTTGGCGCTTTCCATGACGGCAAACGGAGCCGACGGTGAAACCAAAGCCGAAATGGAAGAGGTGCTCGGTATGCCCATTGAGGAGCTGAATGCGTATTTATACAGTTATGTTAAAGCACTTCCTTCGGGCGACAAGTTTAAATTGCAGATCGCAAATTCCATTTGGTTTCGCGATGCGGGCTTTACCGTAAATCCCGATTTTTTGAAGACAAATGCCAATTATTACGGCGCTTCGGCGTATCAAGCACCGTTTAATGCCGAAACGGTCAAGGATATCAATGCCTGGGTAAATAAGCATACCGACGGTATGATCAAAAAGATCGTGGAAGGGATCAGTCCCGATATGGTGATGTATCTTGTCAATGCGGTAATGTTTGATGCCAAATGGGATAAGACCTACAAGGATACGCAGATCCGAGATCGCGTGTTCACCTCTCTTTTGGGCGAAGAGCGCAATGTAAAAATGATGTATTCCACCGAAGACTACTATTTGCAGGACGAAAATGCGGTTGGCTTTTTCAAGCAGTATAAAGGCGGTCATTACAGCTTTGCGGCACTGCTTCCGCATGAAAATGTGGATATCTATGACTATATCGCACAGCTGGACGCAAAAGAATTGCTCGAAACCCTAAATAACGCAGAGAAGACCGATGTGGAGGTATGTATACCGAAATTCAGCTATGAATATTCGCTGATCATGAACGATATTTTGCAGGCAATGGGAATGGGATCTGCCTTTGGCAGCTCTGCCGATTTCTCAAAGCTGGGCAGTGCTGAGGATGGTAATATTTATATCGGGGAAGTACGGCATAAGACCTATATCTCGCTGGACGATAAGGGCACCAAGGCAAGTGCCGCCACCTCAGTGGGGATGAAAGCGGAAAGCGCTACTGATCCGGAAGAACAAAAGACAGTTTACCTTGATAGACCCTTTGTATATATGATCATCGACAATGCCACCAATCTTCCTATTTTTATGGGTACGGTGACAGATATTATCAAATAAACGGAAACGGGCAGTTGCGGCGCAACTGCCCATTTGTTGTTGTAAAACGAAAACTACGCGATAGTTCACGTGGTTCAATAAAGGTTAACCGATGAGAAGAAAAAACAGAGTCGGTGTTTTATTTCGCAGATCAAAACGTTTTGTCTTTTGGTCATCCTAAACTTTTTCGTTTCGATGATCTGCACTTGCAGATTTGCCAAACCCAAGCCTTCCCCAGCGGGGAAGGCTAACAAAAATGACGCTTCACGAAAAAATAAAAGCAATTCAACCCGTTTGCGGGTGGAAACAGCAGTTGCATGGCTGACAGACCAATCGGAAGCGCACTTGTGCGCAGCCGGTAACGGTCAAGGCTATGCCCGAAAATGAAATACCCCCCGGGGATTTTAATTTTAGTTTTTCAACCTTAGTCCCTTGGGATAATGATTTTTTGCCATGCCCGAGACGACTTTACAACCGCCCACGGGGGCAGTTCCCAGCATGACGGCTGCCCAGCCGTCGGGGGTATCGGGGGCGGGGATGGAATTTCCCTGCAGATAGGTTTTTATGCGGGAATCGTTGGTATGCAGGGTTACTTTGCGGATAAAATCTCCTCCGTATGCCGAGAAAAGGGCATGGTGGGGAATGAGTCTTCCTTTTTGCAAAGTTCCGACAATGGTGCCGGGGGCAAATACCTGTCCCTTGGGGATGGCATACTTGTTTTCGGCGCAAAATACCGTATCATTCCACATCATAAGCACAGGCGGGGTGTAGGTGAGGTTTTCTTTCAAAAAGCTTTCCACTGTTTTCTTTTCCTCACGGGTAAGCTCTCTTGCCTCGGTTTTAAAGCTTTCCGAAACGGGGGTATCGCATTCTCCCTCATAGCGTAAAACTGCCATAAACTGTCCTTCGCCTTGGCTAACATGGGGATAAAAACGGCGGGCATGTTCGGTACCGGGCAGGATACCGGGACGGGTGAGTGACTGCACTTTCTTTGCGACGGGAAGCAGCGAGAATTCGGGATGGCTTTCCAGCAGAAACCGAACCATCTCTTCGTTTTCTTCGGGGGCAAAGGTGCAAGTGGAATATACCAATATACCGCCCGGGGCAAGCATTTTTACGGCTTTATTTAAAATTTCCTTTTGCCTTGCGGCGCAGGCGGCGGGAGTATCGGGGGTCCATTCATCCACAGCTTCGGGGTATTTACGGAACATTCCTTCGCCCGAGCAGGGAGCATCCACCAGAATGAGATCAAAAAATGCGGGATACAGGGCGGCAAGACGGTCGGGAGAACTATTCAGTACCAAGGTGTTTTTAACACCCATGCGCTCCAAATTGCCCTGCAGGATACGGCAACGGGAGGGCACAATTTCATTTGCCACCAAAAAACTGCCTTCGTTTAGCATGGCGGCAAGCTGGGTGGTCTTTCCGCCGGGGGCGGCGCAGAGATCCAGTGCACGGATCGCACGATCCCATGGCAGAGTGGCCCCTGCCAGCACCGCCATGGCGGAAGGATCTTGCGCATAGAACATACCCGCGTGATGGGCGGGAGAGGCACCGATCTTATCTTCTGTAAATATAAAACCGTTTTCGGTAAAGGAAAGCTGTGATATGGCAAAATCCAGCTCTTTTTTGATTTCTTCGGGGGTGGTTTTGAGTCGGTTGACCCGCAGAGCCCGCACCGGGGGAGCTTGGTGGGATGCGATAAAATCATTATATTCTGTGCCGAGCAGTGCTTGCATGCGCTCGGTAAATGCGTTTGGCAGGTTCATTTGTTTCACCTCAAAGCAATCCTACCACAGAACCCCCCGTCTGTCAACCGAAATTTAGGATCCGCTGTATAAAAAGCGAAAATTTGCCGAGAATACCAAGGACGCGAAAAGGAGGTTGGATATGAAAATAAAAAGTAGGTTAGAAAGGATACTGCCGTATGCGGCGGTATTTTTACTGGGCGGAGGCTTATACTGTTGTTTGGAGGTTCTGTGGCGCGGCTTTACCCATTGGTCCATGGCGCCTGTGGGCGGAATATGCGTGCTTTTGATCTACTGTATAGAGCCATTGCCCTATCAGATACTTTGGAAAATGGTGCTTTGCGGTATCGGCATTACAGTGGTGGAGGGAGTGAGCGGCTTTTTTCTCAATATGCTGTTTCAATTGAATGTTTGGGACTACTCTGAACTGTTTTTGAATCTTTTCGGGCAGGTGTGCTTGCTCTTTACCTTCATTTGGGTGCTGCTTTCCTATCCCGGGATGAAGCTGTGCAGCTTTTTAAGAAGACATATTTTTTCATAGCTCTTGCATTTTTTCCCCGATATGGTATAATGAAAGGGTAGATCATCACATATTGGGGAGGATAGTACATGGCTGCCAAACGAAGATATAAACGAAAAGGGAAGAAACTGCCCCTATCTGCCGTGATCATTGTGATCCTTGCGGCACTTGCGGCACTTGCGGCAGGGTATTTTGGAAAAAAGGAACCGGTGCAGGTACCTGAGAATACCAAGGATCTGATGGTACACTTTATTGATGTGGGGCAGGGAGATGCCACGCTGATCGCTTCGCCCGACGGTGACACCCTGCTGATCGATGCAGGTCCCGGCTCCTCGGAGGATGAACTGATTGCGTATTTGGATGAGATTGGGATCGAAACCATCGATTATTTTGTATTGACCCATCCGGATGAAGATCATATCGGAGGTGCCGACCTTGTTTTTTCGGAATATACCGTGGGCAGCGTGATCCTGCCTGACTGTGAAAAGGATACCAAAGCATACGAGAATTTGGAAAATGCCATTTCTGCGGAAGAGGGCTGTATACGCCGACAGGCTGCTGCGGGAAGTGAGTTTACATTCTGCCAAGGCGGTACAGTGACTGTTTTGGCGCCTGTTTCGCAAGAATACGACGATGTAAACGATTACAGTGTGGTATTGCGTCTTGACTATTACGCTACCTCTTTCCTCTTTGCAGGAGATGCGCAAAAGACATCGGAATATGAAATGATCGAAGAATGGACAGGCGGCGAACTGGACTGCGATGTATTAAAAGTGGGACATCACGGTTCGACCACCTCGTCTACCGTGGCATTCTTGAATTCGGTCACACCCGATCTGGCTGTGATCAGCTGCGGTGAGGATAATAAATACGGGCATCCCCACAACGAGATCATTGACCGTTTCGAAAAAGAAGAGATAACCGTTTACCGCACCGATACCGAAGGCACGGTTTGCCTTGTCAGTAACGGCAAAGAGGTATCAAGATTTGGAAAAACACCTTGACAAAAGGTGTTTTTTCATATATAATAGTTTAATGTGTTGACTAAGCACATATCATTTTATAATTTATATCATAACAAAAAAGGAGATCATCTTTTCCAAATGGACAGTAACATAACGCAGATAATAATACTTGTGATTTTGGTATTCCTGTCTGCATTTTTCTCGGCTATCGAAACCGCTTTTTCCACCTTCAACCGCATTCGCATGAAGAACCTTGCCGCGGAAGGCAACAAACGCGCGGCGCTTGTTATGAAGCTGGACGAAAAGTACGAGAAATTTATTTCTACCGTTCTCATTGGCAATAATATCGTGAACATTGCGGCAACCTCCCTTGCCACCGTACTGTTTATCCGCAATTTTCCCGAAAACGGCGCAACCCTTTCTACGGTGGTGATGACTGTGACGGTTTTGATTTTCGGTGAAATTACCCCGAAAAGTTTAGCCAAAGACCTTGCGGATCCCTTGGCCATGTTGATCGCACCCATTATGTACGGCTTGACTGTACTGCTTACCCCCATTACGTTCCTGTTCCAAAAATGGAAATTGCTCTTAAATAAGATTTTCCGCATTAAAAATGAAGAAAAGGTCACCGAAGAAGAGATCTTGACCATGATCGAGGAAGCCAGCGAAAGCGGCGAATTGACCGAAAGCGAGACCGAAATTGTCAAGAGTGCGCTTGTGTTTGAAGACCTCAAGGCAAAGAATATTTTAACCCCTGCCGTGCAGGTGGTGAAGATCGATGTGGAACTGCCCATTCCCGAGATCAAAGAGGTTTTCCGTGAGACCGAGTATTCCAGACTGCCTGTATATGAAGGAAACCCCGACCGTATTATCGGTATCCTGCACGAAAAGGATTTTTACAACAAAGTGGTTCACGGCAGTGCAACGCTGAGGGAAGTGCTTTCCAATCCTCTTTTTGTTTCTCCTGCTATATCAACTGCCGATCTGCTCTCCGAGTTCCAGAAAAGAAAGGTGCAGTTTGCGGTAGTAGCAAACGAATTCGGACAGGTGGAAGGCATTGTCACCATGGAGGATATCATCGAAGAGCTGGTCGGTGAGATCTGGGACGAACACGACGAGGTGTATACCGACTTTGAAGAACTGCCAAATGGCGGTCACAAGGTGCTGGGCAGTGCCAGACTGGACGAATTTGAAACCTATTTCTCCTTAGATAAGATATCCGAAGATGAAAACGCGCCCAATACCGTGAACGGATGGATCCAACAGGAAATGCAGCGCATTCCCGAAGCGGGCGAGGAAATGGATTACCGCAATCTGCATATTGTTATTTCCAGTGCCGACGACAAACGTGTACTGGATTGCACCGTATACGTAACCGAATCCGAAGAAACCGAAGATGGCGAAGAAAAAGAAACCGTTGTCAGTGAATAAACAGGGAACAGAGATGCTTGAAAAAGTGTCTCTGTTTTATTATATCCGGAAAATGTTATAAATGTTGACACAACCTTTTTAATATGTTATTATAAATATTAAAAAGGGCGAATAGTCTAAATAAACATTTTGAATACTTTTTTGAAAGGAACATGTAATGAAAAACCTAAAAAAACTGTCTGCGGCATTTGCAGCGCTGTTTCTTGCTGTTTTGCTGATCGCTTGCGGCAGCGGAAAAAACGGGGAAGCGCCTTCCGGGCAGGCGTCATGCGAGCATGAGGCGGTGATCGATGCGGCAGTGGAGGCGACTTGTACCAAAGAAGGAAAAACAGAAGGAAGCCACTGCCAAAAATGCGGCGAGGTATTAAAAGCACAGGCAACAGTAGGGGCAAAAGGCCACACCTGGCAGGAAGCCACCTGTACCGAAGCCATGACCTGCAGTGAATGCGGCGAAACAGAAGGCGAGGCAAAGGGCCATGAATGGTTTGATGCAGACTGCGTTGATCCGAAGACTTGCGCAGTTTGCTTTGTGACCGAAGGCAATGCGTTGGGCCATCAGTGGCAGGAAGCTACTTGTACCAAGGCAAAGACCTGCAGTGTGTGTGAGGCGACCGAAGGGGAAGCACTGGGCCATACCTGGCAGGATGCTACCTGCGAGAATGCGCAGATGTGTTCTGTTTGTAAGGAGACCAAAGGAAGTCCTCTTGTCCATAAGTGGAAGCCGGCTACTTGCACCGAGCCAAAAACTTGTACGGTATGTCTTGGAACAACAGGACAAGCTTTGGGGCATCAGTGGCAGGGGGCTACTTGCACTGAGTCAAAAACCTGTACAGTTTGTAAAATTATCGAAGGGGAAGCCTTGGGACACGTTTGGCAGGATGCTACTTGTACTGAGCCAAAAACCTGTGACGGCTGTGGCGAAACTATTGGAGAGGCACTCGGGCATCAGTGGCAAGAGGCTACTTGTACTGAAGCTAAGAAATGCAGTAATTGTTCGATGACCGATGGTGAAGCACAGGGGCATAATTACAAAGATTATGTATGTACGGTTTGTGATTTGCCGCAGGTAAGCCAGGGACTTAAGTATGAACTGAGCGGAAATCAATATACCGTTGTGGGCATAGGTAGCTGTACTGACCGGGAAATTTTACTTCCTGATACATATATGGGGAAAGCGGTGACTGCTATTGGTAGCAATGCTTTTAAGAATCAAAGCAATATCCAATTTGTTTTGATACGAGAGGGTATAACAAGTATTGGAAGCTCTGCTTTTGAAGGATGTTCTTCTCTTATGAGTATTACCATTCCCGATAATGTTATCGAAATTGGCGAAAGAGCATTTATGGGTTGCACAAATCTGGAGAGTTTTGATATTCCCGAAGGCATTACCAAAATTGCGAAGTATATGCTGGCGGATTGTTTCAGTCTTGCAGATATTGTCATTCCAAACAAGGTAATGGATATTGGTAAATGTGCATTCAAAAACTGCAAAGCTTTGACAAGCATTGTAGTACCCAATAGTGTAACAAGTATTTCGATAGGTGTATTTTATGGATGCACCGGCCTTACGGAAATAACATTGCCTTTTGTTGGAAGCAGTGCAAATGCGACTGAAACACGTTGGGGCGTATTTGGTTATATTTTTGGGGATGATGATCCTGACGATGACAGCATGAATTACAACGGTTCAATATATATGACCAGCGGCACCTCGGGTTATACCACACAAAGCTTACATCCCGATTATTTAAATCGTTATTTCTTTTTTGCCATTCCCAAAAG
>SVRY01000079.1 GCA_015064585.1 Oscillospiraceae bacterium
GCACATCGTTTGGGCGCTCCCCATTCAAAAATCAGACCACTTTTACAGGTGATGAGCTGAGAAAAATTCGTGAAAAACAGGAGGTTTTATGAAAACAGGTCTTTCCAAGAAACAGAAAGCAACCAATATCTATTTTAACGAAGCAGACAGCATGATTGAGGTCTGTACCTACAATACCGCACTCAAAAACAGGCTCACCGAGTATGCCGGGAAATATCCCTCTGAGTGCCGATTGATCGACGATGACGGAAACGGCTGTCTGACATTTGAAGTCAGCAAGGGACGATTCGGCTTCAAGCTGACTGCCCCCTATGACGAAAGCCGCCGCAAGGCTGCCAGCGAACTGGCAAAGAAAAACACCGAAAGATTAAGGAGGCAAGAACAATGAGAATCCTATCCTGTGCGTTCAATATGGATAGCGCTTGCGTGGAACTGAAAATAGCAGACGGTACGATGATCTCCATCGACTGCACAGCCGTGGAGAATGAGATAGCTGACAATATGTATCAGCGGTCGGAGCTGGACTATCTGATTTACAATGACCCTGTGGCATACGCCGAGCTGATACTCAACGGCGATCCCGAAACCTATCTGAAAACCGTAACCGAATACAAGCCTTTGGATAGCTGACCACACGCCGCCCGTGGGAGAAATCCTGCGGGCGGTATTTTTGTAACTTTTCCGTGATACCATTGATTTTTTTAGGACGGATGTGCTAATATAATTAGGACATCCGTCCTAATAGGTATTGGCGAATAAAAACAGGAGTACCTTCAGACCCGTGTGTCTCCGGAGGAAAAGTGATTCTGCGGGGAACGGGGCATCGGATCTCCGAACGAATGACGGTGTCTGAAACGCAATGCTGCTGTCTTAAAGGAGGGTTATTATGAAAAAAACGAAAAGCAAGCGATTACCCTGGTGGGCAAAGCTCCTCATTGTGGCGCTGACAGTTGTAATCGTATTTTTAGGTTTTTCCTATGGAATGATCCGCTATTTCGTGGGCGACACCCTGGGATTTAAGGGAATTCTGTCCATGGTATCTTACGGTGGATTTGATTTGCCGGAAAGCTTCTGCAATTTTGTTTTGGATGTGGACAGAAGCTATCCGGGACTTCCGCAGCTGCTGATCAATAACGAGGGACAGCCGGTGAAAACACCGGAAGAATATGATGCCCGGCGGGCGGAAATGCTGGATCTTTATGAAACCTACATGTACGGTGTGACGCCGACAGAGGGTTTTGATACTGTCTTTACTTTGATGGAAAGCGGAACGCTTCTCGACGGCAAGATCCGGCGCCAGCAGGTGAAAATTACTGTAAGCAATGAAAATGGCAGCAGTGACGCAATGCTGCTGATTTACACACCGGCAGAAGCAGAGAATTATGGAATGTTCATCGGTTTGAACTTCAGCGGCAATACTGCGGTGTGGAATGATGATGCAATTCTGCCCTCCGTTACCCAGGGAGAGATTGGGGAACGGGGAAGTGAGTCTTCCAGCTGGCCCATAGAACTGCTGATCGATTCCGGTTTTGGCCTTGCCACCATGTACTACGGAGATTGGGCGGAAGACAATCAGGAAACCTACCGCAACCAGGTGCTGAAGCTGTTCCCGGAAGAAACCTGTACCGCGTTTTCTGCGTGGGCATTTGGAATCATGCGGGGTATTGATTATCTGGAGACAATCGAGCAGGTGGATACTGATGCGATTGGAACCGCAGGACACTCCCGGCTTGCCAGAGTATCTCTCTGGGCAGGCGCATGCGATCCCCGTATTGATTTGGTTACAGCAAGCTGCGGCGGAGGTTTGCTGCGCAGTCCTTTGTTTGCGAAAATTGATACAGATGGAACCGCTAACCACTGGTTTGCGCCTGATTACTACTCTTTCGAGGGGCGGGACGAAGAACTGCCGGTAGATATCCATATGCTGTATGCGCTGATTGCTGACCGTAATCTGTATATCAGCATTGGTCAGCAGGATCTGGCATCCGACCCGAAAGCAACCTGGGATGCCCTGCAGGAAGCAAAGGCTGTATGGAGAGATATCTATCATACGGAAGTGATTCCGGATTGCACCTATGAAGAAGCGATTCCGGATCAGCCTGTTTTTTCTGAGGGTGTTGCTGTTCATGTTCATGATGAAGGACATTTGCTGACGGCTGAGGATTGGCAGCACTACATCAACTATATGAAAATGTTTGTTAATCCCTAGCGCTGGGAATGCCTGTGAAATACCCTTGTTACGGGCGTGGTTAACTACGCCTCCCTGGGGGATATCAGGGCGCATCTGCGCGCCCCGTTCCGGGAGAACTTTCTGTTCGAAAGGACAGATAACCGCCTATGGGTGAAATTCGTTTTCCGGAAAGTCCAAAATCATACGAATTCCATCCACAAAATCGTGACCAACGGCTGACCAATTCTACTCATAAAAATACGGATTAAGTAGAAAACACCACGAAACATAGATAATATTGATAGAGAAACGTACCAGATATGGTAGCAGCCATTTAGACCGAGTCGAATGGGAGTAATCATGTAAGCTACGAGCAATGTAGAAATTTAAAAGCACTTCAGGTTGCATTTATGCAAATCCTGGAGTGCTTTTTTAATTTCTAACATGGCGACAGCCCATGTTGAGGAAGTTCGTAAGAACTTCCGAACATTGCGCGTAGCATATATATTTACAAAAGCCCTACTTCCCAAAAATGAAAAAAAGTTGATTCTGGGAAATGTGTGCAGTATAATAATATTGTGAGGTGATTTTCTATGAAACTAATTGAAAGAAAGCAATATTTAGATAAAATGATTAATGTTATTGGAACTCCTGATATCAAAGTCTTAACTGGTGTAAGGCGTTCTGGTAAATCGAAACTGTTGGAAGCGTTCAAAGCTTATGTGCAAAAGAATATTTCTAATGCCAATATTATTCATATCAACTTTAATCTTTCTAAGTATGACAACCTTAAGGAATACAAGGCTCTTAACGAATATATCGAAAATAATTATGTAGAGGACAGGGAAAATTTCGTTTTAATTGATGAGATTCAAATGTGTGATAACTTTGAGTTGTGCATAAATAATATACACGCAACCGAAATGTACGATATTTATATTACGGGTTCCAATGCTTTCTTGCTCAGTTCAGATTTAGCAACACTGTTTACTGGAAGGACTTTTGAAATCAAGGTATATCCGTTTTCCTTTGCCGAGTACGTTCAATACTTTGAATTAACAGACAAATATGCTGCTTTTGATAATTATATGCTCGAAGGTGGTATGTCGGGTTCATACCTGTATAAAGAGCAAGAAGATAAATATGACTATATCGAAAATGTCTTTGATACTTTGATTTTAAGAGATATACGGCAAAAGTATAAAATCAAAAATCCTGCTTTGATGGATAGAATTGCGCAATTCTTAATGGATAACGTATCAAACTTAACTTCGGCTAGAAGCATTACGGATACACTCACATCGAATAAGGATAAAATCAATCACAAGACGGTTGGTAATTATTTAAATTATCTTTGCAATGCTTTTGCTTTTTATAAGTTTCGTAGATATGATATTAAAGGCAAAAAATATCTTGCTTCAAACGATAAGTATTATTTGAGTGACCACACCTTCCGATATGCTAAACTCGGCACAAAAAACCTAGATAATGGCAGAATGATTGAGAATATCGTTGCAATGGAATTGCTTAGACGTGGATACGAAGTTTATGTTGGTGTTTTATATAAAAAAGAGATTGATTTTGTTGCTTTAAAAAGAAGCGAGAAGATTTATATTCAAGTCTCGGATAATATTACTTTACCCGAAACCTTTAATAGAGAAGTGGATCCTCTGCTTAAAATCAAAGATGCTTATCCTAAAATGGTAATAGCACGAACAAGAAATCCCGAATATCAATATGAGGGTGTGAAAATCGTGGATGTAGCAGATTGGTTATTGAACAAATAAGCTATTTCCCAAAAACGAAAATAATTCATTTTTGGATAATGATAGCACTTTCGCTATAACCCATTATATTCTTGTAATTGACAAACAAGGAGTACCAAATGAAACATATCAAGAAACTTGCAAACGAAATATTTATCGAAGGCCTTAGTGGAATGGCGACTGGTCTGTTTGCCACACTCATTATTGGAACGATTATCCAGCAGATAGGTGGATTATTTCCTGGTGTAGTTGGAGAATTGTTGTTTGTAATAGGAAAAGTTGCGGCTAGTGTAACTGGTGTCGGAATCGGTTGCGGAGTAGCTGTGCGTTTGAAAGAAAGTCCACTAGTAATTATGTCAGCAGCGACCTGCGGTATGGTGGGAGCATTTGCCAGCAAGATTTTAGCAGGTAGTGTGTTAGTAGACGGAAATATTGTATATGCGGGGCCAGGAGAGCCGCTAGGAGCATTTATTGCTTCTATAGCAGGCATCTATATGGGAAGACTGGTATCTGGAAAAACAAAAGTGGATATCATCATTACACCGCTTCTTAGTATTTTGGCAGGTTCTGTGGTAGGTCTTTTGCTCGGACCACCTATTTCAAAGGCGATGGTGTTTATCGGAGAACTCATTAATATGAGTACACAGCAGCAGCCACTTATTATGGGTGTGTTAGTATCTGTTTTAATGGGGATGCTTTTGACTTTGCCAATCAGCTCTGCGGCACTTGGCATTATTTTG
>SVRY01000001.1 GCA_015064585.1 Oscillospiraceae bacterium
CACGAGGAAAAACAACACCGCCCGCAGGCGGTTTTATTATCATTACAGTGCCGCAGCGCCCACAATACCGGCATCATTGCCAAGCGTGGCAATGACCAGTTTGGTTTTGCGCGGGGCAGTCTTTGCATACTGTTCCTTGAATACGATCTCGGAAAGCGGCTTTAGCAGATTATCCCCTTGGCCGCATATACCCCCGCCGATGCAAAGGATCTCCGGTTGGAAAATATTCATCATATTGGCAACGCCGCAGGCAAGATAACCGATATAGAGCTCCACAACCCGTTTTGCGGCTTCATCTCCCAGCTTAGCTGACTCAAAAGCAGTCTTACCGTTGACCTGCGCAAGGTCGGGCGAATACTGCCACATGGCAGAATCGGGACTGCGCTGCATTTCTTCTTTGGTCATACGAATCAGCGCAGTTGCCGAAGCATACTGCTCAAAACAGCCTTTTCTGCCGCAGGCACAGGGGTGTCCGTCCTTGACGATCACCGTATGCCCCAGTTCTGCCGCCGAAAAATTAAATCCGTCATAGATCTTACCGCCAAGAATAATGCCGCCGCCAACCCCTGTGCCGAGCGTGATCATCAGTGCAGTATCGGCTCCTTTTGCCGCCCCTGCCATCGCCTCTCCCAGCGCCGCCGCATTGGCATCGTTAGCAATACGGATCTTTTGAGAGTCATAACCGTTCAGTGCATCCGACAGTTTGGCTGACATGGGATAATTGGAAAGCCCCATGCCGGGATAATCGATCACAATTCCCTTTGCGCTGTTTACCGTTCCCGGGGTAGCAATACCGATGGAAGCAACCTCTGCAAGGTCAATTCCCGCTAAATCGCATACTTTGCGGCACAAAACCGCCATATCCAGCACCATCTCGTCGGTGGTTCGCTGCCCTTTTCCTGTGGGCAAAGAAGATTTTGCCGCAACCGTGTAATTCTCATCCACCAAACCGACAGCAATATTGGTACCGCCAAAATCGATACCGATACTATATTTCATGTTTCCCATTCCCCTCTGATAACAAAATTAAATTTTCCGAAAACGAGATAGCGACCGTTTTCGGAAAATTCAGAATATAATGCCGTATGCTTATTTCTGTGCCTTGAGCAGATCGCGGATCTCAGCAAGCAGTTCTTCCTGGGTGGGAGCCTTGGGAGCTGCAGCAGCCGCAGCCGCTTCTGCCGCTTTCTTGGCCTCCTCTTCAGCCTTTGCCTTGGCCTCTGCGCGAGCGCGAATACCGCCAATTATCTTTACAAACACAAAAACGCAAAGAGCAACCAGCAGGAAGTCGATAATGGTCTGAATAAAATTACCGTAACGGAACAAAACAGCTTCCTTGGCAGCGGTAACCACCTCGCCTGCCTCGTTGAGCACCTCTGCCACAGCAGGCTTGATTTCGTATGCTAACTCAGTAAAGTTAGCATCGCCCATGAAATAGCCGATCCAAGGCATCAGCATATCGTTAACCAGCGAGGTTACGATCTTACCGAACGCACCGCCGACTACAACACCGACAGCCATGTCAACTACGTTACCGCGCATGATAAATTTTTTGAATTCACCTGCGGTATTTGAAAGTTTTCCCATGATGTTATTCTCCTTGTTTTTATTATTAAATACAAAAACTTTTTGAAAAAGTTTTCTGCACTTTCAAAAACTTTGATTAAAGGGTTTGTTCTTTGGGAAAGGCAAGATCAAACAACTCCTTGATCCGATCCTGTCTGCCTGCAAGGTACAGCCATCCGAACAGCGCCTCCATACCGGTGGCACGGCGGTACTGCGCAACCGTGGCGCTTTTGGGAGCCGCCACGCCGTGACTGTTGCGCCCTCTTTTGAAAACAGCTTCCTCATCTTCGGTCAAATGGGGCAATATCCGATCCATTGCCGCACTTTGTTCCACCGCACGCACATATGAAAGTGCCAGCTTATTGAGCTTTCCCACATCGGTAATCCCCAGGGACAAAAGTCTTTCTCTTGTCTGTACCTCCAGCACCGCATCGCCAAGGTATGCCAGTGTCAGGCCGCTCATTGCTTCGTAGTTCAAGACAATTTCCCCCGTACGTGTATTTCTATCCGTATTATAACAAAATCCGCGCCTTTTGTCAATCATTCTCTGCAAAAAAGCCCCAAACGAAGAAAATACCTTTTTGTTCCAACGATCATCCTTATACTTGTTCTCGTCTTAAAAAAAGGCAAAAGATTTACAATAAAATTCCAAAAAAGTGTTGTAAAACGGATGAAAATGTGTTAAGATAATTGCCGTACACAAAATCTTTAAATTGAGGTGAACTGTATGTCTATGTACAACAAGAAAAGCATTCGGGATATCGATGTTGCCGGCAAATACTGCCTTGTCCGCTGTGACTTCAATGTTCCCATGAAGGATGGCGCCATCACCAGCGATAAGCGTATCGTAGGCGCACTGCCCACCATTCAGTATCTGGCTGAAGCGGGCGCAAAAATCATTCTCTGCTCTCACATGGGCAAGCCCCACAACATCTTCACGCCCGGTTTTGGCCTGACCAAGAAGGAAAAGAAGGCTATCGAAGCTCTGCCCGCAGAAGAACAGGCAGCCGCTAAGGAAGCTGCTCTGAAAAAAGCCCTGGGTGACCAGAAGAAGCTGACTCTGAAACCCGTTGCCGACCGCCTTGCGCAGTACGGCGTAAAGGTTACCTTTGCCACAGACATCGTAGGCGAAGACGCAAAGGCAAAGATCGCAGCTCTTAAGAACGGCGAAGCAGTTCTCTTGGAAAACATCCGTTTTGATGCAAGAGAAGAAAAGAACGACCCCACCTTCGCAAAGGAACTGGCTTCCCTTGCTGAAATCTATGTTAACGACGCATTCGGCACCGCACACCGTGCGCACGCTTCCACTGCCGGCGTTGCAGATTATCTGCCCGCAGTATGCGGCACCCTGATCGAAAAGGAAATTTCCGTCATGGGTAAGGCTTTGGAAAATCCCGAGCGTCCCTTCGTTGCGATCCTTGGCGGTGCTAAGGTTTCCGACAAGCTGAACGTTATCAACAACCTGCTGACCAAGGTAGACACCCTGATCATCGGCGGCGGTATGGCATACACCTTCCTTGCTGCCAAGGGCTATCAGATCGGTACCTCCCTGCTGGACGAAGAAAAGCTGGACTACTGCCGCGAAATGATGGCAAAGGCAGAGGAAAAGGGCGTAAACCTGCTCCTGCCCGTTGACACCGTTATCGCCAAGTCCTTCCCCAACCCCATTGACGGCGAGATCGAAGTAAAGACCGTTCCTTCCTGCGAGATCCCCGCTGACGAAATGGGTCTGGATATCGGTGAAAAGACCAGAGAGATCTATGCAAATGCCGTAAAGGCTGCCAAGACCGTTGTTTGGAACGGACCTATGGGCGTATTTGAAAACCCCACTTTGGCAAAGGGCACCATCGCTGTAGCTGAAGCGCTGGCTGCATCCGAAGCTATCACCATCGTTGGCGGCGGAGACTCTGCGGCTGCTTGCGAACAGCTGGGCTTTGCGGACAAGATCACCCACATTTCCACCGGCGGCGGCGCTTCCCTGGAATTCCTGGAAGGCCTGGAACTGCCCGGTATCGCATGTCTGAACAACAAGTAAAATACAATAGGAGTACAATCAAAATGAGCACCAGAAAGAAGAGAAAAGTGATTGCCGGCAACTGGAAGATGAACATGACTCCCAGTGAAGCAAAGGAACTGATTTCCGGAATTTACAGCCGCATTAAGGGCAAGAAGGGCTGCGACGTTGTGGTTTGCGTACCTTTCGTAGACATCCCTGTTGCCGCAGCTGCCACCAAGGGCACCATCATTAAGTTGGGCGCACAGAATGTTCACTTTGAACAAAAGGGCGCATACACCGGCGAAATTTCCGCTTCCATGCTGAAGGAATGCGGCGTACAGTACGTTATCGTTGGCCACAGCGAAAGAAGAGAATACTTCGGCGAAACCGACGAAACTGTCAACAAGAGAGCAAAGGCAGCACTGGAAGCAGGCCTCAATGTTATCATCTGCGTTGGCGAAAAGCTGGAAGAAAGAGAAGCAGGCATCACCGGTGAAGTTGTTTCCCGTCAGACCAAGCTGGCTCTGCAGGATATCCCCGTAACCATGATGCAGAACGTAATCATCGCATACGAACCCGTATGGGCAATCGGAACCGGCAAGACCGCTTCCAACGAAGATGCCGATGAAGTTTGCGGCATCATCCGCGCTGTTGTTTCCGGCAAGTACGGCAAGAGCGTAGCAAGAGGTCTGGTCATTCAGTACGGCGGCTCCATGAACGCTAAGAACTGCGAAGGACTTTTGGCTATGAACAACATCGACGGCGGTCTGATCGGCGGCGCTTCTCTCAAGCCCGACGACTTCGCTGTGATCGTAAACGCTGCACAGTAATTTACAAAAAAACGAAGGACAGAGAACGTAAAATTCTCTGTCCTTTTTGCATCCGTGCGGTTATCGGCAATTTTCTTTTTCTAACTCAGATCAGATCGCTATATTGACCACCGCCACACCCCTTTTACCTGCATATTTCACTGTATACGCCGTTCCGCCGTTGTCTTTGGCCAAATAACAAATGCAAAACGAGCTGTGATCCACCATGTAGCGGTTTCGTATCTGCATACAGCCCCGCCCACGACCCGCAGAGGTATAGGTAACGCTGTCAGCCCTTTGCAAAATATCGTTATATACCGCCCGATCCTGCTCGCTCCATGACTTTGCCTGCTCTGTGTGGGGAAGCGCCAACGCCAGCTGCAGGGTGGGATATTGGCTTTTCAGCGCCAAAACCGCCTCTGCTGCCATCGTATCAAATCCCAGCGCGCCGCCTGCGATAAAGCGGCAATATCCGTTTCCCGCAAGAAGAACGATCTCCTTTTTTAAGCGTTCCATCAAAGCATCCCTTTGATCCTGCGGAATATTTCTGTGTCCCGTAAAGCAACAGGTTTTGTTTTTGAATTCACTCATATCCTTCCCCCTATCCTATAAATACTCTTTCCCTGTAAATAATATTTATAGTATAGCACCCGCAAAGAGAAATATCAATAGTCTATGGAACAATTGTTTAAATATTTATAGACTATAGAAAAAAGGTTGGTGAACGCTATGAGTAAAATGATCGAAGTTGTTGGCAAACGCATTCGAAATTACCGAATACAACTGGGGCTCAGCCAAGAAAAACTGGCTGAACTGTCCGGATGTCACCCCACATATATCGGTCAAATCGAACGCGGTGAAAAAAACGCGACTCTGCAAAGCATTGAAAAAATGGCTGCCGCGCTGGGCGTTCCGCTTTCCCGCCTTTTTGAAAAATTAGATGAAACAGAAGATATGTCCGATAACATTCCGCTTGCCTGCTACGAATTGATTTTGACCAAAAGTAGATCCGAGCAAGCACAGCTATACCGTCTGTTATTGGAGCTTGATAAGTACAAAAACAGCTGATAAGCCTCAAAGAGCCCCAAAGGCTCTTTTTCATTTTATCTTGACAAGTTTTCATTTCTGTATTACAATAAAAACACCAAGTGTAACCAAGGAGGTAGTTATGAAAAACAGATTTTGGAAAATCATCCCTGCACTGCTATTGTGTTTGGTCACCATAGCAAACATCATGCCCTCGGTATACGCCGACGGGTCTCACGGCTTTTATATGGACTGTGACGCAGATGTGGTAGATAACAAAGCCGACGGCTTTATGATGGATTTTTATTCCGACAGCGACGAAGCGCTGTGCACCTACTGGTCCAATGCCAACTGGGGTATGTATACCGAAATGACCGCCAAGCTCCTTGGGTGCAAGGAACTGCGAGGAGGCGGTGCTTACGCAGGATTGCAGTTAAGAGGAAATTTAAGCGACCGCACGGGTATTATGTCGCTTTGGCGCTACGAATACACCGACAAAGAAAGCGGCGAGGAAAAATATATTTACGCCAATGCCCTTTACGGAAAAACCACTACTTATGACAATGAAGGAAGCGGCACCTCCTGCGTAATGCCTTACAATTGGAAAAGCAGTCAGTGGTACCGCCAGCTGCTGCTTTGCTGGCAGGACGAAGAAACCGGACGCACCTTTATCGGCACATGGTTTTACGATTATGAAGCCGATAAATGGACTCTGTTCGCCTATTATAACACCCAGCTCATCTATTCCTATATCAAAGGTGATATAGGACAATTCTTAGAAAATTATTCCGAAAGCGAAGGCGCACGCTACCGTTCCTTCCGATACAGAAACATTTATTTTCTCTCCCATGAAAACAAAAACTGGGTCTCTTCTCCCACCGTCAAGATCCGCAGCGACGGCAATCCCAAAGCATTTGGGGAAGCCAAGCTGGGTGTGTCGGAGGATAATACCTATGTTTGGGCATCGGTAGACGGGAAATCCCCCGTGGATACCGATCACGAAATCAAGCTGACCCCCACCCTCACCCAGGACAGCGTCCCTCACTACGGCAAACCCGCAGTGGGTTCGCTGAATGTACGCGCCCGTACTAACGAAAACGGAGAGACCACCGAAGCACGATTGCTTTGGCAAATGACAGCGAACAGTACCCCTCAGCTTTCCTACGCAGTTACCGTAACCGATCTTGACGGAAACAAATTAAAAAGCTTCTCCGGCACCCGTCCGGAGGTAACCATGGTAGATATTTCAAGCATCAAGACCGATGCTTACAAATGCGAGCTGGTGATAACCGATGTATTTGGGCAAACCACCACCGCCGAATATTGCTCCCCTAAATATATCGAGAGCACCAAACAGCAATCCGAACCCGAAGCGCCCCAAATTGACAACAATACCGACAGTCAAAACAATCTGCCAATGGTATTGGGCGGCATAGCGATTGGCGCAGTCGCGGTTGCCTGCGGTATTGCCGCTTTGATCTTTATACTAAAAAAGCGCTCACATCATTGATAAAAAGAAAAACTGCCGTTGGGCAGTTTTTCTTTTTATATTCATGCCGTTACAGCAGGACCGATAGATGGCATCGGCAAAGGCTGTGTTTCCTCGTTGTGCTTTACCCCTGCTGCAGTCAAGCCAAAACTGATGGTGATGGCATCGTCCACACGCCGCATAACGCTCTCATCCAAATGTCCCATCTTTTCCCGCAGTCTGCGCTTATCCAGTGTTCTGATCTGTTCAAGCAGGATGACCGAATCTTTGGCAAGTCCCTGCCCATCTTCTTTTTCAATGGAATTGCGTGTCACATCGATATGGGTAGGTAATTTTGTCTTGCTCATGCGACTGGTAATTGCGGCGGCGATCACCGTGGGGCTGTATCGATTTCCAACGTCGTTTTGTACGATCAAGACCGGCCTCAATCCCCCTTGCTCCGATCCAACCACCGGACTCAGATCGGCATAGTATATATCGCCTCTTCTCACTGTCATTTCGATTCACACTCCGTTTTGTTGTTTTTCCATTCTCATTTTTGCCAAATCGGAGACTTTTTAGACATGGAATTTTTTATCTGATAATGCAAAAAACAAGATGCTGTTTATAACCCAAAATGCCAATTGAAAAACGGCGGGATGGCTTTTGCTTCTCCTGCCGTTATCAGTATATGCATTCTTCAATCCTTTGCGCTCTCTTGTTTCTTCTTTTTTCGCAGTTCTTTAAAAAAATCGGACAGCATCGCCGCGCATTCCTCTTCCATTACACCTTTTTTAATCTCTGCCTTATGCAGAGGGTAGCAGTCGTTCAGATTCAACGCAGAACCAAGCGCACCGCTTGTTCTGTCGTTGGCACCGTATACGATCCGTTTTACCCTGGCGGACAGTGCCGCCCCGGCACACATGGGACAGGGCTCCAGCGTGACAAACAACTCTCCTTTGTGAAGCCGCCAACCGGAAAGATTGCGGCACGCCATGTCAATCGCTTCCAGTTCTGCATGGCACAATGCGTGTTTATTGGTTTCTCTGCGGTTGCGGCCAACCCCCGCCACCTTGCCGTCAAAAACCAGCACAGCCCCCACCGGCACTTCGCCGTCTTGTGCCGCCATTTTTGCCTGCTCAATCGCCATTTGCATATATTCTTGATCTCTGTCTTCCATAAACAACCTCATTTATCAATTGTGGGAGGAACCACAAAGGTATCCTCCCACTTTTTGTTATTGGATTCAGGCAATGGGCGATGTTTCAAAATCATTCTCGCCCAAAATCGAGGCTTTGATCTGCAGAAAATCCAGTATCGACAGTTTTCCGTCGCCGGATACGTCAGCAGCCGTTGCATAAACGCCTTCCTGCTTCACCTGATTCATAATGTGCGCCTTGGTCAGCAGCATATCGGTAATATTCACGCGTCCATCTCCCGATACATCTCCGCGGATGATCACGGTATAGGTGCAATAAACTCTGCCGCTTTCGTCTTCTATTTGCAGTATATCGCCCGTTGCCGCCGCAACGCTAAGATCTGTCAGCTTCTTATCCTTGCGGTAAACCGAAAGACCTCTGCTTTCATCCAGCGTTTTTATCAAATCAGCCAGCGTCACGCCTTCCTGCAATGCGCCGATCACCTTCTTGTCTTCATTTACGGGAAGCGAAGAAGAGGTCAGCATTTGGGTCAGTGTATACTGTACCGTCTTAATACTTTCAGCGCCTGCATAGGTCGTATGTGTTTCGGCATAACGCTGTGTAAATTCATGCTTACCGGCCGTCATGTTTTCAAACGTAGGACTGGATTGCCATGCTCCGCCATCCACACGGTATTCCATACCGGCAATGGCTTTCAGCGTTACAGTGGTTTTGGTATAAGATGCGATCATGGGTGCGCTTGCGGTTTTACCGGTCAGCTTGGTGGTGGTCAATACAGCTTTGGCGGAAGCCGCGCTTGCATAATAGGTTTCGGTCTCGGCAATGCGGCAATAGAAGCTATATGCAGTATTTGCCGACAAGCCGCCGAATATGGGATCGGTCTGCCAATTGCGTCCGTCACGGCTGTATTCGTAGCCTTCCACAGTGTTCAGCGTAATGCTGTTGGCATTTACCTTGCTGACAGTGGGTGCTTTGGCAACGGCAGTATTGGTATACTTAATGGTTTTGATTTTGGTCACTGCACTCTCGGGTCCGGCTACCGTGTCATTCGTCTCGGCAATACGGCAGGTAAAGGAATACTCGGTATTGGGTTTGAGGCCCGTAAACTTAGTGCCCTTCTGCCATGCACCGCCATTGATACGGTATTCATAACCGGATACTGCGTGCAAGGTGATCTCTGTTGCGGTGATATTGCCGGCAGTAGGAACCTTAACCATCGTTGTGTTACCATACTTGATGGTAGTCGCCTTTGTGACAGCGCTTTCCGGTCCTGCCACTGTGTCATTCGTCTCGGCAATACGGCAGGTGAAGGAATATGCGGTGTTGGGCTTGAGGCCGGTAAAGGTAGTGCTCTTTTGCCATGCACCGCCGTTTATGCGGTATTCATAACCGCTCACACCGGTAAGTATAATGCGGTCAGCATCAATAACAGCAATCGACGGTGCCTTGGCAACGGTTGTATTGCTATACTTGATGGTCTTGATCTTAGCCGCCGGACTTTCAGGACCTGCCAGTGTGTCATTTGTCTCGGCAATACGGCAGGTAAAAGAATACTCGGTATTGGGCTTGAGACCGGTAAAGGTGGCGCTCTTCTGCCATGCACCGCCGTTTATGCGGTATTCATAACCCGCAGTTGCTTTCAGAACGATGGTTGTGGGAGTGATACTGCTGGTTGTCGGAGCCTTGACTGCCGTTGTATTGGAATACTTTACAGTCTTGATCTTAGTTACAGCACTTTCAGGTCCTGCCACCGTGTCACTTGTTTCAGCAATACGGCAGGTGAAGGAATACTCGGTATTGGGCTTGAGACCGGTAAAGGTAGCTCCCTTCTGCCATGCGCCGCCATTGACACGGTATTCATAACCGCTTGTGCCAACCAGTGTAATGCTTGTGGGAGTAATGGAGTTAGCTGCAGGCGCCTTGGCGGTGACTGCGTTACTGTATTTAACGGTCTTGATCTTGGTTACAGCACTTTCAGGTCCTGCCACCGTGTCGTTCGTTTCGGCGATACGGCAGGTGAAGGAATACTCGGTATTGGCTTTCAGTCCTGTAAATGTGGCGCTCTTCTGCCATGCGCCGCCGTTGATACGGTATTCATAACCGGCAACTGCCTGCAATGTAATACTCGTAGCAGTTACGGCATTGACAGCAGGTGCTTTGGCAGTATTTGTGTTGCTGTATTTGATAGTCTTGATCTTGGTTACAGCACTTTCAGGCCCTGCTACTGTGTCATTCGTCTCAGCAATACGGCAGGTGAAGGAATACTCGGTATTGGGCTTGAGACCGGCAAAGGCAGTGCTTGTCTGCCATGCGCCGCCATTGACACGGTATTCATAACCGGAAACAGGTCTTAAAGTGATACTGTTCGCTGTAATCACGCTGGCGGTGGGCGCTTTGGCAACGGTGGTATTGGAATACTTAACGGTCTTGATCTTGGCAACAACGCTCTCCGGTCCTGCTAACGTGTCATTTGTCTCGGCAATACGGCAGGTCAAGGAATACTCGGTGTTGGCTTTCAATCCGGTAAAGGCAGTCCCCTTCTGCCATGCGCCGCCATTGATACGGTACTCATAACCGGCAACTGCCTGCAATGTAATACTTGTGGCAGTTACGGTACTGACAACGGGCGCTTTGGCAACCGTTGTATTGATATGTTTATCGGTCTTAATCTTAGTAACAGTGCTTTCGGGTCCTGCCAAAGTATCCTCCGTTTCAGCCAAACGGCAGGTAAAGGAATACTCGGTATTGGCCTTCAGTCCTGTAAATGCGGCACCCTTCTGCCACGCGCCGCCGTTGATACGGTATTCATAACCGGCAACTGCCTGCAATGTAACCGAAGTAGCTGTGCGGTCAATCACAACAGGAGCATTGGGAATGTCGGTCACACCTTTTTTGGCAGTAGTCACCCACACAGGTTTGCTGGCTTCACTGACACCGTTGGTGGCAGTCTCAGCCACACGGCATACAAAAGAATATGTGGTGACAGGAGAAAGCCCCGTAAACACAGGGGAGGTTTGCCATGTCTTTCCGTCTATGCTGTACTCCAATCCCGCACGGTGCGTTAAGGTCACTGTGGTATCGGTTACCGAAGATACAGAAGGCGCCGAAGGCGTTGCCGCAGGAAGAGGAAGGGTAGTGACTTTTAAAGGAGCACTGGCAAGGCTGGCATAAGCAGATGAGGTTTCCTTCAAACGACGATAGAAAACATATTCGGTCAAAGGTTCCAGTCCTGTAAACACGCCGCCGCTTACCCAAACCGTACCGCCAAGGCTGTATTCATAGCCTGCCTCGGTGGCAATCGTGATCGAATCGATGGTTTTGTTCAAAAGTTTGGGAGCGCTTGGAGCGGCAGGAGTGGGTTTTGCCTGCTTTGCCATGGTAAATTCGCCGGCATAGAATGCACACTTGCCATCCTCGGTCTGTACCAACAGCATAAACCAATATTTGCCAAGCGACAAATTGGCAAATTTCAGATTGGCATTAATACTGCTTGTGACAAGCGACAAAGCTTTTGCATTCGGTTTAACGGTCGCCTTTTGCAGAACCGTGCCGTCTGTTTTGCAGATCAAGCCCATAACCGAAGTAATTTTGCTTGCTGCCGAAACAGTTCCCGAAACATCATAGGAAGCACCATAGGGCAATATACCGCCGGGCATCGTATTCCACTGAATATTGACCGAAGCATCGGAAGACTGCTTGGTCAAACTGCTTCCGTAGCAGTAAGTTCCGTCGGGCAACAGATACCATGTTTGTCCCAAAGAGTTTTTTAAGGTTGCCACAACCTCCACAAGTGACCCCTTGGCAAATTCGCCGATTACATCGGATGCCAAATAAGGCTTGGAAAATTTATTGGCAACGGTAACGGTTTTGTATACACCGGCACCCTTTACATCGTTGGTATGATTGAAACGATCGGTACATGTATCACAGCTATCCATGCTGCTTTCGGTATATGTATGGTTGGTACAAATATCCACGCCCTTGGCAAGCGTTGCATCGTAAATATCCTGACGGGCACGAAAGTCGGTAACAAGCAAGCCCCATGTGCTCATAAATCTCTCATATGTAACATAAGAAATCAACACGCGGTTATAGCCATATGCTTCCCCGTTCTTGTCCAAACTGGTGCGGAACGCATTGTTCTGCAGTACATAAATGCCATTGTCATCACAGGAGAGGAAGATCATACTGTGATTGCTGTATTTCTGTGTGGCGGCATTGTACTTGCTCATCGCTTGGATAATATCACCGGTGCGAGCCTTCAAAAAGAAATTTTTCAAGTCTTGTATTGTCGCATATGTTCCGTAGCTTCCCACTACAGAGCTTGGAACACCGCTGGACGCACCAATGCGGTTATACACCTGCATATTGTTGCCCTTGGGGTTGCCGTAATAATTTAGACCATCCCCTGCCACACCAAAAATGTAATAGAAAGCATATCTGGCAAACGCAAAACAGGAATAACTGGCATAGGGATCCACAATGCCCACTTTTTTCAGATTGGGATGATATCTCGAAACCGATCCCAAACTGCAATGAGAACAAATGCTGTTTCCGCAGCTCTTATTACCGTAGTCTGTAAAATAGGGATAGTCGCTGTACGGCAAAAGCGCAAACAGTTCATCCAGCTTTCTTGCCATATACGAGTTGTTACAAAAATCCGAGCCCTTGGCATCTTCAATCAAAGCGACACTTTGCACCTCTTCCGCCCTGATCGGCAGTACAGGCAAAGTAGGCAGGATCATGCAAACCATCAAGATCAGACACAGTGTTTTTTTGGCAATTTTTCTCATTCTTTTCCTCCATGGACAGTGGCAACGATGCAACAAAATTTATATTTTATTTTATCACATTTTGGTGTTTTTGTCAAGCAAAAACACCAAATTCCATCCGTTTTTTTGCAAAAAAAGCATCGCTCAACAAGTGGCAAAATATTCCTGAAAATACATTTGTGCGCAGTTTCCAAACCGCGTGTTTTTTGCATTTTTCTTGTCAATACCAACAGCAAAGCATCCGCTTTGAATTGACAAACCGCCAAAAAAATGCTACAATAAAAAGAGACTTACCCCTGCAAAAAAACAAGCCCCGACCCATTTTCACTTGACCTTTCACACACAACCACAAAAACAAACAGAAAGCGAGCTCGGACATGAAAGAAACCAAACTCTACACAATACTCCCCGACTACATCTCCACCCCGGACGGCATGGCAATCGACAAGGATCAAAACCTCATTCTATCCTGCCCAAATTTTGCCGATGACACTCAGTCCGGCATCATTGTAAAAATCACCCCCCAGGGCGAAATCAAGCACTGGTTTGACGTGCCCGTACATCCCGAAACAGGGAAAGCACGCAACATGGGCATCGCCTTTGATGACGACGGTTACCTTTACATCTGCGACAACCAAGGTTGGAGCGAAAAAGAAGAATTGCTCTACAAAGGAAGAGTTTTGAAGATCAAAGCCGACGAGCAAGGAAACATCCTTTCTTGCGTCACCGTTGCACATGGCATGGAGCATCCCAACGGCGTGCGTTACCGCAACGGCCATATCTATGTAACCCAAAGCTACATGCACCCGCAGGGGAAAGAAAACGGCAAGCTGGTAAGCGGTGTATACCGTTTTTCCATCAACGATTCTGACATCAAAATTTCTAACACCCTTTCCGATCCCAACCTGTTCTGCAGTTTCATCACTGAAAACCCCAATTGCCAATACGGCGTGGACGGCATTGTGTTTGACGCAAAAGGAGATCTGTTTATCGGCAATTTCGGTGACGGCGCAATCTGGAAAGTGGAATGCGACGAAAAAGGCAATTTCATTCGCAAGTACCTGTTCGCCAAGGATCCCGCAGCTCTGCAGTCCACCGACGGGATGTGTTTTGACGACAGCGGCAATTTGTACATCGCCGATTTCTCCGCAAATGCCCTTGCCAAAGTCACTCCGGACAAAGCAGTTGAACGTGTTGCGGCATCCGGAGACACCGACGGTCTGCACGGCGAACTAAATCAACCCGGTGAACCCATTTTCTACAATGGCAAAATCATTGTATCCTGCTTTAATCTGGTCACAGGCCCCGACAAGGTCAACACCGGTCACACCATGCCCTGCACGCTGGCATATTTCGAACCTTGATTCTCATCCATTTTCAAACCGCCGATTATTCATAAAAAGAAAACCCAACCGAAAACAAGCATTTCACTTGCCTTCGGTTGGGTTCTCTATTTACTTGTCAATTGACAAAACCAATGGAATTACTTCTTTTTCTTTACAAGCAGGATGCCGCCCGCACCGCCGATAATCACAACCGAAACAATGATAATGGTCACGATCATGATCCACGGCGAAGAGGAACCGTCTTTAACAGGCTTGGGAGCACCGGGTGTAACAGTCAAAGTAACCTCTTGGCTGTATTCACCGGCAGTAATGGTAATAACCGCAGTACCCTCGGACACGCCGGTCACCAATCCGTTTTCATCTACAGTGGCAATCGAAGGATCAGAGGAAGTATATACCATAGTCACCACTTCATTGGGATCCTTTCCGCGGTAGGTAACATTGATCTGAATGGTCAGTCCTGCCTCAACGGTCAGTTTATTCTCGGAAACCGTAATACCGTATGTGGGATTAACGCCGACAATTGTTACAGCATCCATGGTCGCGCCGTCAATATCCAGAAGCAGAACCTGGCAACGGCTGACAAGCGGTTCGTTTTCGCCCATAGGATTGCCGTTTTCATCCAAAGCCTTCAGCGCAGTATTCTGACTGCCTGCTATAACACCTTTCAGATCCTTCAGGGTCACACCGTACTTCAAGCCGCGCAGCTGATTTCTCTCAATGGTATACCCGGAAGACGCATCCACAACCTTCAGCTTATCCACTACCAGAGGAGAATTCTTGCGCAATTTGCGCGCAATTTCACCGTAGATACCGGGAAGACCGCGCATCTCGGAGTTTCCTGCAGGATCGCGTACTTCACGCTCATAACCTTCACCGCGAGAAACAATGATATCCCATGCGTACTGGAAGTAAACTTCCGACAAACTGGCAGGAGTTTCCCAAGAATTTTTTACCAAAGCATCATCTGTTCTGTTCAAAAATTCTCTCCACATCTTCAGGTAGTAATCATTCATCAAACCGGAATATTCACGGTTTGCGTAGCCCACAAGACTTGCATGAGAAGCCCATGTGGTCACAAGGATCAGCGTATTGTACTTCATGGTGTCAATATCGTAATCGGCATATTCACCGGTACGCTTATCATTCACCCAATCATCAATTCTGCCTACCCAGTTTCCGAGCATCGTGTCATCCACGTAAGAGGTAACTTCATCGATCACTTCGATGCAACGCAGATACTTCACTTTGTTGCCCACAAACGAATTGTAGTCCTTTTCGTTGATCGCTTTACCCATTGCATCCAGATATGCGGTAGAACTGTTGGTCAGCACCTGGCACATCATGTCGCAAATGTCATAGATATAGGTTTCTTTATCCTTGAGTTTGCTGAAATCCGCCATCATGTATTCCAGCGCTTCCTCAAGATCCTTTTCATCATACGGAACATGGTAGTAACCGCCGCCAAACGCAACAGTACCGCTCTTTCCGTTTTCAAAGATCTTGGGATTGCTGGTGATAATGCCGTTGGTAGAAGTACCGTCAACGGTCAGTTTACCGTAAACGCTGGTACGCAGAATATCCCAAGCCTTTTGAATATTCTTGGAATCGGTTCCGTAACGGCGCTTGGCATATTCTTGAACCCAATTCTTTACATACTGATTGGAATAAGTCGTAATGGTTTGTCCGCTGGGAATATCGTCAAGGCTTACCCATACCAGATCCCACAAGAAATCATAGCTTGCGGGGTTTTCTTCGGTTCCTTCAGGGGTAATACCGATACCCTTAAAGTGTTTACCGTCTCTATAGCATTCCAGAACACGCGCCATAACCGATGCAAACGCGCCATGCATACCGGTTCTGCCGCCATAGTTATCCAGCATACAGAATACCCAGCCGGATCCGCCAAACTCATATCCGCCGTAATCCTTGGTATTCTTCCAACGCATCTGCTGACCGGCAGCCGCCAGGTCAAGCATCAGCACGTGATCTTCTCTGTCGTCGCCAAAGCCTGCCACAACCTCGGGCAGAGGGTTTTCCCACCAAGACTGCATGATCCAGCAAGCTTCCTCATTTTCATCCAACAAATAGTCCAGTACAGTACGGGACATATTCGCCTTGTCAAAAGCAGGATCCAGCTGGAAGCCGGCAGAAATCTCGTGCAAGAAGTCGCCTGCGTAGTAATCGGTCAACTGACCGTACAGATAATTCTGAGTTTCATAGAAATCATGAGACATGGTCTCAAAGCCGGGGAAGGTGGTGTTCAAAGAGTAGGGACGTACAAATCCGCACCAGTCACCGGTACCGGTCATGTATTTCTTAACATCGGGGTAACCCATGCCTGTCAAAGCAGCATCTGCCTTGGTTGCAAAATTGATGGGCAGAGTACCTGCAAAAATATTCAGACAAGGCATACAACCCATAACGGTCATATAACGCTGATTTACTCTTGCCATTTCCAGTGTGTCATAGATCCACTGATCGCCAACACTGCCGCCGTAGTTTTCCAGGTTGCCCATGAGCCACCATGCCTTGAATGCGTAACCGCAAACAAAATCAATGGCCTCCTGTGCAGTATAGCCGTACTGCTGCAGGAACATGACCCACAACGCCTCACTGGCTGTGGTGTCCAAAATTACGTTTACGCCGGACAGCATCAAATAGTCCAGCTCCTTCTGCCATTCCTCAAAACCATAGAACTGCATGGTGTAGGAAAGGGTACAGTAGTTATATGCATAACGCACTTCACAAAGTGTTTCCTTGTAGATAGAGCCGTCAACCTTGGGCGCAGAAGCGGGCATTGCCACCTGCTTGGTCTGCTGCGATACATTGACATAGCAGTAATACTTCAAATAATGATTCAAGCCGGACGCAATGGCAACACCATCGTTACCCTTGATCTTCACCTTGGAAGATCCGCCGCCGGAAATTTCAAAATAATCGTAGCCATCCTTGGCAGAGGGGGCTACCTCAAAGGTAAACCAATCGTTGTACTGATCTCCCAAAACGCGGGAAACCAGCCCCTGCAGCGCCTCTATCGTATCTTTGGCGGTATAGGTATCTTCAATATTGTAGTTACCCTGCGCATCCTTCAATTTGGAAACATCCACACCGTGATTTTTCAAAAGCCATTCATCGTAAGAAACAAATTCCAGCTTATCGCGAGTGGGTATAACAGCTGTGCTGTTTTGCTTACCGTGCACCTTGATCTCAGAAACAGCGGCCTTTCCGCCCATTTTGGCAGAGGTCACGTTCACACGGATCACACGGTAATTCAACGGCTTATCAAATTTGAAGACCTCTCCCGTTTTGCTGCTTTCCTTTTTCACATTGCTTTCCGCAATTGTGTCAAAGCGAACGCCATCCAAGCTTCCGTATACGGTAAATGTATACTGATCGGAATTGGGCATGTACACGATGATCTCGGAAATATCATAGTTTGCCAGCAAGTCCACATCCACATACTGCGGATACGCATTGCCGCTCCAGGTAGAATCCAGCTTGGTGTCGGTCACGCGGCTGGACAGCGAGGAATTGTAATTTGCGCGAGTAGGCTTGCCCACAGCTACGTTAGCGGGGTCATTGGGGTCCTCGGTCAATACAGGCTCTTCATAATTGGGATCCAATTCTCCCATCGCCTGCACTTCGCAAATGTGATACTCCGGGTTTTTGGAGTTTTTGGTCATGATTACTTTAATGTAACGAATCGATGCATCGGTACATTCAAAAGTAGTACCTGCGGCAGTTTCGGGCGTGGTATTATCCTTAACGCCGATTCTGGTAAACTTCGTGCCGTCAGTACTGACCGACACAGAGAAATTATAGTATCTTCCGTCTGCGTGATAGTTAATTACAGTCACGTCTTTCAGCTTATACCAATTCTCCAGGTCAATCACAACAGTCGAGTCAGGTGTCTGACGTCCGCTGGTGCTGTCCCAATAAGTACCGATATTGCCGTCGGTAATAGAATCCGCACCGACGCCGCTGGTTGCTTCAACAGGCTTTCCCAGCGCCACATTTTCAAGCGCTTTCGGCGCAGTATCTTCTGCCGATACGCCAACCAACAAAAGCGGCAGTACCATGCAAAGACACAAAACAAACGAAAGCGATCTCTTTGCTGTCTTCATACTATCCTCCTAAACAGCCATGCCCTCAGGGCATTATACTTCAGTATCATTTTATCACATTCAAAGAACCTTTTCAATTGTGTTTTTTTACAAAACTGCCGTGCTTGTTTTGTAACATATCACAAAACGAACGCGTGTTCTTTTGTCAAAACCTCAGCCGTTTCCCTGTCACCAAGCGCTCATTTTCGCACAAAAAAAGACGCCGCTTAGAGCGTCGCTCTAAAGGACAGTTTTCAGAAATACGGTGTATCTCGAAAGAGGCACGCCGTATTTTTGCATTTGTGTCCACGAATGCAGTCTTGTCAGAAAAAATGACAAGTTATAGATAAACATAAAAAGCCTCCCGGAAGGTAATTTTATAAAATTAACTAAGTATATTTACAAATCCGGAAATTTGTGATATAATAATTGTGCCAAACGAACTTAATAATCGCGCTGATAGGTATATTTTTCTTTAAGGGATAATTATACCCTTTTTGTGCATACCATTAAACGAATCCATTTGGTAAAAATGCGACTCCCGTTTGATGGTGTAATATCTATCGGCGTATAAGTTCGTTTGGCGACAGCTTGGAGTTTGCGTTTTTCGGTGCGTGGCTTCGGTTGCGCACCTTTTTTATATGCTGATGGGGAATATATGAACAAGAACATTCAAAAAAAGATCATAGACATTACCGGTATTGAGCTTACGCCGGGAAAACCTACCGTTTGCTTTGGTAACGGCGAGCAAGGTTTTGAGTGTTGTTGCGACGAGTGTGATTACTTTTTGCTTTGTTTTGTTTTCCCGAATTTGATGTTCAAATCAAAAAAGAAAATATTGCTGTAAGTAAAGATAATACTACAAAATAGTCAAAAAATGACAGAGAATGTAAAGTGTTCTCTGTCATTTTTGTCGGTAAACAAGATATTCTTTTTAAGTTTAAAAACTGTCCTTAAACGTACACAGCCTTTGAGCAACGTCTTTTTTCAAAAAGGATCCCGCCGTGCCGTGTGGCCCGCATGAACAACCCTGTATTTCCAGGGTGGTGTCCTCTCCACAGGTTTGCGCTTCCAACTTCCGATTCGACCGTGACACGGCAGGGACGATCGGGAGGCCTGCGTCCCCCATGCAGAAGGGCGGACTCCAAAAAGTCATTGTGGGCTCCAATAACAAGCCATCACGCGCACAGCAGGATGTTTTTTATGCTTATTCGGCAGCGTCGTGGTCAATCTCGTCAAACAGTTCGTCTTCAAAAATATCTGCAACGCGGTCAAATTCATCGTCGTCATCGATGGTGATCAGCACTTCTTCGCCGTCCTCATCGGTAGCGAACTTCAAAATTACATATTCGCCGCATTCATTGTCATCCACCGGAACAAGCGCCACATAACGAACGCCGTCCACTTCGGTAGAGCCGATCAAAGCAAACTCGCTCTCTTCTCCGTTTTCGTCGGTCAGCGTAAAGATTTCATCGCCGATATACTCTTCGGTTGCCATATACAGGTTCCTCCGTTACTATTATGATTGGATTATCTTTGTATTTTTATTCTACCTGTTTTTCACAGTTTTGTCAATGCTTTTTTCAAACTTTTCGCAAATTGCCGACCCGCGCCCGCTCTCATTTGCCAAAATTCAAAAAAACGAATAAAGTTCAAAAAAAAGTTACAACTTAAATGCAATTTGTCCGGTGCAAAACGCTTGCAAGACGCATAAAAATATGTTATACTGAATCGAGAAAACAAATTCGAAAGGGATATATCCATGATCACCATTGGAATTGATGTGGGCGGAAGCACCACCAAGATAGGAGGCTTTACCGACCGAGGCGTTATGATCGAGCCTCTTTATGTGAAAGCCACCGACCCGGTAACCTCTGTATACGGTGCGCTTGGGAAATTCACAAGCGCCAACAGCTTCTCACTTTCCGACATCAAAGAAATCAAAGTAACCGGTGTGGGCTCATCCTTTCTGGGAAATGAGCTTTACGGTTGCCCTTGCCGCCATGTGGGCGAATTTCCTTCGGTGGGCAAGGGAGGGCTGTATCTTTCCGGACTTTCCCGCGCCATCATCGTCAGCATGGGTACAGGCACCGCCATTGTGCGCGCTGAAAACAACACCTGTGAATATTTGGGCGGCACCGGTGTGGGTGGAGGCACTCTCATGGGCCTTTCCCGCATGATGCTGGGCATTGACAACATAGAACATCTTGTGGCTCTTGCCAAAGACGGCGATCTGACCAATGTGGATCTGCGCGTCAGTGACATTGCAAAGCAGGACGGCAAGCTGGGTCTTTCCGCTGATATGACTGCTGCCAACTTCGGAAAGCTAAACGATATTGCCACCCGTGCCGACACAGCCCTCGGTCTGTTCAATATGGTATATGAGACCATTGGCATGATGGCTTACTTTGCCGCACGCAGTTACGGTATTCGCGACATCGTACTCGCAGGCCATCTGTCCCGTATCCCACAGGCAACCCCCGTCTTTTCCACGCTAAATATCATGTTCCCTGTGAATTTTATTATACCTGAAAAATCTCAATTCGCCACCGTAATCGGGGCTGCGCTTGAAGAAGGTGAAGTGCTGCAATGTCCATAAAACACATAAAAAAATTTCTGTATATTTCGTTGGCCTTGGCAGGTCTTTTGGTCCTGCTATCCATGACAACCGGCTGCGCATCCATTTTGGAAAGAAAATATGAAAGTCCGGCCGATGAGCCGGAAATCGAAGAGCCGACCCCGCTGTCTTTACTGGAATATACCATTGTGCGCGGCGACAGTTCGGGCAATCCGGTTTTAAAGCAAGCGCTGAATCTGCGCGCTTTCATTCGTGAAAAATGCAGAAACGATCTTCCCCTCACCACCGATTTCACCCCCGACGAAGGAAAAGCAGAGATCCTTGTGGGCTACACAAACCGACAAGAGAGCCAGGATGTGGCCAAAGAGTTGAATGACTCCGTTCGGTTTATCATCCGCACCGTAGGCAATAAGATCGTAATTGCCGCCAACACGCAAAACAATCTTGCCGCCGCCATCGAATACTTTGCCAATGAGATCCTTCCGGGCAAAGTCAATTCCGTATCGGATATTGACTACACGCAAACACAGCAATCCTTGATCTTAATGAATGTCAACAATCAGTGCCATTTTGTGATCCCCGACAACGCAAGCAAAGAATTTGCAACCTGTGCACAAAGCATGCTGGATACTCTCAAGATTCCCGATCTGACCCTTACCCGCTATTCTGCGTATAATGGCGGCACCGCTGTCATCATCGGGAATATCCCGCAGGATGAAATTTCGGCAGCATATGCCCTCTCTGTCAACGAGAACGAGTATATCGCACGTACCGCAGCGGGGAATGTCTATTTACAAGGTTATAATGACCTGTTGACCCTCACTGCATTCGGCGACTTTTTGGTAAATATACAAACCCTTGCCGACCGAGACATGGACGGAAACCGCTGTCTTTCCACCGACATTGATTATTCTTTCAACAGCACTTGGGAATTTTCCGTTCCGAAACCGCTCCAGGCAACACTTGACAACTCGGAAAGCATCACAGGCGCCTGCCACATTTTCTACTACTCCTCGGTAAGCGAGCACGCATACTCGCTGTTCAAACAAATGCTTTCCTTCCTCGGCTACACAGCATCCCCCTATTCAACCACCGACTACCAACTGGGCAATTCGGAGCTTTCTCTCAACTACCTAAGCGACGACCAAACACTCAGCGTGCTCATCACCGCCGAAATGTCCTGAGAATCGCTCTTTTGCAACAAAATGCCGCTACAGACAGGCACTGTAAACACACCTAAGCCCAAATTCCTTTGCAGGGAGTTTGGGCTTTTTGTTCTTTCATCGATGGCTTTTAACAGCATCCGATCAAGCCCACAAAAAGGAAGGAGAATTCCCCTCTTTCCACAGGTTTCCATCACACAATATCTTTTTATTTTTTATACTCTTCCTCGGTCTTTTTTAAAAAAAGGCTTGCATAATTGAAACGCATTTGATATAATGTATGGTACGGCAAGAAACAATAAAGGAGAAACCCATGCAAGAAGTACAGATCTATTCCGACGGCGCCTGCCGCGGCAATCCCGGTCCCGGCGGATACGGAACCATCCTTGTCCAAGGGAACCGAGAAAAAGAACTTTCGGGCGGCGAGGCAATGACCACCAACAACCGAATGGAACTGCTGGGTGCCATTGAAGGTCTGCGCGCCCTGCGTTTTCCCTGCAAAGTGACCCTAACTTCCGATTCCCGTTATTTGGTAGACGGGATCACCAAAGGATGGGCAAAAAACTGGCAAAAAAACGGTTGGGTAAAAAGCGACAAAAAGCCTGCTTTAAATCCGGATCTTTGGGAAGAGCTTCTTGGACTGCTGGAAATTCACCGGGTTACTTTTGTTTGGGTCAGAGGTCATCACGGTCACCCCTACAATGAACGTTGCGACCGTTTGGCTGTTGCCGCCGCCGAAAAATTCCGATAGGATCGGCAAACATTCCTAAGTGTAATGACAGAATATCAAAACAATATAAAAACTATTTTCAAAACAATTTCGGCAGATTCGGCATCCTTTTGCGGCAATCCCGTTTCGATCCGAAATAAAAGAAAGGTCGTATCCAAATGAAACAGTTTATATATGCCGACAACGCGGCAACCACCAAGGTTGCTCCCGAAGTACTGGAAGCTATGATGCCCTGCTTTGGAGACGTATACGGAAACCCCTCCAGCCTGTACACCAAGGGACAGGAAGCGCAGACACTGCTGCAAGGCGCAAGAGAAAAGATCGCTTCTCTGCTAAATTGCAAGCCCACCGAAATCTTTTTCACCTCCTGTGGTTCCGAGTCGGACAACTGGGCAATCAAGGGCGCCGCTCTTGCCAACGCAAAAAAAGGCAAGCACATTATTTCCACTAAAATAGAACACCACGCAGTACTGCACGCTCTGCAAGCGCTGGAAAAACAGGGATTTGAAATAACCTATCTGGATGTGGATGAATACGGCATCGTAAGCGCCGAAAGCGTCAGAGCTGCCATCCGCCCCGACACCATTCTCGTGGAATGTATGTACGCCAACAACGAGATCGGCACTCTCCAACCCATTCGGGAAATTGCCAAGATCTGCCGCGAAAACAAAGTGATCTGCTTCACCGATGCGGTACAAGCAGTGGGAAATGTACCGATCGATCTGGAGGAACTGGGCGTAGATATGCTGGCGCTTTCGGGCCATAAGATCCATGCGCCCAAAGGAATCGGCGCACTGTATATCAAGACCGGCACCCGTGTGAGCACCTTCCTTGACGGCGGCGGACAGGAGCGCGGCAGAAGAGGCGGCACAGAAAACGTGGCATTTGCCGTAGGTCTTGCCAAAGCGCTGGAAATGGCCATTGCCAAACTGCCCGAAATGAATAAAGTGCAGGCAATGCGCGACCGTCTCATTGACGGACTTTTGAAAATCCCCCACAGCCGTCTCAACGGCAGCCGCGAAAAACGTCTGCCCGGCAACTGCAATATTTCTTTTGAATTCATCGAAGGCGAAAGTCTGATCCTGCTTCTGGACATGATGGGAATTTGCGCTTCCACCGGTTCCGCGTGCTCCTCCAAATCGCTGGAACCATCCCATGTACTGCTTGCCATCGGACTGCCCCACGAAAAGGCGCACGGTTCCCTTCGACTGACCATCTCCCACGAAACCACCGATGCGGAGATCGACTATATTCTGGAAAAGGTTCCTCAAGTTGTGGATCGTCTCAGACAAATGAGCCCGCTTTACGAGGATTATCTGAATGGAAAAATCTGATCAACAAATAAACAACACGAGACTCTTTCTAAAGTTTTTAAAAGATCAAAGAAAGCTTTTTTCAAAAAGTTTTCTTTGCTAAGTTTGAGACAGAACCTCAAGAGAAAGGAATTACAAAAATGCTGTACAGTGAAAAAGTAATGGATCATTTCATGAACCCCCGCAATGTGGGCGAAATCGAAAACGCCGACGGCGTGGGCGAAGTCGGCAACGCAAAATGCGGCGATATCATGAAAATTTATCTGAAAATTGAAAACGATACCGTTGTTGACGTAAAATTCAAAACCTTTGGTTGCGCCTCCGCCATCGCGTCCTCATCCATGGCAACCGAGCTCATCAAAGGCAAACCCCTGAATGAAGTGCTTTCTTTGACCAACAAGGCAGTGGTGGAAGCGCTGGACGGTCTGCCGGCAGTGAAGGTACACTGCTCTGTTTTGGCAGAAGAAGCTGTCAAAGCCGCTTTGCTTGACTACTTCACCAAGAACGGCATTGAAAATGATATGGTAGAACAGTGCCGTACCCACTGCGCATCCTGCGGCCACGATCACGACTGCGAAGGCAGCTGCAGCAGCTGTGGCTGATATGCACTACCTTGTAGGCATCAGCGGCGGGCTGGACAGTACCCTTGCCGCCGCCAACCTTTTGGATGCCGGCCACACAGTCACCGGTGCAGTCCTGCAATTTTCCGACAACACCGATCTGGCAGCCGCCGAAAGAGCCGCAGAAGAACTGGGAATCCCTCTTCACAAAATCGACTGCCGCGCAGAATTTAAAAAAATTGTCAAACACTACTTTGCCCAAAGCTATGCCAAAGGTCACACCCCCAATCCCTGCGTGGTATGCAACCGATATCTCAAGATCAAACTGCTTTGTGATCTGGCAGAGGAGCTTGGATGTGACAAGATCATTACCGGGCACTACGCCGACATCGTATATACAGAGAACGGCAGATATGCAGTGTCGCAATCCGAAAACCGCAAAAAGGACCAAAGCTACATGCTTTGGGGGTTGACCCAAAAACAGCTTTCCCTTTTGGAATTTCCGCTTGCCCACGCAGACAAGCAAAACCTGAGACAAAAGGCAGCCGAGCGTAATTTTTCCTCCGCCACTGCCAAAGAAAGCATGGACATTTGCTTTTTGCCGGGCGGAAATTACGCAGACTTTGTGGAAAGTATCGTAGGCAAAAGCACTCCCGGCAACTTTGTAGACCGAAATGGGAAGGTGCTGGGACGTCACAAGGGTATCATTCATTATACCGTGGGTCAGCGTAAAGGGCTTGGTATCGCCCTTGGGCAACCCGCCTTCGTTTCCAAAATCGACCCTGTGAAAAACACGGTGACGCTGGTGTTTGCCGGTGAGGAATATGCAAACCGTATGACCGTCGAAGAACTTGTTTTCCAGTCCCTGCCAGAAACAGACTGTTTCGAAAGCGATACACTGTTTGTGAAAATCCGCTACGCGGCAGAACCCGTGCCCTGCAAGGTGAAGATCACAGGCTCGGTGGCAACAGTTCTCTTTGCATCCCCCGCAAGAGCCGTCACGCCCGGACAAAGCGCCGTCTTCTATGACAAAGACGGTGTCATAGCCTTTGGAGGATTTATTGAACAGGCAGAGTAAAGCGCCGCTCCTTTGGGTTTCCCCCCTTTTTTGAAAAATGGCAAAACCCAAAAACGTTCAAATCAAACTTATAAGGGGCAGTGCTCCTACGCACGCTCCCACACATACACGCATGTAAACCAAAACATTCCGAAAGCCCATCTTATACATTCACAGAAAGGAATCATCACCATGAGCAACTTCTACAACAACATGGCCTATAACATCTACTCTGATCCCGACCTCTCTGCCACCAGTAAAGTGTTCAAGAGCTTCGTCATCGACTTCCGCGGAGCACGTACTCCCATTTTGACCTATTGGGCACTGTGCAACTTCGGTCTGTACTTCTCCGAAGAAACCAAGGCGGAATTTCCCGGCATCGCAGGCGGCGGCGCTTACGCAGGTCTGCAGCGCCTTGAAAACTACAAGGGCAGAAGAGCCATCATGGCTTTCTGGGAAATGACTTACGGCGAAGATAAGACCATTATGCGCGCTACCCGTGTATTCCCCAAGGGCGAAGAAAGCAACTTTGGCGGTGAGGGCGAAGGCACCAACTGCATCCTGCCCTACGAATGGGAAACCGGTACTTGGTACCGCATGGCTCTGCATGCATGGGAAGATTCCATCACCGGTAAAACCTTTGTGGGTCAGTGGATTTGCAACTTGGAAACCGGCAAGTGGGATCTGATCTCCTATTTTAACACAAGACTCACCAAGTCCGCTCTGCGCGGCGGTATGTCCCTGTTCCAGGAAAACTTCATCGGCGGTGTCAACCAGTTCGTTGAAAGAGAATTCCACGTAAAGAACATGTACGTTCGCGATGCAGCCGACGATGCTTGGAAGTCCCTTAACGCCACCAATATCAGCTGGGGCGACGGCGGCGGCGACAACAAGGCGGGCGGCCACTACTTCGGCGCTACCAAGGAATACTTCTGGGGCGTTGGCGGCGGTGCCGTTACCGAAGCAGAACAAAAGGCATACAACGAGGCATCCGTGAAGCGTGCCCGCTTTGAAATCGACCAGCCCGAACAGCCTTCTCTTGGCAACATTGAGATCGCTTCCTTCAAGGTGGAAGGCAAAAAGGCAGTATGGACCCTTGCCGAAACCTCCAACCCTCAGCTTTCCTACAAGGTGACCTGTTTTGAAGCAACCGGCGAAAAGCTCGGTGAAGCATACGCTACCCGTCCCGAGGTGAGAGAAGCCGCCACACTGCCCGATTGCGCGCGCTATGAGCTGACAGTTACCGATATTTTCGGCAACACCGCAACCAAAACCATCTAAAATGCGTTTTACGCAAAGTTTACTATAATATCCGGAGATTATTTCCAAAATGGCTGAAAAAAGAGATTACTATGAGGTGCTGGGCGTATCCAAAGACTGCACCGACGAGGAATTAAAAAAGGCGTATCGAAAGCTCGCCATGAAATATCACCCCGACCGCAACCCTGACGACAAGGAAGCGGAGGAAAAATTTAAAGAAGCAAACGAGGCGTATGCCATCCTTTCCGATCCCGACAAGCGCCGGCAGTACGACCAAATGGGTCATGCTGCATTTGAACAGGGCGGATTTGGCGGAGGTGCCGGCGGATTTGGCGGATTTGACTTTGGAGATATCTTCTCCACCTTTTTCGGCGGAGGCGCCGGCGGCCAATCTGTTCGCAACGGTCCCATCAGAGGGGATGACAGCGAAGTGCGTGTTTCTATATCATTTGAAGAAGCAGCTTTTGGCTGTAAAAAAGAAGTATCCTATACCCGTATCGAGCACTGCCCGGAATGTGATGCCAGCGGTGCCGCAAAGGGAACGCATCCCGAAACCTGCCCCTCCTGCCGCGGAAAGGGACAGCGCAGAGTCACCCAGAATACCATGCTGGGCACTTTCCAGACCGTTCGTATCTGCGACCAGTGCCGCGGAACCGGCAAGATCGTAAAAAATCCCTGCGACAATTGCCGTGGTACCGGCTATATCCGCATCCGCAAAAAGCTGGAAGTTTCTCTGCCTGCAGGCGTTGGCGACGGGCAAAGAGTTGTTTTGCGCGGACAGGGCGATGAAGGCAGAAACGGCGGTGGCCCCGGCGATCTGTACGTACAGGTACAAGTCAGAGAACACAGTGTATTCCAGCGCGACGGTTACGATCTGTACTGTGATATCCCGATTACTTTTGTGGAAGCGACACTGGGAGCTGAGATCGAAGTGCCTACCCTTGAAGGAAATGTGAATTACACGATCCCGGAAGGCACGCAAACAGGAACCACCTTCTCCATCAAAGGAAGCGGTATTCAAAATCTGAACGGAAAAGGCAAAGGAAATTTGTATTTTACCGTAACAGTGGAGACCCCGCGCAATCTGAACAACAACCAACGAGAAATTCTTTCTAAATTCGCAGATAGTTGCGGCGTAAAGAACTATACCAAAAAGCAATCTTTCTTAAAAAAACTATTAAAAAATGACTAAGCAAAAACATTCACCGAAAGGTGAATGTTTTTGTGATTACTACAAAAGGAGTTTCTTTTCATGAAGTGGACACAACTGCGGGTCACCTGCAATATCACCGAACTGGATACAGTATGCGCAGTCATGAGCATGATCGACAATGGACTGATGATCGAAGACTACAGCGATATCGAAGAAAATCTGATGACGGTATATGGCGAATTGATCGACGAAAAAATTCTCTCCAGCGACCGTTCTATTGCCGCTGTATCTATCTATATTCCCGAAGAAAAGAGTCTTTCGGATGCCATTGCCTTTCTGCGCGACCGTTTTAACTCTCTTGCGCTTTCGGTCAAGACCGAACTTGTGGGTGTTGATGAGGAAGACTGGGCAAACGAGTGGAAAAAGTATTATAAGACCCTGCACATCGGTAACCGCACGGTCATCAATCCGCCTTGGATCCCCTATACACCCGCCGAAAATGAAATCGTGGTACAAATGGATCCCGGCATGGCATTCGGTACGGGAACACATGAAACCACCCGTCTTTGCTTGATGTTGCTTGAACGCTATCTTACCCCGGGGGATCGCGTTCTGGATGTAGGCACCGGTTCGGGAATTCTATCCATTGCCGCGCGCAAGCTGGGTGCCCGCTCTGCCTATGCCTATGATATTGACCCTGTGGCAGTGCGCGTTGCCAAAGACAATGTCATCGCCAACGGCGTTTCGGATATTACCTGCGGTGTTTCCGACCTTCTGAACGACATTGACCGCAGCGAACCCTACGATTTTGTATGCGCCAACATTGTTGCCGACATTCTCATCCGTATGTCGGCAGATATTGGCAGTGTTATGAAAACGGGCGGTCTGATCATTACCTCCGGTATCATTGAAGGAAAATGCGAAGAAGTCAGAGCCGCCATGGAAGCAAACGGCTTTGCGGTTGCTCATACCGAAACCGAAAATGATTGGGTCGCTTACGTATTCAAAAAGATTTAAAAACAGAGTATCTCTCAGTATTCTGCGTGCCCCATTGGCGCGAAAATTTTTTAGAGGTTCCCAATAAATAAGATAACTCTTATAAGGAGGCTGTATGCCCAGATTTTTTGTTCGCAGCGACGCCATATGCGATGATATCATCACCATATGCGGCAGCGATGCCCTCCACATTTCCCGATCCCTGCGTATGAAGACCGGGGATACCGTTCGGGTTTGCGATATGCAACGTACCGAATACGATTGCTGTATCACCGCCTTCACCTCCGATACTGTAACGCTAAGGATACTCTCATGTCATGAAAGCCAAAACGAACCGCCGTACCTGGCAAGACTGTATATGGCGCTTCCCAAAGGAGATAAAATGGAATTGATCATACAAAAGGCGGTGGAAATGGGCGTGGGCGAGATCATCCCCTTCCGCTCCGAGCGCTCGATCGTTAAGCTGGACGATGCCGCAGGCGAAAAAAAGCGCCAACGTTGGCAAAAAATTGCCGATGCAGCCGCAGGTCAATGCGGAAGAGGCGCAATTCCCGAAGTTTTTGCACCCCTTTCGCTGGATGCGGCAATTGCCCATGCGAACTCTTCTGAGCTGAAATTCGTTTGCTATGAAGGCGAAGAGTCCTTTCAATTGCCCGCATTGCTCAGCGCATCCCCCTCTGTTCCCCATAGTGTTTCCTTTTTCATAGGTGCGGAAGGCGGCTTTTCCACAGGGGAGGTGGAAAAGTTCCGAGCGGCATCCATTCCATCGGTCGGACTGGGCGCACGCATCCTGCGCTGTGAAACCGCACCCCTGTTTGTACTCTCTTGCCTCTCCTATGTTTGGGAAATTTCAACAGAATCATAATGCACAAAAACAGAAGATTTTTTTGTGCAATAAAACAATTTTTCCGTCGAACATACCATTCTTTCAAAAAAATTTTTGGATATTTTTATAAAATTTTTTCTTCACCCTATTGAAAAAGAAAAAAAAAGATGCTAGAATATATACAAATTGTACAATACTCGTTGAAAACATAGAAATACTATATCAAGATAGAACTTTGAGGGGGACAAGTATATGTCGAACAGACTGTTTCAAGGGATTATATTTCAGATGAAAGATGCAGTTAACCGCATCATTGGTGTTATCGACGAAAACGGTGTCGTAATTGCCTGCAGTGAGCTTGTTAAAATTGGCGAAGTTCGCTCCGGACTGCGTGAAGAATTTGCTTTCACCAACGACGCAATCGTTTCCGGCGGCTATACCTACCGTCCTTTGGGGAACAGCTCTCGCGTAGAATATGCCGTATTTGTGGAAGGCGACGACAAAATGGCAGAAAAAATGTGCACCCTGATCGCCGTATCTTTGAATAATATCAAGAATTTGTACGAAGAAAAATACGATAAGAATGCTTTGATCAAAAATATCATCATGGACAATATTTTGCCCAGCGATATTTATATCAAGAGCAAAGAGCTGCGTTTCAATGCCGAAGCGGAACGCACCGTATTTTTGATCAAGTTCCATACCAAAAGCGACATGGTTCCCTATGATATGGTGCAGAATCTTTTCCCCGATAAGAATAAAGACAACGTAATCAGCATTGGCGAACACGATATTGTTTTGGTTAAAGAAGTCAAGAGCACTATGGAAGCAAGAGATCTGGAACAGATCGCTAAGGAGATCTCTGATACCCTTTCCACCGAATTCTATGCACAGGTTTCTGTGGGTATCGGTACCATTGTGGACAACATCAAGGATCTGGCGCGCTCCTATAAGGAAGCAGTCGTTGCGTTGGAAGTAGGAAAGATCTTCGACAATGAAAAGAATATCAACAGTTATGAAAATCTGGGAATCGGCAGACTGATCTATCAGCTACCCACCACCCTTTGCGAAATGTTCCTGCAGGAAGTATTCAAAAAAGGCTCTTTGGAATCGCTGGACAGAGAAACACTCTCCACCATTCAGTGTTTCTTTGAAAACAATCTGAACGTTTCCGAAACCTCCAGAAAACTGTTTGTACACCGCAATACCTTGGTATATCGACTGGAAAAGATCCGCAAGATCACCGGTCTTGATCTGCGTGAATTTGAACATGCCATCACCTTTAAGGTTGCCTTGATGGTTAAAAAATATTTGGCATCCAAACCGCAAGCATAACCGATATATACAAAACAAACCGTGCGGCACCCGTGGTGCAGGCGCGGTTTGCTTCGGTTTTGCCGAGTTCACCTATTCAACCCTTTCTTGGAAGGATGCAGGTTTTCCCACATGATCGAATTAAAAAATGTAACAAAAGTATATAAAAACGGTACCACAGCCATTTCCAACCTCAATCTTAAGATCAATACAGGGGAGATCTGCTTTATCGTTGGTGAATCGGGAGCCGGGAAATCAACTCTTGTCAAACTCCTTCTGATGGAAGAAAAAGTTACCGACGGTACCATCCTTGTGGACAATGTGGATATCACAAAGCTATGGCGCTACGATATTCCCTATTACCGCCGCCAATTTGGGGTGGTATTTCAGGATTTCAGACTTTTCGGAAATCGGACAGTATATGATAATATCGCCATGGTAATGCGTGCTGTGGGAAAAAAGCACAAAGAAATCAAAGAAACCATTCCTCGCATTTTAAATGTTGTGGGGCTTGACGGCACTGAAGAGCACCTTCCCGAAAACATGTCGGGCGGTGAGCAGCAGCGCGTAGCCCTTGCCCGCGCCCTTGCCAATAAACCTTCTTACATTTTGGCAGATGAGCCCACCGGTAATATTGACCCCAAGCGCAGCCGCGAGATCATGCGCATGCTGCGCCGCATCCATCAATCCGGAAAGACGGTCATTGTTGTGACCCACGAAAAGCATTTGGTTGAGGAATTTGGCGGGCGCGTATTGCATTTGGAAAAGGGACGTCTTGTGAAAGATGAAACGCTTCCCTACCGCGGGGAGGTGAAACAATGAAAAAGAGCCATACACACCTGAAGCATAAACACAATCACGGATTTACACTCTTCTATCAAATCGAACAGGCGCTTGGCGGACTGTGGAGCAACCGACTAATGACCATTGCCTCAATTCTGGTACTGAGTGCCTGCCTTGTGGTCATCGGCAGTTTCTATCTGCTTGTATGTAATATTGACTACAGCACCTCCGATATCAGCCACTTAAACAAGATCATCGTTTATCTCAATGAGGACTACACCGAAAAAGAAGTGGGAACGGTCAAGGCAACCATTGAAGACATGAAAGATCTGGTACAGGGAGTAACCCTCATTACCAAGGAACAAGCGCTGGCGGAAGAGCGTAAAAAATACGAAAAAGAATATCCTCATATGTTTGATGCCCTGGAAGAGGGGGAAAATCCCTATCGGGACTCTTTGGAGATCACCTATCAAGAGGGTATTTCTGTTAAAGTTCTTTCCGACAAGCTTACACAAATGGACGGCATCGAACGGGTCGTTTCTTATCCCGACATTGCCGACTCGGTAAACCATTTAAAAACCATTATTTCCCGGGCATTCACCGCCTTTATTTTGGTGCTGTTTGCCGTTACGGTTTTTATTATTATCCTCACCATTCGCTTTGCGGTCATATCTCGCAGAGAAGAAGTGAAAATCATGCGTTATATCGGTGCCACCATGCACTTCATTGCCGCGCCTTATATTTTGGAGGGCATTTTTATTGGACTTTTCTCCGCTTGCATCGCCGCACCCATACAAAAGCTGATCTATCTCCATATTGCCGATATCATGCAAGGGGCTGTTACCCCGCTTCCTTATTCCGAGGTTGGCAGTACACTGCTCATCGGATTTTTTGCCATCGGTTGTTTGACCGGCGTGATCGGCAGCGGTATTTCGCTCTACCGATACCTGCGTGTATAAGGAGGGAATACCTTGTTAAAATGCAAAAAAATACTATCCCGCAGTAAACCTATGCTGTTTCTCTGCCTTATCGTCCTATCGCTATCCCTATTGCTACCCTTTTGCGGCATTCTTTTTGCCCAAAATGCAGATTCGGAAAATCGGATCACACAAGAAGATATCGATAAAATGCAGGCAAAACTGGAGCAGCTTTCCAAAGAACAGGAAAAACTGGCAGCGCAATTGGAAATTGCCAAGGAATCGGCAAATCAAAATGCCGCTCTGATCATTTCCTATGAACAGCTCATTGTCAATTACGCCGGTGAAATACAATCATCTGAAGAAATCATTGCTTCCTATAGTGAACTGATTGCCCAAAAAACAGAAGAATTATCTCAAAAACAGCAAGAATACAGCCGTATGCTTCGATCCTATAAAGACAAGTTGCGTTTTGCACATGAATCGGGAAATTTCTCCTATCTGCAAATGATCCTTTCCTCGGATAATTTTTCAGAATTTCTCGCCGGTATCTTCCGTTTCGGCGATATTCTCGATCATACCAACAAGATCATGCAAAAGCTGGAAGAAAGCTCAGCGCAAATCGAACAAACCCTTGCCGAATTGGACCATGCAAAATCCGAACAACAACGAAATATACTCTCTTTGGCTGCAAAAAAAGACGAATTGGCAGTAAAGATCCAAGAAGCGGAAGAAGAAAAAAAGAATTTAGATTCCAATACAACCGAGCTTGAAAAACTGCTTCTGTATTATAAAGATCAAGAAAAAAACACCGACTCGGCATTGACCGAACTACTCAAAGACTATCAATCGCAAATTGAGCGCGATGAAGCCGAAAAGCTTCTCTGGCCCTTGGATATCCACAACAATTACGTCACCAGTACATTTGGCGACAGAATCCATCCCGTCCATAACCGACCGGGAAAACACAATGGCGTGGATCTGGCAGGAAAGCAGGGCGGTTGGATTGCAGGAGACAATATATACGCTTCTCTGTACGGCAAGGTGATCATCTCGGGCTACGGTTCGGGATACGGAAATTATGTTGTCATCGACCACGGAGACGGATTCACCAGCGTCTACGCACACTGCACCAAATTATTGGTACAAGTCGGTGATATTGTAGAACGGGGCGATATTGTGGGAATTGTGGGCATGACCGGCACTGCTACCGGCTATCATCTTCATTATGAGTTGCGTCAGAACGGCGAAAAGACAGACCCGCTGGACTATACCTATATTTTCGGCGGCGAATACTTGCCCGCCACCGAATTTGTTATATACCGTTAAGTGAGGTAAACCTTGTTCAAAAAAAGATTTTCACTGCCTACCCTATCTGTTTTACTGATTCTGTCAGTGCTTTTGACCTTTCAAATCACCTTTGTTACCATGCGGGAGGAGTACGACCGCAAATTAAAGGAACAACAATTGGAAAGCCCGGATGAAGCAGAAAAACTGGCGCATATCATCCAACTGATCCGAAATTACTCTATTTACGACATTGATCCCAATCTGCCCGCAGATAAGGCAATTGCCGCCTATCTTTCTTCTACAGGCGATCGATATGCCTACTACTATACAGCCAAAGAATACGCCAAGTATCTTGCCGCCAATAACGGAAATCAAAGCGGCATCGGTATTACAGTAATAGACTGCGAGCAAGGGCTTACGATCACAAGCGTAAAACTTTCCTCTCCCGCAGAAAAAGCAGGATTAAAAGCAGGGGACTGCATTACAGATATAAACGAAACTACCCTTGCAGGCAAGGATTATGCCGCTAAAACGAACTTGCTGATAGGAAAAACAACCGACACTTTTGTTTTAACTGTTCTGCGTGACAATAACGAGCTGGTGTTCACACTCAAACCTGCCGTGTATGAATCTCCATCGGTCATCGGATCTCTACTGCCGGATGGGAAAACAGGGCTGGTGCGCATTGAAAATTTTATCAACGATACCGAAGAACTGTTTAAACAAATCACTTCCAATCTAAAGAAAAAGGGCGCAAAACAGTTTATATACGACCTAAGAGGCAATCCCGGCGGTTCTTTGACCTCGGTGGTGGCAGTTCTTGACTATCTGTTACCGAAAGGGATCGTTGTAACACTTGAAAACTACGACGGCAGTAAAAATGAATACACTTCCGATGACAACAGTTTTGATTATCCTGCAGTGATCTTGGTAAATAAAAATACCGCCAGTGCAGGAGAGCTTTTCGCATCCTGTATGAGGGACTACAATGCCGCCATACTGATGGGCGAAACCACCTACGGAAAAGGCGTTGCCCAATCATTCTTCACCCTGCCCGACGGTTCTGCCATCAAATTTACCACTGCAAAATACTATTCACCCCATACCAAAAACTACGACGGCGTAGGTCTTTCTCCCGATATTTCGATATCCTGTCCCACAGATCTTACCGATTTTGCCCATTCGGTATATGAAACCGATCCGCAAATGCAGGCAGCTGTTGCCCATCTGAATAAATCATAATTATAATTTAAATTTAAATACAATACGACTATACAAAAGGAGTATATACCATGGAAAAAATTTTAACCGTAACCGAAGAAGGCTTAAAAAAACTGACAGATGAACTGGAATACCTGAAAACTGTCAAACGTAAAGAAGTAACCGAAGCCATCCGTGTTGCCCTTTCTTTCGGTGACCTTTCCGAAAACAGTGAATACGACGAAGCAAAAACCGAACAGGCAAAGGTGGAAGCGCGCATCGCCGAACTGGAAGAAATGCTGAAAAACATCCGCATTATCAGCGACGATGATATCCATACCGACTCTGTAAACATCGGTGCCAAAGTACGTCTTTATAACAAGACCCGCGATATGGAGATAGAATACTCCATCGTCAGCTCCATTGAAGCAAACCCTCTTGCACGCAAAATCTCTGACCAGTCCCCTATCGGCAATGCCCTGATCGGCACCAAAGTCGGCGATTGTGTTACCGTAGAAACACCCGGCGGCACATTTGAACTGGAAATTCTGGAAATCTCCAGAGCATAAATTTTCGTAAAGGAAAAACATCATGTCTAAAGAAAACAATACTGTTGAAACCTCTCTGTCCGACCTGCTGCAAATCCGTCGGGATAAGCTGCAAACTTTGGTGGACAACGGTAAAAATCCCTTTGAATTGACCAGCTATCCGGTGGATGCTTACGCCGCCGAAATCAGAGAAAACTATACCGATGGCGAAGAAAAAAGAACTGTACGTATTGCCGGCAGAATTATGAGCCGCCGTATTATGGGTAAGGCATCCTTTGCCCATGTGATGGACAACACCGGCACCATGCAGGTATATGTACGCCGCGATGATGTGGGTGAAGATGTATACAAAGAAGACTTTAAAAAGTGGGATATCGGCGATATTATCGGTGTGGAAGGCTTTGTTTTCAAAACCCAGACCGGTGAGATCTCGGTGCATGCCACTTCCTTGACCCTGCTTGCCAAGTCTCTTTTGCCCCTTCCCGAAAAGTTCCACGGTCTTACCAATCAGGATCTGCGCTACCGCCAGAGATATGTGGATCTGATCGTCAATCCCGAAGTAAAGGATACCTTTGTCAAGCGTTCGCTGATCCTGCGTGAGATCCGCAACTATTTGGATTCCAAGGGATTTTTGGAAGTTGACACTCCTATTTTGACCCCCTTTGAGATCGGTGCTTCCGCCCGTCCCTTTAAAACACACCACAACACGCTCGATATGGATATGTTCTTGCGTATTGAAACCGAGCTGTACCTCAAGCGTCTGATCGTAGGCGGTTTTGATAAGGTTTACGAGGTGGGCAGAATCTTCCGTAACGAAGGTATGGACACCAAGCACAATCCCGAATTTACCACCATCGAATTGTATCAAGCATATACCGACTATAAGGGTATGATGGATCTGGTCATCGAAATGAACACCATGCTGGCAGAAAAGATCTGCGGATCCACCAAGATCACCTATCAAGGCAAGGAGATCGATATGGGCAATTGGGAAAAGCTGACCATGGTGGAAGCGGTCAAGAAGTACGCAGATGTTGACTACTACGCATGGGAAAGCGATGAGGATGCCAGAAACTGTGCCAAGGAAAAGCACGTGGAAGTACCGAAGGATGCCACAAAGGGTACCGTGCTTGTGGAATTCTTTGATGCTTATGTGGAAGAAAACCTCATTCAACCCACCATTATCTACGACTATCCCGTAGAAAACAGCCCTCTTGCCAAGAAAAAGCCTTCCGATCCCGCATTCACCGAGCGCTTTGAATATTTCATCAACGCCACCGAATTCGGGAACGCCTTCTCCGAGCTGAACGATCCCATCGATCAAAAGGAACGCTTTGAAAAACAGGTTGCCAAAAAGCGTGCGGAAGAACCCAATACTACCGCTCAAGTGGACTACGACTATGTCACCGCTCTGGAATACGGTCTGGCTCCCACAGGCGGTCTTGGTTTCGGCATTGACCGTCTTGTCATGTTGCTCACCGACTCTGCTTCCATCCGCGATGTTTTATTGTTCCCCACAATGAAGAATATTGATTGATGTAAAATGAAAAAAGAGGACCAAACGGCAGATGCCGATGGTTCTCTTTTTGCTTATTAAAAACACAAATTATTTAATTTTCTGTTCCAGAAAGTCGAACTCGGGAGTGTTGAAAAACTCACCCAAAGTGATTTCCAGACCGTCGCAGAGTTTCTTGATAGTGATGGCACCGGGATTTTTGCTTTTTTCATTCAGGATACTATATACGGTGGAAGGGGAAACGCCGGAGATGTTTGCCAACTCATTGACTGATATGTTACGCTCATCGCAAAGCTGAAGTATTCGATTGGCAATAGCTTCTTTGGTACGCAAGATTCTTTCCTCCATCCACGATATATCGTAAAAATATTTTACCCAATATTGCGATAAATTGTGTGGGATATATCGCAATTTTCATTTTTTGACAATGCGGGCATATAAATTCGCGCGTATGGCGAAACGGAAGGGACTGACTGTGATAAATATCGGCAGTGCGGAATGATAGGGAGTGTTTGGTGTTATCACCTTGCAAAATGTCGGAGTAGGGTGTATAATAGATTTAGTTCTATAAACTTGAATTTGACGGGGTAACAGAATGAATATTATCAACACTTACAAAGATATTGAGTCTGTATTTGATACAGAAAGTTTTAATACTGAAAACTGGAAGGCTTACATGGATAAATGTGTTCCCGGGGCGAAAGAAATGTGCATTGCTGATATGCAGGAATGTGTTGATGCTGGTTATTCGTGGCAAAAGGACTTCCTTCCGGTTTTAGATTATGTAAGAAAAAATCCTGTCATATGTGAAGAGGCAATTAAATCCTTTCAAACGGTTACAAATCATCTTGATGAAAGACTTACCCAAATATTTAATAGAACCGTGAATGCCGATGTGATTCTATATATTGGTTTATGCAATGGTGCTGGCTGGGTAAGAGAAGTAAATGGAGTCACTACGGTTCTCCTTGGCTTGGAGAAAATTTTAGACCTTGGCTGGTTTGGTATTGATGACATGACAGGCTTGATTGTTCATGAATTAGGACATGTCTATCAGTCCCAATACGGAGTATTGTATGAGAAAACTGACAATTCTGCAGACACATTTATTTGGCAATTGTTTACAGAAGGTGTCGCAATGGTATTTGAGCAGAAAATAGTTGGCAATGACAAATACTTTCATCAAGACCAGAATGGATGGAAAAACTGGTGTGACAGCAATAAAGAAAAAATTAAACAATCATTTAATGCAGACCTAACGACTATGACGGAAAAGAACCAACGTTATTTTGGCGATTGGGTGCGTTTTGAAGGATATGGGGATGTTGGCTACTACCTCGGAACTATGTTTGTACGATATATGTTACAGAGTGATGATTTTGATAATGTTATTGCATATAGTCTAAGAAAAGTAAAAGAAGAATATAATAGATTCATCAGCAGTGGTAATAACTGATATTTGATTACCTGATTAAATATTGACAAATTCCAATTTAACGAACTGAAATAACAGAGGAATACAATGACAAATACTGAAAATACATGGGACAAGCTTTTGCAAATCAAAACAAGCGGTCGGGATGATTCGAATTCCGATGAGTACCGCTACCCGTATGAACCTACATCGTACAGCGTTCTGGAACGGCTGGCTCAAAGCGGCTTGATTGGAAAAAAAGACGTGGTTTTAGACTACGGTTGTGGTAAGGGTCGTGTTGATTTTTTCCTGTCTTATCAGACGAAAGCAAAGACCATCGGAATTGAATATGATGAGCGCATTTATCAGAGTGCGCTGAAAAATCAGAAAACTGCCGTTTCCGGATCCAAAGCGGAATTTGCGCATACAAGTGCAGAAAAGTATGATCTTCCGCCGGAAGTCAATCGGTGCTACTTTTTCAACCCTTTTTCCGTGGAAATACTGCATAAAGCGATGGCGAGAATTCTCGATTCTTATTATGAGAATCCAAGGGAAGTGCTGCTATTTTACTACTATCCGTCAGACGAGTACATCGCCTATCTGATGACAGTAGATGAGCTGGATTTTTACGATGAAATCGAATGTGATGATCTGTTCGAAGGCAATGACCAACGGGAACGGATTCTGATTTTTTCGTTGCCGTATTATAATAGCGAGGATGAGAATTAGAGTTTGGCTCTGATAATTCATGAAACAAGGCGGGGCCTTAGTCAATCAGGTCTTCGACCTCACAACCAAGGGCTTTGGCAAGTCTCAGGACTACATTCACCTGCGCTTTGCCAAGGTCGTTTTGCTTTTGTTCGTAGAGCTGTATCATACGAAGAGAAACACCCGAAGCGGCACTTAGCTGCCCTTGGGTGAAACCGCGAGCCTTGCGGATGGTGTGCAATTTGGATTTGCGGGATTCCTTGTTCCTGCGAATGATGGCATTAGCAGATTCTACGAATTTGGAATTATCTGCCTCGTGATGGATATACATTCCCATGACGGCGGAAAGGGTGAGTCCATCCGCTACGATATCCGCAAATCGCCTGCCGCTCTGCCATTGGTAGTAGGCAAAAATCCATCCTGCCCAGTATTCCCGACCTTTAAAATCAGGATGGGAAGGTGCGATATTCTTGTGTGTAATGTTGGTAGCCTTCAGAACCGCTTCTGCCAACTCGAAACCCGACATCCCGCTTACGTATTTTGGATTGCCTTTTTCAAATTTGGATGCTATACCGGAAGAAATGAACCATGCGAAAAATTCGTCCGGGTCAAAATCGCAGTCGCACACGGCGTATTCCACCATGTCACCGAGATTTTGCATAGCATCATCCAAGTACGATTCGTTGTAAGCGACTGTCATCGTTTTTCCACCCCCGTCTGATAATATCAAGAATATAGGTTTCGGTGAGGATAGAACCTCGCCCTTTTTCTTTTTGGAATTCATCCCGTGCGGCGGTATCGCGGGCAAGTTTCTTAGGATAGTAAATTTCATTGGGAGCCGCAATTGCTTCTTTGAAGGTAATGGCATCAAACGCTTTTTCCGAAATTGCAACTACCTGCTCGCCCAGTTTACCAAGGACCATCGCACGTTCCAACTGAGAGAGGGAGATGGTATTGTTCAGAAATGCGGATGCAAAAGAGAAGTAAGAATCGTCTGCTCGGTAACCTTTGATAACGTCGTATTTTTTGTAGTCAATACCGAAGTTCTCGAAGATATATTTCCGAGCCTGCCGAGCTACCTCTCCGCCGATGCGGAATTTTCGGTTTTCCAGTAGAATAGCGAGCCAGTTAAGAATATGATAGTCGCCTCCGGTCAGATTTAATACGGTCAGGTCGGTCATATTCAAGGTATATTTATTAGCATAGCCGTCTGTTTCGGCAGAGCAAGCCCATTCTTTTGCCAAATCAAGTGTTTCGGTGCAATAGAATCCCAATCCGTAGTCATTGTTTGGATTGCCAACGCCGAATTGCGGTTTCTCGATAATAACCGGCGAGCCGTGATATATGGTTAGTTTGCTCATGTCAAGCCTCCTTTAAGTATCGCTCAAGCGATAGTTATATACCCACTATCATTATATCGTTAGAACGATACTTTGTCAAGTGCTATTTTAAAAATGATTCAAATATCCATACGGTTCTGTTCAAGTCACACGGTCCGTCATATAATTTCTTAAATACCTTGAAAATTCACCCCAAATATGCTATAGTATTATAAAAATAAGTGAAAAGAGAGAATCATGGAAAAAACAGGTACAAAAAATCTGACCTTTAAAGAAAAGACAGAAAATTTTTGGTATCACTATAAATGGCATACCATTGTTGTAGTATTCTTTTTGATCGTTGCCATTATGATCGTTTCCTCGGTTATATCAAAGGAAGAACCGGATGTTCTGCTGTATTATGGAGGACCCGCATATTTCAGTGAAAGCGCGATCGACTCGGTCGAAAAGGCATTTCAACAGGTTTTAACAGAGGATGCAAACAATGACGGCAAGAAAATAACCCAACTCATCGTTACCACCGTGCTTTCGGGCGATCAAGTAGCCACCAAAGTTATGGATGCCCGTGAAGAAGGGGATATTATCTTTATGGGTGATCTGGGAGCTGCAAATAACGAATACAATCAAGAAATACTGTACGGTCAAGGGACTATTTGCCTGCTGGATAAAGCCCACTATGAAGAAAGTAAAGAGCGTTTAGAACGGTTTGATTCCTTGGTTTCAGAGGATCTATTACCCGAAAAGCTGTTTTCCGACGGAAAGGGTGTTTATCTGAAAGATACAGCGTTTGGAAAATACTTCGAAGTATTTGACGGACTTCCCGATGATACTGTCCTTTGTATTAAAATTAAGCCTTTACACATCGAACAAGAGAAATACAATGCCGCCGTCAATCTTTTTGCCGCCACCCTGGGCTTTGATCTGGAAAGACCTCCGGAAGCAGAAACTGAAACAAATTAATCATATTAAGTCAAAAAGGATCGCTTTCGCGATCCTTTTATCATTATTTTTCCAGAGAAATTACCACACGGCGTTCGTTGTCAGTGCCGATGGAATGGGTGGTCACACCTTCGATCTTTTGGATCTCGGAGTGAATGATACGGCGCTCATTGGGAGTCATGGGTTCAAGAGTAACATTGCGCTTATATTTCAACACCTTGTTTGCCATGCGGCGTGCCAATGCGCGCAGGGTATCTGCACGTTTTTCACGGTAGTTTTCCACATCCAGGTGGATTTTGGTATAGTTGCGTTCATCATCCTCGTCGCTCTTCTTGTTTGCGGCAAGATTGGTCAAATACTGCAGTGCATCCAGTGTTTCACCGTGATAACCGATCAGATCGCCGGCATCATCACCGTCTACCTTGATGCATTTTTCATTGTCTTCTCCATCGGTCATGGTGATCTGTACATCCATTCCCATGTTATCCACAAGGGTGCGGATAAAATTCATTGCCAGTTCGGCTGGCTCAACGGTATAGCTGATCTTTACCTTTGCCTGTACTTCGCCGATACCGAGAAATCCGCGCTTGGGTTCAACAAGGACCTCTACCTGTACACGAGCAGGATCCACGCCCAATTCTTTGGCGCCCTTTTCGATGGCAGCTTCCACTGTTTTGGCTTGACAAATTACTTCATTTTTCATGTTATATTACTCCATCATTTCAAATCCGCTCTTCCGATGGCAGAATTGCCGCCTTCAGAGGTATCATTATCGTCATCTTCGTAGTAATTGCTTTTGGGAGCAGGTGGAGGCAGGTCATCATCATCATCGTCAATATGATGCAAAGAACGTACCTTTGGTTTATTGGGATCATAATTAGATCCGGGCTTGGGACGCTTGTTAGCCGATTTACCCATCAGTTCTCTTTCAGCCTTCTTGTAATCCTCTTCGGTAAATTCGGGCAGAGGATACATTTTCTTCAGAATCCATTGCTGTAAAGTAGAGAGGATATTCTGGAATATCCAGTAACAACCGATTACAGCGGGATACATGAAGGAGATCCACGCACTGAATATAGGCATTACCCAGTCCATGATCTTCATAGACATTGCCGCGTCCTCTCCGCCGGGAGCGGGTGCTTGATAGGACATCTTGCGGTTCAGCTTCATGCTGTAATACGATACAATCAGTGTGATAATCGGAATCAGTATGGTAAAGGAGAGTGCCAACTCCGGCTTTTGCGCCAGGTCAAATTTACCAATAGTGAAGTTGGGAAGATCGGAAATGGAATTGATACCGCAATTGGCAAGACCCTTCAAACCTTCGAAATCCGCAAAATGGTCACGCAAAATACCAACCAGTTCCACGTCACGTCCGGTGCTGTTTGCCAGATATCCGAGGTTAATGGCACGGTCGGTCAATACCTCGATAGTACCGGTGGTAGCTCCGCAGATATACTGCAGAGGGTTCATAATAACATTAAAGAGGATCAACAGAATGGGAAGCTGCAAAAGCAGGGGCAAGCATCCGCTCATCATGCCGATGTTTTCCTTTTGTCTTGCTTCCATGATCTCCTGCTGCATCTTCTGCATGGTCGCGCGGTCGGTACGTCCCTTGTACTTAGCTTGAATTGCCATTTCCTTGGGGCGGAACTGCGCTTGCTTGATCATACCCTTCTGTTGTTTAATACCGAAGGGGAACAGGATGATCTTCATGATCACAGCAAAAATAAACAGTGCAATAAGATAAATACCGCCGCTTATTTTACTGCAAATGAGCATGATCCAACCAAAGACCATATTGATATAGGAAAGAATATTCTTATTATCTTCTTCACTGTGTTTTTGGTCTTCGGCGGTATATTTATCAAAGCTGACCAGCTTTTGATCGAAGGCACCGCCGCCTACCAAAAGCCAGCTTTCCTTGTTACTCACCTGGATTTCGCTCAGGTTTTCGCAGTCTTTAAAGGCATCGCTTGCAATCGAAATTACCTGGCTGGGAATAAAAATAGATTTGATCAGTGTTCCTTCAAATGCTTCGGAGCCGATGGTAAGGGAAGCGTTTTCGGCAGAGTTATTTGCCATATTCACTTCCTGCAATTTGCTGCATCCCGAAAAAGCACCGTCGCAAATAACCGAAACAGAAGAAGGAATTACAACTTTTACAATAGTATCATTTCCTTCAAAAGCAGAACCGATATAGGTAATACCCTCGGGAATCGTTACATTGGCAGCACTGCCGGTATACTTAACCAGCACCTTATATCCTGCCGCTTCTTTGTTTTCGCTCATACGGCAGAAATTGTCGCTGCTCTTTAAGTTGGTATAATACGCAGTACCGTTCAGCGCATTTCTGCCAACTGCAGTCACTTTATCGGTATTTACCAAAGTAATAAGGGCAGTACAACCGTTAAAGGCATTTTCACCGATCACGGTAGCCTTGTTCAGATCGATCTCAATAATCTCGGATTTACCGGCAAAGGCACCGCCGCAAATGGTCGTTACAGAATCGGGAAGAGTGATTTTATTCTCTTCACCTTCATACTTATAAAGGAGTTTTCCTTCCGAAAGCAGTACAAAACCGTTTTCATCCTCTGTTAAAGAAAGTCCGTCAATGGCAAATGCATCTTTGCCCACCATGGTGAGGTTTTCAAAATTCTTAATGGAAGTATTGAGTTCTTTAATACCCTTAAAAGCTTCTGTGCCTACAGTTTTAACATTTTCGGCTTCTTTAAACTTAATGGTGGTATTTTCGCAGTTCTTAAATGCTTCATTACCGATTGTGACAACTTTTGCACCGATCTCAACCGTTAAAGCATCGTTTCCGATTCCCTTCATGGAGAGAATGGAGGTAACGGTATACTCAACACTATCGTGGGTAACCTTGTCGATCACAACCGTGTCATTCTCAAATTCACTGCCGTTGAATGCAAGTACCGTAACCGTGTTTTCTCCTGTTATAAGATAGGAGATACCGTCTTTTTCAAAAGAATAAGATTTTGCATCTTCTGCGCTTACTTCTGTCTTTGTATCAGCCTTATCGGATGTTTCCGCATATACCGATGCGGTAGTGGCAAAAGACAAAAGCATGATCAAAGTAAGAAACAGTGCAAATACTCTTACCTTGATATTTGTCTGAAAATTGTTCATTCTTTTCCTCGTATTTCATATTGTCAGGTCATTATTGGGCGGGCGGGTCCCTGACACAATTCCGCCTGCGTTACAATATCCGCGCAACAGATCAAACTTTACATTATTTTTTAATCTTTTTTCTCTTCGGTACCGGATCGTATCCGCCCCGGCAAAGAGGATTACATCTGAGAAGCCGCCATAGCGACAACATAAGTCCAATAAATATTCCCCATTCCTCAACTGCTTCTATACAATATTCGGAACAAGTTGGTAAAAAGCGACAGCAGGGAGCTGCTTTTCGACGGGAAAGATGTTTTCTGTAAAAACGAACCGGAAACAAAACAAAAGAAATCATCCGATCGTGCAGTCCGATAATCCATTTTTTCACGGTATTAAGTTCAAGCGGCGAAATGCTTTTTCCATATCATGACGCACTTCGGCACATTTTACGTAATCCGTATCTTTTTTTATTTTACTGCCCGAAACAAGATATTCTCTTGCCGTGATTACAATCAGCTTTCCTTTTACAAGAGGGGTCTGTTCTTCAATCTCATACATCGCGCGTCGGATCAAACGGCGCGCTCTGTTTCGATATACAGCTCCTCCCAATTTTTTGGAAGCGACGATCCCGACTCTGTTAATTTTCATTTTTTCCGGATTTTCTTTACGCAATCTTCCTGCATGTTTGTCGGCAAGGACAAAAACCGTTACGGTTTTGGTAGTACAGCGATTATTCGCAGCATATACCTTACCGAACAAATGGTTTTCACAAAGCGCTTTATATTTCACAGCGCCCTCCTTTCTGCCATCAAAACAAAAACCCCCGATAGGGAGATCGGCGGTTTTTTATTTTTTGGTTTCTGCTTTAAACAAAAATTAGTAAGAAAGCTTTGCTCTGCCCTTCTGGCGTCTTCTTTTCAAAACTTTTCTTCCATTTGCTGTGCTCATTCTTTTACGAAAGCCATGTTCCTTTTTTCTCTGACGTTTTTTAGGCTGATAGGTTCCAAACATTTTGACACACCTCACTTTCAAGAAGTATTTCTGTTGCGACATTTCTTATTATATACTGTTATTTGCCGCTTTGTCAAGGGGTTTTTCACATTTTTTATATGAAAATAAATATAAATTGCCAAAAAAAATTGTAAATTTTTCGTTAACTCTTGCAATATATTATATAATATGTTATAATATATTATAATTATTATACGTATGTCTACTCCTCTTTTTAGAGGTGCCCTATAAAGAAAGGACTCAATATGCAACAATCCTATGATGAAATCTGGTCTTCAGTGCTGGAAAAACTGAAAAACGAGACTGCTAAATCTGTGTATGATCTATGGTTTGCCGATACTAAACTGTTGTTTTTAGATAATGAACAAGCTGTAGTTTGCATTGCCAGCGATTTGAAATGCGATATTTTAAGTAAACGCTACAAACCCATCGTACACAATGCTTTAAGCGAGATCATCGGCTTTGATATTGAGGTCAGCTTCCGTTCCAGTGAAAAGGGAGAGCCGGATATTGCGGAGCTTACAGGTCAATTACAGCCTGAACAAAAGAGCAATATTCAAAATCCCAATTACGCACCGCCTGTAATCATGAAGTCTTCCCAAATATATTCAAATGCAGACTTTACCTTTGATAACTTCGTAGTCGGTTCCTCCAACCGCTATCCCTATGCCGCCTGCATGGCAGTTGCAGAGCGTCCTGCCATGGAATACAATCCTCTCTTCATATATGGTCCCAGCGGTCTTGGAAAAACACACTTGCTGTATGCCATTATGAATAAGGTGGCGGAAAAATATCCTTCCATGAAGATCGTCTATATCCGCGGCGAAGAATTCACCAATGAGCTCATTGAAAGCATTGGTAAAAAAAATCAAACACAATTCCGAAATAAATACCGCAACGCTGATTTGTTACTGATCGACGATATCCAATTCATTGCCGGAAAGGAAAGTATCCAAGAAGAGTTCTTTAATACCTTTAACGCTCTTTACGAAGATCACCGGCAAATTGTTCTGGTTGCCGACCGTCCTCCAAGAGACATGAAAACACTGGAAGACCGATTGAAAACCCGCTTTGAATGGGGTTTACTTGCCGATATTCAGCCGCCTGATTTTGAGCTTCGCTCAGCGATTTTAAAAAACAAAGCCAAGATGATCGGAGTAAATATTCCCTACGATGTACTCAACTTCCTTGCCGAAAATCTGAAATCCAATATACGCCAACTGGAAGGAGCAGTAAAACGCATCAGTGCGCACAGTTTCTTAAACGGCGTTCCGATCACGCGCGAAATGGCACAAACTTGTATTTCGGATATGATCACTGCCGACGAAAGCCCCACCATGACGGTTGAAAATATCATTTCCAAGGTCTGTAAAAAATATGGACTATCCGAAGATGATATTAAGGGAAGAAAAAAAACCAAGGAAATTGCCATGGCGCGGCATATCTGCATTTACATTATCCGAAAAATGACCGATCTTTCTCTGCCTGCCATCGGACGGATCTTGGGACGTGACCATACGACGGTTATGTCTTCCATTCAAGTTATTGAAAATGAACTGAGAACCAATCCTCTGCTCGACATTGAAATCAACGATATTATTCGTGAAGTCAGAGAATAATCATTTAAATATACGCTTATTATGCGTAAATTGCTTATTTTTCCCCATAAATCCCCAAACAATTATCCACATATACACAAGTATGCCTGTGGAAACAAAGAAAATGTCCTTTGGAAAAAGCGTGGAAAAGCTGTATATAAACTGTTAGAAAATTCATTTGCCAAAATTGGAAAATTTATCTTAACATATTTTCCCTTTGTTATTCCATTCTGTTTTGGTATTTATCCCGATACGAATTTGCCGATATAAAGCCAAAAAATGCACTTTTCCCCGCTTTCCCCACCCCCTACTTCTTCTACTTCTATTTATTTATAATTATTTATTTTTACCTCTGCTAAGCGCAGGAAAACGGAAAGGAACAACCGATGAAAATAACATTTGAAAAAGATATACTGATTGCCGCAGTAACGCCCGCAATGAGCGCTGTCAGCGATAAAAATACCATTTCTTCCATTGAAGGTATTCTTTTTACCACGGTGGAAGGCAGTGCTTGTACTCTTTCGACCTACGATTTGGAAAAAGGATTCAGAACAACCATTCCTGCCCAGGTAAACGAAGGCGGCAGTTATATTATCAATGCGGCAAAATTCTTCCGCATTATCCGTACAATGCCCGAGCGCTACATTACCGTTGAAGTGAATGATAAAAACCAAGTAAAAATCCGCAGCGGAAAGAGTGAATTTTCTCTTTCTGCCCTTCCCGGAAATGAATTTCCGAATTTGCCCGAATTGACCGGCGAAAAGAGCATTACTTTGCAACAAAAGGTTTTACGCAAGACCGTTTCTCAAATTTCCCATGCCATCGGCTCCAGTGAGCAAAGAGCTGTACTGGGAGGTGCATTCTTCAGAATTTCGGGAGATACACTACAGGCTGTTGCTTGCGATGGTAACCGCTTGGCAGTACGTGAAAAGATTTGTCAGATCAAAAGCAGAGGGCTTGGAGAAGGAGAAGAACAGCACCGCATCGGTTTTATTGTTCCCGGAAAAACACTTTCTGAATTATGTAAAATGATTTCTGACAGTGAAAAAGAAATTGTTATGACTTTTGGCCGTAAACACATTATATTTGCTTTTGACGACATTCTTTTTTATTCCCGTATGATCGACGGTGAATATATCGATTACGAAAGAGTAATTCCGAAGGATCAAGGTATCCATGTAACCATTGACCGTCTTTCTTTCATTGAATCTTTGGAACGTGCATCGCTTGTTACCGATGATAAATCGCTGGGGCAGGTGCGCAGTTATGTAAAATGCATTTTTGAAGATCAAATTTTGAAGGTAAACTCGGTTTCTACTGTCAGTGCGGCAAATGATGAAATTGAAATTGAAAAAGAAGGTTCTGATTTGACAATCGGTTTCAACTGCCGTTTTCTGTTGGATGCACTTCGTTCCATTTCGGAAGATAAGATCCGCCTTTCTATGTCCACTCCGCTCATGAGCATGGTTATTGAAAAGGCAGAAACTGAAAACGAATCAGAAGACGATAAGAAAGAATCGGAAAAAGGCAGCTATCTATACATGGTATGCCCGGTTAAAATGAAAGAATGATTTGCCGCGCTGTATCCTATTTAAATTTTCGAAATATTGAAAATGCCCGTATAGAATTGGAACCGGGTGTAAATCTGTTGTACGGCAGCAACGCTGAGGGAAAAACCAATGCTCTTGAGGGAATATACCTTTTGGCACAGGGGCGCAGCCATCGTACTGTGCATGAAAAAGAATTCATAAAGCAGGGCGAAAATGCAGCAGCACTTAAAATGGTATATGCCGATCGGCAAAGAGAGCAAGTGCTGGAAATGCGCTTTATCGGAAAAGGAAGAAAGACATGCAGTAAAAACGGCGTTTATTTAAGAAAGATGTCTGAGTTTATAGGTAATTTTCGGGCAGTTTTGTTTTGTCCCGAACATCTTTCGATCGTAAAAAGCGGTCCTTCCGAACGCAGGGGATTTGCGGACGGAGGCATTGCACAACTTTTTCCGGCACATGTGGTGGCACTGCAGAAATATAACAGTATTCTTTCTCAAAGAAACCGTTTGATACAAAATGCTGTATATGAAAAAAAAGCGTTTGACGATACTATAGAAATATGGTCAAAACAACTTTCTGAGGTTGCGCAAACGGTATCCTCCATGAGAGCGTCTTATGTAAAACGCATAAATGAACATGTAAAAAATATATTTTGTGATATGACGGGTGGAAAAGAAATCCCGGAGATCCGATATCGAAAAGAACTTTCAGCGGATGAATATTATCGTTTATTCAGTGAAAATCTCGAAAGAGAACAAAGAGCGGGAATTACTTTGTACGGTCCTCACAAAGACGATATTGAAATACTGTTAAACGGTCAGTCTGCCCGCAGTTATGCCTCGCAAGGACAGCAGCGCAGTCTGGCAGTGGCACTGAAATTGGCAGAGGGAGAGATATCAAAGGAAGAAAGCGGTGAATATCCGGTCTTTTTGATGGACGACCTTTTGAGTGAACTGGACAGCCGAAGAAGCGAATATCTTTTGACGGCATTTGATGACCGTCAAGTGATCATTACGGGTTGTTCCAGAGATACAATACAGCAATTTTCGGGGAAGGGGTTATTCCGAGTTGAAAAAGGTAGATATACAAAACTATCGAACTGAATCGGTATACTTACAAATCGGAAATCTTCGCAGTATTCCAACCGAAGGAATTGTCGGAATTTTCGATATGGACAGTGCTACAGAGTCCCCTGTCACACGAACATGGTTACAAAAAAAACAAAAAGAGGGAGCAATTACAACCGTCGCTGCTTCTTTACCGAAATCTTTTATTCTCTATGACGACGGAGAATGGGAACAGGTTTATTTTTCTCCCTTTTCCGCATCTGTATTACGTCAAAGATTGAAAAACGGATTATAAACTAAAATCAATTAACGCCGCAATGCGGTAAAAAATCAAATTCATTATTTGGATCGCCAACAGGCGACATGAGGTACTAATATGAACGAATACATGCAAGAAAATCATTATGATGAAACACAAATCCAAGTCTTGGAGGGTTTGGAGGCTGTCAGAAAGCGTCCCGGCATGTATATTGGTACTACCTCTATCAGAGGGTTGCATCACCTGGTATACGAAATTGTCGACAACTCAATAGATGAGGCGCTTGCCGGATATTGTGACACCATTCGCGTAATTCTCAATACCGATAACAGTGTAACCGTTATTGACAATGGACGCGGTATTCCTGCTGCTATCCATCCCAAACAGGGAATTCCTACCCCCGAGGTTGTATACACTATATTGCATGCGGGCGGAAAATTCGGCGGCGGCGGCTATAAAATTGCCGGCGGTTTGCATGGCGTGGGAGCATCGGTAGTGAATGCACTTTCCGAATGGGTAGAACTGGATAATGCTTACGAAGGAAAACGCTATACCGAGCGCTTTGAAAGAGGAAAAGTTGCGCGTAAATTTGTATGTGAAGGGGAAAGTCCCCAGCGTCCTCACGGTGTGAAGGTGACTTTTAAGCCCGACCCCACCATATTTGAAGAAATTGTGTTTGAATATGACACACTTTTGAACCGTATGCGTGAGCAGGCATTCTTGAATGCGGGCATTCGTATTATTCTCAGAGATGAACGTACCGATGAGATTGTAGAAAACGATCTTTATTATGAAGGCGGTATTTGCAGTTTTGTAGAATATCTCAATGCACAGCGGCACAATGATTTAATACATGAAAAAGTAATTTACATGAAAGGCGAAAAAGGCAGCAGTATTGCCGAAGTTGCTATTCAGTATAATACAAGCTATAACGAAACAATTTTGACTTTTGCCAATAATATGAATACCATTGAAGGCGGTACCCATGAAACCGGCTTTAAATCGGCAATTACAAAGGTCATTAACGATTACGGTAAGAAAAACGGTATTCTCAAAGAAAATGATAAGCTGTCAGGCGAAGATGTACGCGAGGGTATTTGCGCTATCATTAGTGTAAAATTGGAAAATGCACAGTTTGAAAGCCAAACCAAGGCAAAACTGGGCAACAGTGAGATTCGTACTTTGGTAGACAATACAGTTTCTCAAAAACTTTCTGAATTTTTTGAAGAAAACCCCTCTGTTGCAAAAGCCATTATGGAAAAAGCGCTTGCCGCCTCCAGAGCCAGAGAGGCTGCCCGCAAAGCCAGAGAATTGACTCGCCGTAAGGGTGCACTTGACGGTTTCTCTCTTCCCGGGAAACTTTGGGACTGTATTGACCGCAATGTGGAACTGACTGAAGTATTTTTGGTAGAGGGTGACTCGGCAGGCGGATCTGCAAAAGGTGCCCGCGATCCCCGTTTTCAAGCAATATTGCCTTTAAGAGGTAAGGTATTGAACGTGGAAAAAGCACGACTGGATAAAGTATACGGAAATCCTTCCCTGGAGCCTATTATTCAATCGCTTGGCTGCGGAATCGGCGACAGTTTTGATATGGCGAAGCTTCGTTATGGTAAAATTATTATTATGGCGGATGCCGATGTGGACGGTTCTCATATTCGTATTCTTTTGCTCACCTTCTTCTTCCGTCATATGCGTCCTTTGATCGAACAGGGACATGTTTATTTGGCACAGCCCCCTCTCTATAAGGTATTCAAAGGAAAACAGATCCGATATGCTTATTCCGATGAAGAACGCGATCAGTATATTGAAGAATTGGGAACCAAGGGAGTAGATGTAGACCGTTACAAAGGTCTTGGTGAGATGAATCCAAAACAGTTGAAAGAAACCACCATGGATCCTGAAAAGAGAATTATTTTGAAGGTAGACATTAACGATGCGATTGCCTGTGATGAAATATTCTCTGTACTGATGGGTGATAAAGTAGAACCCCGCCGCGAATTCATTGAACAAAATGCAAAATATGCGGAAAATCTCGATATTTGAGGTATAAAATGATATATACAGTAACATTAAATCCCACAATTGATCGTACTTTGGTACTGGATGGAAATCTGATTTTAGGGGATGTCAACAGAGGTAATTTGACAAAAGTAGCTGCAGGCGGAAAGGGCATCAATTGTGCGCAGGCTGCTTGCGGTATGGGCAGTGAGGCAGTTGCGTACTGCTTTATCGGAAAAGATAATATAGAAGAATTTGAAAAAAGTACTGTGGGATTGAACTGCGATATCCGCGCGGAATATAAAAAAGGACTAACCCGTACTTGTCTGAAAGTATATGCAAACAATGGGCTTACCACTGAATTCAATGAATACGGCAGCCGTTTATCGGCAGAGGAAATGAAGCCTTTTATTGCCAGACTGATCATGGATATTCAAAAAGAAGGAAAACCCGAGTTTATTGTTCTTTCCGGTAGTGTTCCTCCCGGTGTGGAAAGCGGTATTTATGCCGGAATGATAGCTTTATTTAAAAAACTGGGTATTCCTACGATGCTTGACTGTGACGGTGAAACACTCAGACGCGGAATAGAGTCTTCTCCCTATCTTGTAAAGCCCAATCTCAGCGAGTTTGAGGCATATTGCGGCGGAGCATTGCAAAGTATTCCTGAAATTATTAAAAACGCAAAAGAAGTTGCACAAAAATATGATACACGATTACTTGTAACCATTGGTGGCGACGGAATGATATATGCCGATAAAGAGGTATGCTACCGTGTAACAGTGCCGGAAGTGAATTGCAGTACAACGGTTGGTGCCGGTGATACGGTATTTGGTGTATTGGCTGCTGCTCTTTCCAAGGGACTTTCCATGGAAAAATCCCTGCAGTTGGCAGGAGCCGCCGCTTGTGCCAAGGTTGTAGGACAGCCCGGTGCTTTCCCTGTACAAAGCGATGTACTTCCCTATTTGCCAAAGGTATCTGTTATGAAATGGGAAGAACCGGAAACTGAATTGACCGAAGATGTCGAAAAGGAAGAAGAATCCGATCAGACAATTGATTTTGAAAAAACTGAAGAGAAAAGCGAACAAACCGAAGAAACAAATTCGGGGAAGTGAGATATAAGAATGGAAAAAAACAAGAACTACGAGTTCAAAGATCAGAAGATACTTAACATACAAATGGAGAAGGAGGTTAAAAAATCCTTTATTGAGTATGCGATGAGTGTAATTGTCAGCCGCGCTCTTCCCGATGTAAGAGACGGTTTGAAGCCTGTTCACCGCCGTATTCTATACTCCATGTATGAAGAAAGACTGACGCATGACCGTCCTTTCCGTAAATCGGCAACCACGGTTGGTTATGTGCTGGGTCATTACCATCCTCACGGTGACTCTTCTGTATACGATGCCATGGTACGTCTTGCACAACCCTTTAATATGCGTTATACATTGGTGGAAGGCGAAGGAAACTTTGGTAATATAGATGGTGACAGTGCTGCTGCTTACCGTTATACCGAAGCGAGAATGGCACGCATTGCAAATGAACTGTTGCGTGATATAGATAAAGATGTGGTGGATTTTGTTCCCAATTTTGATAATAAGTCAAAAGAGCCCACCGTTATGCCCACCCGTTTCCCCAATCTTTTGGTAAACGGTTCGATGGGTATTGCGGTTGGTATGGCAACCAATATTCCCCCCCACAATTTGGGAGAAGTTATTGACGGTACGATCCATCTTATGGAAAATCCCGATGCAAACCTACAGGATCTGATGCAATTCATCAAAGGTCCTGACTTCCCGACAGGTGCCTTAATTTGCGGTACTTCCGGTATTTATTCAGCGTATGCTACCGGTAAGGGAAAGATCATGGTACGTGCGCGTTGTGAGATTGAAGAAGAAAACCACCGTATTGTAGTAACTGAGATTCCTTATCAGGTCAATAAGGCAGAACTGGTGAAGCAGATTGCCGAATGCCACAAGGATAAGCGGGTGGAAGGTATTACAGGATTACGTGACGAAACCGGCAGTGATGGTATGCGGATCGTAATTGAATACCGTAGAGACATGAACGGTGAAGTAGTACTGAATCAGCTGTATAAACATACTCCTTTACAGAGTATTTTTGCTGCCAATATGTTGGCAATTGTAAATAATGTTCCCAAAATACTTTCTTTGAAAGAAATTTTACAGCATTACATTGCCCATCAAAAGGAAGTAGTGGAGCGCCGTACTCGCTTTGATTTGAATAAGGCACTGGCGGAGATGCATATTTATGAGGGCTACCGTATCGCAATTGACCATATTGACGAGGTTATTGCCATTATTAAGAGTAGTTCTTCTATTTCCGATGCCAAAGAACGTTTGATGGAACGTTTCGGATTCTCCGAAATACAGGCACAGGCAATTGTAGATATGACCTTGGGTAAGCTGTCGGGTATGGAACGGCAGAAGATCGAGGACCGTCTTGCCAAGTTGAAAGAAATTGTGGATGAATTGCAGGGAATTCTCGCCGATGAAAGTAAGATTCGCGGTATTATTAAAGAAGAGATGCTTGCCATCAAAGAACGTTTCAGCGATGAGCGCCGTACAGAACTGGCTCCCGCTGAGGACGACATCGTTCTGGAAGATTTGATCGAACGCCATACTTGCGTAATTACCATGAGCCATGCGGGCTACATTAAACGCCTCAATTCCGATACTTATTCCGCGCAACGCAGAGGCGGTAAAGGTATTGTGGGTATGACTACCAAGGAAGAGGATTTTGTAGAAAATGTAATTGCCGTGAACAGCCATTCGTATTTGATGCTGTTTACCAATCTCGGCAAGGTACAAATGATCAAAGCATACCAGATTCCTGAAGCGGGACGTACTGCTAAGGGTACCAATATCGTCAATATTCTGGAGCTTGAAGAAGGTGAAAAGATCACTGCCATGCTGTCGGTTGCTGATTTTGATATGGAAGATGACAAAGAAGAATATCTTCTGTTTGTGACCAAGCAAGGCACGGTTAAGAGAACTCAGCTTTGTGAATTTGCATACAAGCGCAAAGGCGGTAAACGTGCTTTGACTCTGGATGAAGGGGATGAGCTGATTTATGTACGCCATACCACCGGTTCCGATCAGGTAATTATCGCCACCGAGGCCGGATTTGCCTGCCGTTTTGATGAAAATGATGCAAGAGTGATGGGAAGATCTGCCAGAGGTGTGCGCGGTATTCGTTTGACCGAAGGCGATGTGGTTGCAGGTGTGGCACTGGTGGACGAAACAAAACAGTTGGTAACCATTACAAAGAAGGGTTACGGAAAGCGTTGTGACTTTGCAGACTTTGCTTGCCATAACCGCGGCGGTAAGGGTGTATGCTGTCATAATATCAGTGACAAAACCGGACTTCTTGCAGGTATTGCTGCTGTGGAAGAAAACGAGGATTTGATGATTGTTACCAATGACGGTAATGTGATTCGTGTTCCGGTATCGGATGTTCCTACCTATGGACGTACCGCGGGCGGTGTAATTGTCATGCGTATGGCAGAAGAAAATGAAATTGTAAACTTTGCGGTAGTAGAAAGCGAAAAAGAAGAACAGACAATCGATGGAAATACAAACAATGAGATCGTAGATATTACCGATGAGGTATAAAAATGAATAAAAAAGTTTTATGTTGTCTATTGGTAATTTGTTTTTTAATTCCTTGCTTTTGTTCTTGTAAGTTTATGACACTTTCGGATGCGCAAGCAAAAGAAGAATTGGAAAGGCTTCTTCCCAAAGCAAAGGAATTAACAGAGATATTCTACGGCAAAGGTCTTCCTTATGATGCGCTGTCCGAAGACAGTACCGATTACTACGCATTTGTATCCAAGGACGCTGCTTACCAATCGATCGATGAGATAAAAAAGGTTGCGGAAACGGTTTTTTCGGCAGAATATTTGGTGAGCATTTATGAGTATGCTTTTGAAGGTACCGATTATTTTGCATCCCGCTATTTTATGTCCTTTACCGAGGGCGAACAACGTCTTAAGATCAATATACAGCACGAGCCTATGGCACTTTTACAGCAGATAGATATAGACAGTGCCAAAGTGGTGGAAGGAACTCCTGCAACGGCAGTGGTTGAAGTAAATGTAATCACCAGCAAGGGAGAAGAAAAAAAGAAGAAAATTACCCTTGTAAATCAAGACGGTATATGGGTACTGGACAGTGCGGCATATTAAGTTTTGATAAGACACAGATAATCAAAACAAATCAGTTTATAAGTTTAGAACGGTGATTTTAATTGTAAGATTAAAATCCGGAAAGGAAATTTCCAATGGCAAGACAAACCAAAAAAACGGCGGCAACAACTGCGCAAGATCCAAAGGGAAAAGCACTGGATACCGCCATTTCTCAGATTGAAAAAAAATACGGTGCCGGCACGATCATGCGCCTGGGAGAAGGTAACAGCCTGGAGGTCAGTGCGGTTTCCACCGGTTCGCTGACTTTGGATCTGGCGCTGGGTGTGGGCGGACTTCCCAGAGGTCGTATTATTGAAATTTACGGTCCGGAATCTTCCGGTAAGACAACAGTGGCACTGCATGCTGTGGCAGAAGTGCAAAAACAGGGCGGTGTTGCTGCATTTGTGGATGCTGAACATGCATTGGATCCGAATTATGCCAAGGCACTTGGTGTAAACATCAATGAAATGCTGGTTTCTCAGCCCGATTCGGGAGAACAGGCTTTGGAGGTTACCGAAGCATTGGTTCGTTCGGGTGCGGTTGATATTGTAGTTGTTGACTCTGTTGCGGCGCTGGTTCCGCAGGCGGAAATTGATGGCGATATGGGCTCCTCTCATGTGGGTCTGCATGCCAGACTCATGTCTCAGGCTTTGCGCAAACTGTCAGGTGCAATTTCTAAGTCCAACTGTATCGTGATATTTATCAATCAGCTGCGTGAAAAAGTGGGTGTTATATACGGAAACCCCGAGGTTACTACCGGTGGCCGAGCACTGAAATTCTATGCTTCTGTACGTATTGATGTGCGCCGCAGTGAAAACTTGAAAAACGGTAACGATATCTACGGCGGCAGAACCAAATGTAAGGTAGTAAAGAATAAAGTAGCACCTCCTTTTAAGACGGCTGAATTTGATATTATCTATGGAAAAGGTATATCTAAAATGAGCGAGATCATTGAAGTTGGACTTATTTTAGGTATACTTGAGCGTTCCGGTGCTTATTTCTTCTATAATGGTGAGCGTTTGGGACAGGGCAAGGAAAATACCCGTAAAACACTTGAAGAAAATCCTGCATTGTTGGCTGAAATCGAAGAAAGAATTCGAAATGCCGCTGTGGCAGGAGAATTACCCGAGGAAGAAGAAGCAATTTTATCGGATGAAGACGAAGATGTAGAGTTTGATATCACTTCTCTTGGCTTGGGTGACGATGAATAAAGAGAAAAAACAGCTTTCTTCTGATAATGAACAGGAACAGGCGCTGAAAACAGCACTGAATATATTGGCGTATGCCGAAACAACAGAGTCGGTATTGCGGCAAAAACTACTGGATAAGGGTTATTCATCCCATTCGACAGAGTATGCGGTTGCTTATATGGTAAAACATCGGTATCTGGATGAGAAAAGATATTTATTTCGATTGGTTGAATATTTGGGAAATGTAAAATTATATGGAAAGCGTCGCATTGCGATGCAAGTAAAGCAAAAAGGATTTTCTGCAAAGACTTTGTCGGTCTGGATGGAAGAAGCTCTTGAATTGGTGGACGAAGTGAATAATTGCTGTAAGGTGATTCCCAAGATCCAAAAGGAAACCGATAAAAAAACCGTTGAAGCACTCCTTCGCCGCGGTTTTATATATAGCGATATTCGTAAGGCAATGCAAAAAATGAATAACGAAAACCTTGATGAATAAGGAATAAAGTTTATGGATAGAAGTAAATCAAAAATTGGTTTTGTGTCACTTGGTTGTTCCAAAAACCTGGTGGATACCGAACGAATGCTCCAGCTATTGGCTGAGGCAGGATATGAAATTGTGGCAGAGGATATTGAAGCCGATGTGATTATTGTGAATACATGTGCTTTTATTGAGTCTGCTAAAAAAGAAAGTATTGAAAGCATTTTGGATGTGGCATGGCTAAAGGAACATAGAAAACTGAAAGGGATCATTGTGACAGGCTGTCTCGCTCAGCGCTACGGAAAAGACGTGATGAATGAACTCTTGGAAGTGGATGGCGTTTTGGGTGTTGGCAGCTGGGATAAGATCGTGGAAGCGGTGGATACCGTTCTTGGCGGCGAAAAATATTTTGACCGTGCCGATCTGAGCACAGCAGATCTTGGCGGAGGACGTATTTTAACGACTCCTTTCTATACTGCCTACATGAAGATCGCGGAAGGCTGCGACAATTGCTGTACTTACTGTGCCATTCCCATGATCCGCGGAAAATTCCGCAGCCGCCCCATGGAGGATCTGATCGAAGAAGCCAAGGCGCTGGAGGAATCCGGTGTGAAAGAATTGAATTTGATTGCACAAGATACTTCCCGATACGGCTTGGACCTTTATGGAGAATACAAATTGGCGGAATTGATCCATGCGATTACAGAACAGACCAATATACCCTGGATCCGCATTCTTTACTGCTATCCCGATAAGATCACAGATGATCTGGTATCGGAATTTAAAAATAATTCCCGTCTTGTGAAATACATAGATTTACCTATTCAGCATATATCCGATCCTGTTTTAAAACGCATGAACCGACATGGAACCTCTTTGGATATTAAGGATGCTATTAAACGGTTACGGGAGAATGTACCGGGAATTGTGATTCGATCTACAGCAATTGTAGGATTCCCGGGTGAAACAGAACAGGATTTTGAAGAACTCTGTCACTTTATCCGTGATATTAAGTTTGACCGTTTCGGTGCATTCCCATATTCTCGCGAAGAGGATACACCTGCATACGATCTTCCTGACCAGATAGATGAACAAACCAAACAAGACCGCTATGATATTATCATGCGTGAACAGCTTTCTGTGGTAGAAAAACAAAATGAAGAAAAAGTCGGAGATATACTGACAGTATTACTGGAGGATTATGACCCGGTTTCTGAAATGTTCTTTGGCAGAAGCACCGCAGATGCTCCCGATATTGACGGAAAAATATACTTTACTGCCCCCCGAAAATTGCCGCTTGGTAGTTTTGTACGGGTGCAAATAGATCAAGTACTGGACTATGACCTGGTTGGTCGATATGTCGGAAAGGAAACCGTATGAAATTGAATTTACCCAATAAACTAACGATACTGCGCATGTGTCTGATTCCTGTATTTCTCTTCTTTATGTTGGTTAGTTTTATACATCCCATTGCCCAGCGTATCATTGCCGCAGCATTATTTGTGGGAACGGCGATCACAGATATGCTTGACGGAAAAATTGCCCGCAAATACAATTTGATTACTGATTTTGGTAAGTTTTTAGATCCATTGGCAGATAAATTGATGGTATTTGGAGCGTTTTTGGGATTGATCTATATGTATCGCAACGATAAAATATTTTGCTTGCTGATGGTAATTGCATCTTTTGTAGTTATTTTCCGTGAATTGGCAGTCACTTCACTTCGAATGGTTGCAAATAATGCAAGCGGTATTGTCATAGCGGCAAACTGGATGGGAAAGGTGAAGACCGTATCTCAGATCGTATTTGTAATGTGCGTTTTACTGGAACCCGTAGTGCTGGGAGATTTTCTTGGTTACTTTATTCCTTTTTTCCGTACTATTGCCGATATGCAGGTGCTTTCTTATGCCTCGATGGCATTTATGGTGTTAATGACTCTTTGGTCCGGAATCAATTATTTTAAAGCTTATTTTCCCCATATTGATCCCCGAAAGTAATGAAATAAAATACGTAGGAAACCATATAATCGATAAAATTGAAAGAAAACGGAGGAAACATCATGACATTGACAATTTTAGCAGCCGGCTTGGGATCACGTTACGGTGGTCTGAAGCAATTGGATCCAATGACCGCAAACGGAGAATTCATTATTGATTTTTCTATTTTTGATGCTCTGAGGGCGGGTATTGACCGTGTTGTATTTATTATCAAAAGAGAAAATGAAGCGTTGTTCCGTGAAACAATCGGAGACAGAGTTGCTGAACACATCCATGTGGAATATGCGTATCAGGATATTACAATGATTCCCAAGGAGTTTTCCGTTCCACAGGGGCGTGTGAAACCTTGGGGTACCGGACATGCACTGCTTTGCGCCAAAGAAACCATTGGTGATGAAAATTTTATTGTAATCAATGCAGATGATTTTTACGGTTCCGAAACCTTCCGCATTTTGGGAGACTTTTTGGCAAGCCAAGAAACATCCGGCACTGAATACGCAATGGCGGGGTATATTTTGAAAAATACACTGACCGAAAACGGTTCTGTTGCCCGCGGTCTGTGCCAAGTCGAGCCGGATGGCAGACTGCTTAAGATCATTGAACGTACCAAAATCTATCGAAATGAAAACGGTGAAACCGTATACAGTGAGAATGATGTAGAATATCCTACCGATGAAAATGGATATGCTTCTATGAATTGCTGGGCATTTACTCCTCGTATATTTGAAGAACTGGAAAGCCGTTTTACTGAATTCCTTCATTATATTGAAGATCCTATTACAAGCGAATTCTATTTGCCCAGTGCTGTAAACCGCGGTATGGAGGCAGGCAGATGCTGTGTACGCGTACTGCCTACACCGGCACAATGGTACGGTGTAACCTATGCAGCAGACAAAGAAGCGGTAACAAACAGCGTTCTCGCTATGATTGAAAAAGGAAAGTATCCCCATAAACTGTGGAATAAATAAGTTCTGAATTGAGGTATAAAAATTATGATACTTGTAACAGGCGGTATAGGTTATATTGGTTCTCACACGGTCGTGGAGCTGGGGAACTCCGGCGAAAAAGAAATTGTAATTGTAGACAATTTGTATAACTCAAAAATTGAAGTATTGGATAAGATCAAGAAACTGACAGACGCGAAGATCTATTTCTATGAAGTGGATGTTTGCGACAAAGAGAAGCTGGAAAAGGTTTTCCAAGCACATGAGATCACCAGTGTAATTCATTTTGCGGGATTGAAGGCAGTTGGAGAATCGGTAGCAAAGCCCCTTTTCTATTACCGCAATAATATTGACAGCACTTTGGTACTGCTTGAGGTTATGAAAAAATACGGTTGTAAGCAGATCGTATTCTCTTCTTCCGCGACTGTATACGGTTCTGACAATGAATCACCCTATAATGAAGATATGAAGACCGGTAATTGTTCCAATCCCTACGGTTCTACCAAAGCTATGCAGGAAGTGATCCTCAAGGATGAGGCAAATGCGGATCCTGATTTGTCGGTTGCTTTGCTTCGTTATTTCAACCCGATCGGTGCCCATGAAAGCGGACTTTTGGGTGAAGATCCCAATGGTATTCCCAATAATCTGTTGCCTTATATTTGTAAGGTAGCAGTGGGTAAATTGCCGCAGCTTAACGTATTTGGCGATGATTACGATACACATGACGGAACCGGTGTACGCGATTACATCCATGTGGTGGATTTAGCAATCGGTCATGTGAAAGCCATTGATTATTTGAATAAAAACAAGGGTGTTTTGACTGTCAATTTGGGAACCGGGATTGGCTACTCAGTATTGGATGTTGTTAAGGCTTATGAAAAAGCATGCGGAAAACCGATACCGTACAAGATTGTAGAACGCCGCCCCGGCGACTTGGCAACCTGTTATGCTAATCCCGGCAAAGCAAAAGAACTGCTTGGTTGGGTAGCAGAAAAGGATCTGGATACAATGTGCCGTGACAGTTGGAATTTTGCATGGCAAAATCTCTGATATATTATAAGTAAAAAATCAAAGCCGTCAGAAGTGTCGGCTTTGATTTTTTATATATAGAATATATGATTACTCAAAATTTTGATTTATAGGCATAAATTATTTAAAAATATGGAAAAATACAAAATTTGACGTTTGTTTTTTGTTTTAATATGGTTTTTTATAGTATTTTCAATTCAAAAAACCAGAAAGCAATTTGTTTTCAGCTTTTGTATGCTTATAATATAGCAAAAAATCACATATATCGAATAAAAATAATTATTTTTTTAAAAAATATAAGTAAAAATTAAAAAAAATAGAAAAAATACGTGCTTTTTTGATAAAACAGTTGACAAAACGATGATTTAAGGCTATACTTACTTCATGACGTAAAAAGTGAGGGTGTTTCATATGGGCAAATTAACTGAAAACTTTGGTGAAATGGTTTTCAATGATCGGGCGATGCGTGAAAAGCTGCCCAGCGATATTTATAAATCCTTAAAGAAGACCATTCTTGACGGCAAAGATTTGGATATTACGGTTGCCAATGTGGTTGCCAATGCTATGAAGGTATGGGCAATCGAAAAAGGGGCGACCCACTATACTCACTGGTTCCAACCGTTGACCGGTATTACCGCCGAAAAGCATGATTCGTTTTTACAGCCGGCAGGTGACGGCACTGCCATTGAGAAGTTTTCGGGTAAGAATCTGATCAAAGGTGAGCCTGATGCTTCCAGTTTTCCTTCCGGCGGTTTGCGTGCTACCTTTGAAGCCCGCGGTTATACCGCTTGGGACCCCACGTCGTATGCATTTATCAAAGATGATACCCTTTGTATTCCTACCGCCTTCTGCTCATATGGAGGCGAAATGTTGGATAAAAAAACGCCTTTGCTTCGCTCCACTGAAATTCTGTCGGATCAAGCGGTGCGTGTTCTGCATGCGCTTGGCAGAACCGAAGTAAAGAGAGTTGTGCCCAATACCGGTGCTGAACAGGAATACTTTATTTTGGATAAAGAAGATTATCTTTCGCGCCGAGATTTGGTTTTTACAGGACGCACTCTTTTTGGCGCACCTGCACCTAAGGGACAGGAACTGGACGATCATTATTTCGGTGTGATTAAGCCGCGCGTGAAGGCTTTTATGGCAGAACTGGACCGAGAGCTTTGGAAACTGGGAATTTTCGCTGCCACAGAACACAATGAAGCGGCGCCGTCACAGCATGAGTTGGCTCCTGTTTATTCCGTTACCAATTTGGCTGCTGACCATAATCAGCTTACCATGGAGATCATGAAAAAGGTGGCTGACCGTCAAGGGCTGGTATGTTTGTTCCATGAGAAGCCCTTTGCCGGTGTGAACGGAAGCGGAAAGCATAACAACTGGTCCATAGCCACCGGATTGGGTGAAAACCTGTTAAATCCCGGAAGCAATCCGCATGAGAATACCCAATTTTTGCTATTTCTTTCTGCGGTTATTACTGCAGTAGATGAGTATCAGGACCTGCTGCGCGTGATGGTTGCCAGTGCTTCCAACGATCACCGCTTGGGTGCAGGCGAAGCGCCTCCTGCTATTATTTCTATTTATTTGGGCGATGAATTAACAGCCATCCTTGATTGCGTAGAGTCGGGAAAGAAGTATTCTCCGGCAAAACTTGCTAATATGCAAACAGGCGTGCATGTATTGCCCGATTTCCAGAAGGATACCACCGACCGCAACCGTACCTCTCCCTTTGCTTTTACCGGCAATAAATTTGAATTCCGTATGGTAGGCTCTTCGCAGTCAATTTCCGACGCAAATATGGGACTCAATACCATGCTTGCGGAAGTGCTTTCTAATTTTGCAGACCGTTTGGAAGGAAAAAAGGATCCGATTGCCGCCGCACGCCGTATTATTCGGGATGCTTACCGTGATCATAAACGAATTATATTCAACGGAAATAACTATTCAAAGGATTGGGAACAGGAAGCAGCCGCCAGAGGGCTTTCCAATTTGCGTACCACTGCAGATGCCATTCCGCGTCTTGCCGATGAAAAGAATGTGGCTCTCTTCACAAAAATGGGTATTTTCACAGAGGCAGAAGTACAGTCTCGCTGTGAGATCATGTTAGAAAATTATTGCAAAGTGTTGCGCATTGAAGCCAATACCATGTTGGATATGGCGCGTCGGGATATTTTGCCTGTTGTGGCAGAGTATACCGCCAAGCGCAAGACCGAAGCGGATCTGCTTATGATTCCTGCAATGATAAATGACAGCGAAAAGCTGAAGAGTATTCTTGCGGATTTGTATGACCGCATTGATTGCTTGGCAATTGCTGTGGAACAGGCCCCCAAGGTGAGTCAAACATCATGTCAGGCTCAATTTTATAAGGACAGTGTATTGACCGCAATGAAAAACCTGCGTGAAGTAGCAGATGCCGCTGAAAAATGTATTCCTTCGGATAAATGGCCCTTCCCCACCTATGCAACCCTTCTTTTCGGTGTATGAATGCTAAATGATAAAATAAAACTCGAAGAAGAAATTGTTCCGGTTTCTCCTTCGAGTTTTTACTATACGAACAAAGGTAGTTTTTGCCTGCCGTCAAGCGCTTCTGCTATGGTGTCTTCCAGTTGTGAAAAGTCACATACGAGAGAGGAGGGCTTTTTTAAAATATCATCCTGACACAGAGGGACAAAGTACACATTTTTCTTTTCATACAGCGTTGCCAAATTTCGAAAATTTGCAGAAAGGGCGTCGTTCGATGCCACTGCTAAAACGAGAGGCCGACGGTTACGAAGATGTGCTTTGGCGGCCAGAGTGACCGGAGTATCGGATATACCGCAGGCAAGCTTTGCCAAAGTATTGCCTGTACATGGAGATATGACCATAATATCGGGTTTGAGTTTAGGTCCCACCGGTTCAGCGCCCGATAGTGTAGTGATAATTGGGCAGTTGACTGCTTCCTCGATTCTTTTCATGAGTTCTTCCGCTTTGCCGAAACGAGTGTCGGTTGCAGAAAAATGATAACTGCAAACAGGAATAATGCTGTGACCCAGAGAGATTAGTTTTTCTAACTCAGCAAAGGCACGTTCAAAGTTACAAAATGAACCGCAAAAACCGTAACAGATCAGCATACCGCATCACTTCCTTTTTTCATATGACGTATGACTGCTTCGGCAAGAAATTCGCCCGCACTTTCTTGACAGTATTTTCCCGGCAGTCCGCCTGCTTTGATCACGCGAAATGGCGGTCTGCTGTCCAATGCGCCCGGAGACGAGGCAAGTTCAATATAAAGTAAGTTTTTAGAGGCATTTTTTAATTTTTCTTCCGTGAGAATTGGGGAAGGAATGGTGTTAAATATCAGATCTGTATCGGAGAATAGTATGGGATCGGTGGGGCAGAAGACGGAATGCCCGTTTTCTATAGCTTCCTTTTGTACTTCTTTTCTGCGTGCTCCGATGAAGACCTTGGCTCCCAGAGCTGTTAAATGATGTGTTAAAATTTTTCCAATTCTGCCGTATCCCAAGACCGAACAACGCATTTTGAAAAATGCTTTTTTACTTTCGTTCATAGCTACCAACAGAGCTGCCTCCGCTGTGGCGCGGGCATTATTATTCAGATATATTTCGTCATATGCCAGATCTATGATCCGATTGGAAAGCATTATATTGCAATTCTTATTGTTCCATAGAAAGATAACCGCATTTTGCGGCATTACTTGCAGAAGATCGTTCAGAGCAATTGTATTTTCGTATAGGGGCGTAAATAGGAAATTATTCTTTTTTATGCTTGGTATGGGAAGAAGAATTGCTTCTGCTGCGTCAACTGTTTCGTGAAGAGTATAGGGGGCGGTGAAACCTGCCTTTGCTGCCATGTCATTTCCATATACAAAAGGCGTAAAACCTGCCAGATTAAGGTTTTTTGCGGCAGGAATCTGTCGGCTGTCACCGCCGATCAATGCAATTTTTCGCATAGAATAAACCGCCTTAAAACAAAAAGCCGCGGCACACGATTGAACCGCGTCTACTTATAATATATGCGTTAACATAAAAATGAGTTCATATAGCAAACGGACTATCTCAAATTTGGTGAGATAGTCCGTACAAATATTTATTGGTGCATTCTTTTTTGCTGTCGTATATCGGTTCCTTGCAGGCGGAAAAAAATAAATTCACCAAACAGACGGCTGGCAATACGGTCATCGTATCGATTTCGGATTTCGCTTGAGGAAAGATTGGTATTGATAATAATGGGACGCCCCGCGTTCATGCGGCTGTTAATAAGGTTGTACATACTGGCAATGGTAAAACTATTGCCCATTTCGGTTCCAAAATCATCGATGATCAATAGATCACAGCGGAAGTACTGCTCGGTACGATCAGGGGAGTCATCTTTATAGTTTCTGCCAAATCGCTCATATTCAAAATCGGACAGTAGATTTTGTGCGCTTGTATATACACAGTCATAACCGCCGCGAATAACTTCTTGCCCAATTGCCGTGGAAAGATGGGTTTTGCCTAAGCCTGTAGCACCGGTTAAAAGAATATTTTCACTTGTTTTTTCCGAAAACTCAGCGGCATAACGGCGGCAAAAGGACAGCACGGCACTCATATTTTCGGGATCGCTGTAATAATGCAAAGAAAAGTTCTCGAAGGTTTGTTTTTCAGGAAGTTTTCCCAATCCGGAACGGGCAACACCTGCACGGAAAAGTGCTTCTCTCAGGCATGTGCACATTTTGCCATTGCAGTAGCCGGTATCTTCACAGGAACTGCATTCGAATTTAGGGTCGGTATAATTGACAGGGTATCCTCTTTTTTGCAGATATTCTTCTCGTTTGGCAAGCAGTAGTTCGTTTTCTTCCTTTAATGCCTGCATACGTTCTTCCAATCCGAGTTTGCCCATACGAATTGCTTCCATAATGCGAAGCCCGGTGGTTTTTAAGATCATATCCACTTCGCGGATTTCGGGATATTTATTGTCCAGTTCCTCCAAACGTTGGTCTGCAGCGGAAATTGCCTTTCTGCGCTTTTTTTCCAGTTCTGCCTTTACACTTGCATACATTTGCGGATTGTAACTCATTTTTTGTCTCCGTTTTGCTTTTCGCGTGCCAGTTCCATGCTTTTTTGCAGCGCGATATCAAAAAACTCATCTGTGTTAAAGCTGCTTTCAGCAAAAGTCGGCGAAGGCTCGCTCTTTTTGCTGTATTGCTTTTTCATTTCGTTTTTGCGTTCTTCTATGCAGTTTTCCGCATCTTTTAGCGTAGTAACGCCTTTTTCCTTCCAACTGCGAAGAATTGTATTCATGAGGCTGACAGCTGCTTTCCCGCTGGAATCAACGGTTTTATCATATGCCAACTGTAGAATTTCATCTGTAAAGCCGAATTCTGCCCATTCAGCGAAAAATTTCTTTTCACGGGTGGAGAGTGCGCGCATGCCGATCCCCATCATTGTACGCATTTTTCCTTCAAACGAGGAGTTTTTTTCTCTTTGTTCGATATACGCTTCCAGAGCTGCCAGGGAATCTATATTGTTATGGTATAGCTCAGTTGCCGTTTTGGCGACGTAGGCTACACTTCCCTTCTGAATGGTTTTACAGTAGTTGCAGAGAAGCAGGATATAGGCATCTTCCAAGCCCAAATAATCTGCTAGGCCAATGATCTTGTTGGATTCATGTACGCTGAATACTTTGCCGAGCATATTTTGACATTCATCCAGCAGTGCTTTAAGCCCTTTTTTTTCTTGCAGAATTTGTTCAATTTCACTCCCGGTATAGGACGGCATGTCTCGGGTTCCTTGAATAACTTCCGGTGCGGGCAGTGCCATTTGTACCGGTTCTTTGACCTCTGTACTTGGTGAGGGAGTGGATGCCTTTTTCTTTTGCAGCTTGCCTCCCTTTAAAATGCCTGCTCCCCGCCAAAAAGCAATGGAGATCTCAATTTCCATGGGAGAAACACCCAGTGCGGAGGAAAGCTTTGCGGCGTCGGGAGTTTCGCGCAGTTGAGGAGACGATGCCAGCAAAAGCAATAGTTTCAGATCCAGCTCTCCTGCCATATCCAGACGCATGAGAACTGATTCCGGTAAACAGATTACTCCGTTTCCGAAATTAAATTCATATTTCATGTATGCTCACCTGTAATGTTTTCGTTTGGTTGCGGAGCAAAATATTTTTTGCCCAATCGGGTAGCCATGCCCTCAAACCAAATCGCATCGTAGGGCGGCAATTTTTTGAATTTTTCGGGGGAAATTTTTTTGACTGCATTGCGATAATGATAACGCAAAAAAGAGGGGATGGAAATAAGAGGCAACATAAGCGGCCCAAGCATCAGCGTTTGAATACTGTGCCCCGCTTCATGCCAGGTGACATGTTCTGTGGAGGTTGTATCTCTCAGAAAAACGGCACCCATTTCACATCCGCCCCAATGTTTGCCTATACGAAAGCAAAGCAATGGTCCTACCCTTTCCGGTTTTTTGCCGCAGAGCATGAGTACTGCGGCAAAAAACAATCCGGGTATTGTGGATAATGCACCCCAGGTAAGGGACAAAAACCAAAACAAAGGGTAATAGCGTGGATTTTTAGTCAATTTCATCTTTGGTTTGACGCAGGCGGTAGCACAGAGTCATCAAAGAGTCACCCAGGTGAACATTTTGAAGAACTATGTCGGGAGAGAGATTGAGCTCAACACCGGTAAAGTTCCAAACGGCACCAACCTGCAGAGCGCTCAGACGTTTACCGATTTCAGCTGCGGCGGGTTTGGGAGTGGTGAGCACTGCAATATCAACATTGTGAGACTGGAAAAACTTTTCCAAAGTGCTGATGTGATATACAGGCAGTCCGGCAACTCTTGTGCCTACAACTGCGGGAGAAACGTCAAACAACGCGATAGGAGTAACACCGCGGCGTACAAATGTAGAACCGTTTGCCAATGCGCAGCCTAAGTTACCGGCGCCGATAATTACGGCAGAAAAGCCTTCTTTTGCACCCAAAATGCGGCTGATTTCACCAAACAAATATTCAACATTGTAACCGTATCCCTGCTGACCAAAACCGCCGAAACAGTTTAAGTCCTGACGGATCTGGGAAGCTGTTACGCTCATCATACGTGCCAAATCGCCCGAACTGATACGTCCAATGCCCTTGGCAAGCAATTCACGCAAATAACGGTAGTAACGCGGCAGACGGTTAATAACTGCTTTGGGAACTACGGGAGGGTTGTTTTCGTTTTTGTTTTCAATTTTGTTTTCGTTGGTATTCATAGTAGAGTCCTTTCTAATCATCATTTTCGTTGTTACCGCAGAAAGCTGATAATTCGTTTGTGCATGTTTATATTCATTAAATTTAACACAAATTGGTAGAGTATTCCACAAATCCCACAGGGTTTTCCACAGGCAAAAGGGATTGTCCTTTTCATACATGAGGGTATATCGCAAAAAACAGGTGAGATTCGCACACTTTCCACATAGTTATCCACAGGCAAAGCTGTTTTTCCATTGGGAAACCACATTTCCATGATTTCCTGAAAAAGGAAACATGAGCAATTTCAGTTTGTAATGTGCTATAAGGCTCCGTCAATTTGACGATATATTTTGATGTTTTATCATCTTCTGTGGGTTGCGCTGGGATTGAGAGAAAAGTCGGAGAAGTTGCCTGCTTCAGCCTCATAATAAGCTTGTGCACCAATCATGGCGGCGTTGTCGCCGCAAAGCGACAGCTCGGGGATATAGATCTGTACATTTCTTTTTTTGCCAAATGCCAGGACTGCTTGCCGCAAATGTGAGTTGGCGGAAACACCGCCTGCCAATACGAATTTTGTGAATCCATACCGGTCCTTTGCTTCGTGCAGCCGTTCGGTAATAGCGCCGGTGACAGCTTTGGTGAAGGATGCGGCAATGTCTTCTTTGCTATATTCCTCGCCTTTTTGACGGCAAGTATTCAGATAGTTGATAACGGCAGTTTTGAGTCCGCTGAAGGAGAAATCCAAAGTATCTCCTTGGATGGCGGCAGAGGGGAATCGGATCGATTTGGGATTTCCCAGTGTTGCCAAACGATCCATTTCCGCGCCTCCCGGGTATGGCAAGCCCATTGTGCGTGCCACCTTATCGAAGCACTCACCCACAGCGTCATCTCGTGTTTTACCCACCGTTTCCACGGTGGTAAAATCTGTGAATGAGAGTAGCGAGGTGTGACCGCCGGAGGTAACCATAGCAAAAAAAGGAGGTTTCAATGCGGGGTGAGAGAGATAGGCGGCGGCTACGTGCCCCATAATATGGTCGACTGCCACCAGCGGCTTTCGGTTGGCGTATGCGTAGGCTTTTGCAAAATTTACACCTACAAGCAGTGCGCCGATCAATCCGGGATGTGCTGTTACACCTACCAGATCCACGTTTTTAACGGTGATATTTGCCTGTTTAAGGGCATTTTCGGTCAAGGAGGAAATGGCTTCGGTATGGGCTCGGCTGGCAATCTCGGGTACAACTCCGCCGTACAATGCGTGAATTGATACCTGAGAAGCAACCAGTGATGAGAGTATTTTGCGTATACCGCTCTTTTCGTCCATTTCAAGGACGGCGACGGCGGTTTCATCGCAGGAGGATTCAAATGCCAGGACGATCATAGGGATTCCTTTTGTGTATTGTTAAGTGAAAGATACATCAGTAATGCATCTTCTACCGGATTTTGGTAGTAATTTTTCCGTTTGGACTCATATTCAAATCCAAACTTTTCATAAAGCTTTTGGGCGGCGATATTGGACTGCCGTACTTCAAGCCGCAGGGTTTGGGCATTATAGGTTTTACAGTGGGCAATTACTGCCTGTAGCAATTCTGATCCGACGCCTTTTTCTCTGTTTTGGGCATCAACGGCAATGTTGTACAGTTCTGCTTCTTCAAACAGCACTGAAAAAATTGCATATCCTGTCAGTGTTCCTTTTTCTATCTTTACAATTCCATGGGTAACGGGATTTTCCATACTGACAAGAAAGGATTCTTCACTCCACGGGGTTGTGAAACTGTTGCGTTCAATATGGTAAATGGACGCCACATCGTTTTTGATGAGGGGTAAAATACCTTCACTGCGAGCAGTTACCGTTCGGTAAAGTTCCGAAACCCCGTTGCGTATGCTCGCAAGCGTTGATAGATATACAGAAAGATCACAGCCGTACGGATCGGGAATTTCATCAGGGAAGACTGTAATTTTATCACGATACTGCGGAAAATGGGTACGCAGTATATCAGCATGTTGATTGGTGATCCCGACCACGAGATCTGCGTTTTGCAGGTCTTCTTTTGAAATTTGACGAGATAAGTGATTGGGATAAGGGGCGCGCGTGTCGATGGGTGTGCCTGTAAAACGCAGAGCTTCCAATGAACCATGGCTTATGGCATCGCCCGGATAGGCATGGAGTCCTGCTGAAGCAGCAGAACAGTTTGGATCATGTAAGGCGTTGAGCAAAGCGGCAGCCATAGGTGAACGGCAGGTGTTTCCGGAACAAACAAAAAGTATGTTTTTCATCAGTATCCAAAGGTTCCGGTCAGACTGTCATCGTTTTCAATCCAATCTTGTACGGAATATTCGGTATAGGTATCTTTATCTTCGCGTACGATAACATTCCTGATGCCGGCGTTGATGATCATGCGTTTGCACATGGCACAACTGCTCACATTGCCCACAACCGTTTTAGCTGCGGGATCAATACAGGTCATATACAGTGTCGCACCTATCATAGATTCTCTGCCTGCGGCGATAATTGCATTTGCCTCGGCGTGTACCGAGCGGCATAGCTCATACCGTTCGCCGCGCGGAATGGAAAGGCGTTCTCGCATACAGTATTTTAGATCACAACAGTTTTTTCTGCCGCGAGGGGCTCCGTTGTAACCGGTGGCAATGATAGAATCGTTTTGTACGATGATTGCGCCAAAACTGCGCCGCAGACAGGTGCCGCGGCTGGCAACGGTTTGTGCGATATCTAAATAGTAGTTGTGTTTACTGACACGCTCCATATAGTGTTCCTTTCGGTCTTTGGATATTTATCCACACTTATTATAGCGCATATTTTTTAATAAATCAAGAACATTTTATGTATTTTTTTATTTTTTGTTGTTTTTTTGTCAATTTTTTTGTATTGAACTAGATGGATATACTCCTGTGAGGTCAAATGCAGGTGTAAATACATGACTGGCGGAGCTTCTGTCCTGCATGTAGCCTTTGAATCCCAGTTTCAATGCATACTCAACCACAGTATGGTATTCAAATTCAGTAATTCTGCGTGTGGGCGCACCCGAGGCATTTGGCTGAGGAGTATATTGGCTCATGAGCGAAATAAGGATGTTATCAGTGCCAAAATCGTTATTGAGAATATCCAGAATCCGCATACTGTCTTTTCGGCATCCGGGTATGATCAAATGGCGAACCAAAACTCCCGATTGCAATATGCCCTGCTCGTTGAGCTTGGGTTTTCCTGTTTGTAAGATCATAGCTTTGATGGCATTATGAACAATATCGGGGTAGTCGGAAGCGTGACAAAACTGTTTTGCCAGTGATTCGTCGGCGAATTTATAATCGGGTAAATAACAATCGGCAATACGCCCCATGGTGCAAATGGCTTCCGGTAGATCATATCCGCCTGTATTACAGACGATGGGAATGCCCAGTTCTTCTTTTATGGGCTCTATTGCTTCGCAGATTTGGCGGGCATAATGCATGGGGGTAACAAGATTGATATTTTCTGCACCTTGGTCTTTCAGTTCCATACAAATTTCCTGCAGGCGTTTTGATGAAATGACGGCGCCTGCTTTGCCTCTGCTGATCTCGTTGTTTTGGCAAAACACACAGCCCAATGAGCAACCGCTGAAAAAGATCGTTCCCGATCCATGTGTTCCCGAGATGCACGGCTCTTCCCACATATGCAAGGCGGCGCGGGCAACTTTTAGTTCAGACGGCACTTGGCAATAGCCAAGTGTGTTTGTTCGGTCAACTTGACAGTTGCGGGGACAAAGTTGACATTTGTTCATATAAATCTCCATTCTTGGTACAAATAATACTATTCAATATTGTGCCGCATTGCGGCACAAAGAGCGGGTCGTTTGAAAAAAGGAAAAGAAGGTGAGAATTGAAGAGTTGATTTAATCGTGATGGGTATTCAAAATCGATTTTGGATTCTTCGTAACAAAAAAGCTGTCCACAAAAGTGACAGCTTTTTTGTTCGTTCGACGAGCTCGTCGTTCGCTTGTGTGATTTCAGTTAGAAGTTCCCGTGTTGAGACTGTTACAAACTATCGCAATCGGGGAATTTGGAATCACTGCTCCTGCTTCATCTCAGCATAGCATTCACTGCAGTACACAGGTCTGTCGTTGCTGGGCTGGAAGGGAACCAGTGCTTCTTTACCGCACTTGAAACAAGTGGTGGTGAAAAATTCTCTCTGGGGCTTGCCTGCGTTCTTGCGCTGGTTACGGCATGCCTTGCATCTCTGAGGCTGGTTCTGGAAGCCCTTTTCCGCATAGAATTCCTGTTCACCGGCAGTGAATACGAATTCGTTTCCGCAGTCCTTGCACTTCAAAGTGATGTCCTGATACATTGTTTGTTACCTCGCTTTGCGATTATGTTATTTTACCCTAGGGCGGACTCTCACCGCCACCTTTGAAACTATAGGATGTCACAACGCTCTGTTGTTTGAGCTACACGGGCATATATCTTGACAGTTGTGAAACTGTTTATAAGTCAAATTGTATATGCAATCAGCAACTGAATTGCAGCCTCGCTCATTCGGTTTTGCTTTGGGCTGTACGAATCTTCTGGCGAATCCGATACAGGGCGTTGTCGATTGATTTGGGATCTGATTTCAGTTTTTGGGCTATTTCTTTATAAGAATAATTTTCAAGACGCAACTTCAAAACCTGTTTTTCGTATCGAGTCAGTAATTCTGAAAATTGCTCTTCTAAGTCTTCTTGACAGGGAGTGATTTGTTCGGCAGGAACAGCTGTTATCTTTGCGACTTTATTCTTTTGCGCATAACGCCTCTGCTTTCGCAACGCAGATACCAAACGATTGCGAATGCAAATTTTAGCAAACAAGCCGAAGGTCACTTTGCTTTGTTTTGTGTCATATTTGATTGCGGCACTGTAAAACGCGATATTGGCCTCCTGCAACAGATCATCGCGCCCCATTGTATCGGGGGGCATGCTACCAAGAAAACTCTCGATTTGAGAAAGAATCAGTGGTTGATACTGCTGTGCCAGTCGGTTAAAAGCGCCTTGATCACCTGCGCGTACGAAATCAAGACATTCTGCTAGAGTTTCGTCCATTTTTCCTCCGAAAGGCGGTCAAATTCCTGTATAAAACCATTATAGCACCGATTTTGGTTTTGTCAATAGCTTTTTTGCATATTTTCTTTACTTTGTCGACTTTTTACATGATAAAGGCGCGTTTTTTGTCGATTTTGCTGAAGGGTATCATAGAAGATAATCTGCCTCTCCTGAAAGCAATGCTAATATGGATCGATAAACTGTTTCCGGATTTTCTTCAAAGTGATGGCGCATGCGGTTGAGCTGATATCGGTTGTCCACAACCACAGACAATTCCATGGTGGGGCTGTTGGGTTCGGCTACAGCGCATTTTAAATCGAATTTTCCGTCCGGGCGCTGGACTGCCTCGGTATGGACAAAACAGCCCTTGCGGCTGAAAGAAAGATATCTCAAAGCACTTTTTAAGCTCTTGGTGCGGATATAACCGATGATGTCGCTTTGCAGAGCGGCAGCCACGGAGAGGCCTTGTTCGGTGATGATATATTTGTTTGTGTTTGGTTCATCTTCGCTTTTGCATTCGTTGATATTGCCTGTTTCCAACAACTCGGAGAAGCATTCTGCAAATTCGATGCTACCGACAAAATTGTCTTGCACCGAAATGTCATTGATTTGCGCATAGGTCAACGGATATCCTACATTGCTGAGCAAATAAAGAATAAAAATTTTTATATCGGTCTTGTTTTTTAATTTTGTTTTTAACATGTTAGTTCCTTTTGTGAAAAAGGGGTTGTCGCAACAATGCGAACAACCCCTTTGATTCTTTTCATAAATATTGCTTATCGTGCGATCAAAAAGTGACATTGATCCGGCGATATGGTGTTTTCGCGTAAATTACTTTTCTGCTTCGGCTTCCTCTTCTACGGGTTCAACATAGTTTTTGTAGGTAACTTTTGCAAAGTTTACGCCGCCGCCCCAAGAATACTTAAAGTTGCCCAGTTCTTTGCTTACATAATAGCCGTTCTGGTATACAAACAAAGGCATAACAGGCATATCGGCGATGAGCATGGCTTCTGCCTTATGCAGAATGGCTGCACGCTTTGTAAGATCCTTTTCAGCAAATGCCTGGTTGATCAGCTTATTATAGTTTTCACTGGCATAGCCGGTTACATGGTCAGCTGCAATGGGAGCGTTGTCGTCCGCATCAGTTGCCTGGTTGTACTGGCCAAGGTCAATGGAGCCGCCGTTATAGAAGGTTGCATAGCTTGCCAATGTTGCAAACGGGTCTACCGACAACTGTTGCATATCAATGGCAATGATATCAAAACCGGCAAGAAGATCTGCGTGTTTTTCGGGAGTCAGTTTGTCGCCCAACAGCTTTTGCTTTCTTGCAGGAATGACAACATCCTTGCCGCCTGCCAAATAGCAAGCGGTATACAGGTCGAATATGAGGTTTTCATATTCGGATGCCAGCGGATCGTAAGTGGGATCACTTTCAGCTACCATGTTGATATCGTCGTAAACGTAGTAACCCAGTTTGCGTACCGAGCACTTCAAACCGAGCTGCTTGTTCCATACGTCAGCACAGTATTCTGCAATTTCAATGGCAACTTCATCGGTTGCCTTTACGGTAATGGTAAAGGGAGTGCTTGTGTCGATGCCGGACTTCTTGATCAGAGATTTAGCTTCTGTCAGATCGGCAGTGGCATTGATCAAAACATTTTCGGTATTACGGAACTGAGTCTTGCTCTTATAGGTGGTTTCGAATACGCCTTGAGGAACAATACCTTCAGCGGGCTTTGCGAACACTACCTTTTCTACCAGTTTGTTGCGGTCAATGGCAAGCGACAGTGCGCGGCGCACATCAGCGCTCTTGAAAAGATCGTTGTTGGTGTTGAACAGATAGGTGTGTGTAGACAGAGTGTCAACGATGGTGGCACCTTCTTCACTGCGGTTTGCAAGCGGGAACAAAGCATTGACGAGTACTTCGCCTGCCTTGTACTGTTCGTATCCGTATTTATCGGCACCGGAAATTCTGGCAGAGGAATCGGCACCGAAGATGAATTCCAGACGGTAGGGCAGTACAAATTCGTTTACCAGATCCTCTTCGTCTTCTTCGATACATCTGAGGTAGTAACGGTTACGTTCCAAACGCATAAGCAACTGACCGGAGCCTTCTTCGACAGAAAGGTTCTTCAAGAAGAAGGGACCGTTTGCAAGAACGATAGCGTTGGTGGATGCCCAGTCATTATCATCGGTTTTGTTAACGGCAGTGTCACGCAACGGCACGAGTGCGGGGCTTGCCAAGTATTCAAGGAAAAGATCCATGTTGGGCTTTTCGGCAAAGGTGATACGGAGGGTATCACTGTCAACTGCCTGCGCGCCAAGGTCGAACTTGGTGATCTCGCCTACGGCGTTTCTGATCTCATAGGCGTTTTCTATCATGTACAGCATGCTTGCTGCGGGAGATTGGTTGGCAGGATCCAGAATCCGTCTCCAAGCATATACGAAATCGTCTGCTTTAACAGTGACCTGGTCGTTCCAACGAGTTTCACGAATGGTGATTTCAATGATATAGGTTTCGGTCTTGTCGTCATTTTCGATCCATTTGTAACCGGTAGCAAGACCCTTTACGACCTTGCCTTTTGCGTCATACTTATACAGACCTTCATACATCAAGCTCAGCAAAGATGCGGCGGTGTTGTCAAGGTATGCAAGCTGTGGGTCAAATGTGGTGGGAATTTCCGAAAAATACACGGGAATGATCGGTCCGGTGTAGTCCTCGTTGTATTTCTCACCGCATCCGGCAAATGTAAAGCATGCGGATGCAAGCATAATGAGGCAAAGAATAGCGGATAATACTTTTTTCATTTCTCTGGTTCCCCCTTATTGAATCAAACGGATTCGGTGTGCCGACCGCTCCGTCGCAGTATTCTACTCCAGTATTATATCACCTTTTTTTTCGATAATCAAGAGGATAGACCACAGGTTTTTTTCAAAAAAAGTTTTTTAGACGATTGCACAATATCAGGCCCTCAAATTTGTGATTTTGCAACAAAAAAACATCCTTAATTTTTAAAAAACGTTCTTTCGCATAGAGAAATTGTCGTCAAAATTAAAATTTTATGAGTAAAATACCAAAAAATGTATACACTAAAAACAGAAAATGCAGGGAGGGATGAAAAATGATCGATGAATATATCCATACAGACCTGGCAACGGAGTGTCGGGATGATGCGGGAGCGGGGGAGGCACAGGGCGTTATTTATTCGGAAGTTGCCCATGGAGCGGTGACGGTTTCCCGGATCGAGATTGTGAACGAAGAGGGGGAGAGAGCGCTTGGAAAACCGAGGGGGAAATACATTACCCTATCTTTTGCGGAGCCCTGGATGCTGGATGGGGAGGCGCAGGAGACTTTGTGCAGAATGCTGTCGGAACAGTTGGAGGCACTTTTGTATGACGCCGTGCCGAACGTGAAAACGGTATTGGTGGTTGGGCTTGGCAATCGGCGGATTACGGCAGATGCAGTGGGGCCGCAGACGCTGGAGCGCATTACCGTGACAAGGCATTTGCAGGCACTGGACCCTTCGCTTTTTCGCCGTGTGGGACAGTTGTCGGTGGCGGCATTGACCCCGGGGGTTTTGGGAGATACGGGTATGGAGGCGGCGGATCTTGTGGCAAAAGCCGCTGAGACGGTTAAGCCGGATGCGGTGATTGTTGTGGATGCACTTGCGGCACGACACGTTGACAAACTGGGACGCACGATCCAACTGTCAAACAGCGGGATTTCCCCCGGTTCCGGCGTTGGTAACCGCCGTCAAGCGCTGTCCAAAGAAACTTTGGGTGTTCCCGTGTTGGCGCTGGGGGTGCCGACTGTGGTGAATTCGGCAACGCTTGTGCGCGATGCGCTGTCCGAGGCAGGAATTGAACTGCTTTCCTCAGCATTGCAGGAGGTTTTGGCAAACGGAAAGAGCTTTTTTGTTACCCCGAAAGAAAGTGATGCGGCGGTGGATGCGCTTGCGGATATACTGTCGCAGTCTCTGGATATGGCATTGGCTGTCGATCGTTAGGAGGGGAATAGGATGAAGCCGCTTTGCGTTATGGAAGAACTGTTGATTCATGATGTGTCTATTGATAAGGCGTGCCGTTTGATTGCACAGAGATCACCGCGTACATTTATGATGGTTTTGATGGCAGATGCGGCGCTTGTGATGCGCTGTGCAAAAGATAAGACGGAGAAAGAGGCGTGCGCCGCTGCAGACTTGATCTTTGCGCAAGGAAAAGAAATGAGGTCTTTGGCAGGAAAACTGGGAACGCCGCTGTCGGAGGCGTCCTTTACGGGAGCGGATCTGCTCTCGGCTTTGATGGCAAAAGGATTGGACAGATTCTTTTTTCTTGGCGGGGAAAAGGGCTTGGCGCGCCGCGCCGCAGTGGCAGCGGCAAAACGATCGGGAAGAGTTCCCTGCCCTGCAGTCGGCGGCGTGCCGGGGAATTTTTGCCGAAAAGGCAAAGAGAATACTGCTGTGTTGACCCGCATTTGGGAATGCCAACCGCAGGTTGTAGCTGTGTGTACCGAAGATAGCGCGAATTGGGTTTGCTGTAATCGAAATAAATTGCCGCCTGCACTGTATATTTGCGCTCCTGAGCGCACTATGTGGGAACTGGTGGGAATCAATGCGCTGTTTGTGCAGGACCGTATGGCGCAAGAATTGTGGCAGAATTATCGTATGAGATGGATGTTGTATTTATATCTTAGACAAAGAATAAAGAAATTGGTGCAATAAACAAGAAAGGAAACCTTCTTTTGGAAAGTTTCCTTTCTTGTTTATTGTTTGTTATCGGGTGACCGATACAGTGCCGTTTGAGGCAACAGTGATGTTTGCGTAGGATGCGGTTTTGAAGGCGGTGGTTTCACTGCCTTCATATGCGATGGGGGTGATGCTTACGCTGTAAGTACCTTCCCCAAGGTTTGTAATGCTGTGACAGAATAGATATGCGCTGTTGCCGTTTGGGTTAAGGGACACGGTACCGGAAGATGTTTTTGCGGCAACAGAAACAGCAACGCCGTTTTTGGATTTGAGCTCCGTATATACGGTGGCGGTGGGGCAGGTGTAGCTGCTTGCTTTGCCGGTGGCATCGGTAAAGGTGATTTTCAGATCAAATCCATTGTATGTATCAAATGCATTTTGGGTAATATATCCGATAAATCGGATGGAATTTTTACCTGTTTGCAGACCGACATAGCTTACATCATAAACTATTTCGGTTAATGAATTGATGGCGTTTTCCAAATTTTCCTGTGCTTTGATCAGTTCCTCTGCGGTGGCACTTTCCAGTGCTTTTTTGGCTTGCGAAACTGCAGCTTCATAAGCTTCAAAAGATTCCTTGGTGTAATCGTCTTTGTTATATGCAGGCAGATTGTTCAAAGCGTTTTCCAAAGATTGTTTTGCAAGGATCTGATCGTAGTCCACTTTGGTTCCGTATGCACGCACCTCATTGATATGAAATGCGGAATTGGCGGAATTGTACTGCCCTACAATCTTGATGTATTTTGCATAAAGAACGGTGTCGGTAAATGTAAAGTCGTTGCCATATACGGTTTCGGCGGTTTTATCGCTCTTGCTTCCGACTTTAGTATAGTTAATTCCGTCTGTGCTTGTATATACAGTGTAATGATAATATCGGTTATCTGTACGCATCCAATAGGCGATCACGTTGATTTTGTCAAGCTGATACACGCCGTCCAGAGCGACGGTGGCAAAGGGGGAATCGGCGTATTTGCCTGCGTCCCAGTAGGTGGAACGGTCGCCGTCGTTGATCTTGTCACTGGTGGCTGTGGCAGAGGAGGATGCGGAAGTGTCCGATCCGCTGGAGGTAACGGTTTTATTCAGAGCTATATTATTTGCTTCCGAACCGAAAACTTGGATCTCGCAGATATGGATATTGTTGATGTCAGCTCTGCCGACGACTTTGGTGGAAACACCGACAAGCTTGACATATGCTGTTTTAGCTTGCATATTGTGTGTAATGCCATTTGAGGTGACGTATTCATCGGAACTGTTTTCTCCGATGGAGAACCAATTTTCACCGTCTGTGCTGCCCAGTAATTTGTATTTGTAGATGCGCTGACCGCCCCAATAGGGGTATACAGTGACAGCTTCCACATCATACAGACCGTCCAGATCGATGATCAGTTCTGCTTGGGCGCTGGGAACATTGGTATTTCCGTTTAAACTTGACCAGTAGTTGGAGGTGCTGATGGTGCCGTCGGTGACCTTAGATGCTTCGGTGCTGTTGCAGTTGACGGTAACATTCATTTTGTAGGCGATGTTTGCAAGCAGAACCAAACTGTCCATGGCTGCTGACAGACCGGTGTATGCATTTCCCACTTCGGTCAGTGTAGGACTGCTTTGGGCAAGAACTGTTTTGGCATTTGTCAGCGCGCTTTGCAATTTTGCGAAGGAATCGGCGGTGTATTTACCGGATTGGAGCGTATTTGCTTCATCGACCAGATTTTGCAGATACTGCGTGGAGAAAAAAGTTGCTTTGGTTTCGGAAAGGGACATGTTTCCTTTTACGGTAATTCCGTTTTCGGTGTAGGAAACCGAAATTGTCTGTTCACTTCCCTGCGCGGCGTTGAATCCGGAAATGGTTATCAGGTCGGTGATGTCGCGGGTATAACCGTTGTGATAGGTAGCGCTTGCGGAAATGTCCAGCGGATTGCCTTTTTGGTGGGGTTTATTCAGTTTTATATCCAGCTGTGCCAACTGAGACAATTCGATTTCTACTCCGGAAATGCTGACACCTGCCACCGAGGAGATTCCCGATGCCTGCAGGGAGATGGATTCGTATCCGTTGGTGCCGGTGTAATAACCTGCGTTGGAAATCAGATTGAGCGGTTTGCCGCCCGATTCATATGCGGCAAGCAAGCACTTGGAATAGAACAGGATGCATCCTCTGGGAATGTGGTAGTCGCTGGTGACCATAACAAAAGAGGATACTTGGGGATACTGTTTATTCAGAATATCGTAGGTGTTTTTTGCATTGCCCACAGTATCGGCGGCTTTATCTTCGATGATCAAGCGAGTGGAGTCGAGACCGTTGTTCAATAACCATTGCCCCATGGCGCCTCCTTCGGTTACGCCGTTTGTGCGTTGACCGCCTGTAACTACTACATAGGCATTGGGATAGGCTTTGGCGAGCGAAAGTCCGGTCTGCAATCTGCCGATCAGCTCATTTTTCATGGTGCCGTCGGAATTCAGGGAGTAGCCCAAAATGACGATTGCCATGCTGTTGTCCTGCGGAAGATTTTTGTCAATTGTTCCTGTATTGACAGTCATATCCGTATTGACATGGCTCCAATAGTCCATGATCTGCGTCCAGACGGCAGCTTTTTCTTTGTTTATTTTGGCCATATCGTCCAAAATGCGCATAATATCGGTTTGGGCGTTTTCTTGGTATTCTTTATAGTAAACAATAAGTTCTTTGATATAATCATTTACTGCTTTTTCGGCGGCTGCCATAATAGGAGTGGCTAGGATGTTCAGCGCTATAATAAAAGCAAATAAGAATGATAGATACTTGGTTGTCCGAGTGTTCATGCGGAATTCCTCCTTTTGATTTGAGAGACTATTTTTTGTTGCTTTCTTCCTCACTCATACCGCAGGTTAAAAAATAAATGGATCTTTCAACCGCATCTTTGGCGTTTCCCCAAGGCTCGGCATCGTAGCGGTAGTCGAATTTGTTGCAGAAATGGGAAACGTCGCCGCGTAATGAATCAAAATAATGAAAGAAGGGTTCGGCGACTCTTGCGTGAAATTCGCTATATTTTTTCTTGTTCAGACGATCTTTTGCGCATGATAAAAACCTTGTAAAATGCGGAATGCAGTAGGAGGGTTGTTTTTGCGCTTTTTTAGGGAATTCGGGGTCGTCTTCATATAAGATGATGGCTGTTTCGAACATTTTTTCAAAATTGGAGGAGATCCGCTTACATATGTAGCAGCTGTCTTTCAATTCTTCTGCCCGTTTGATGGCGGCGCCTCCCTTGCCTTTGACCAAGTCCACTGCGGCGTTAGACATTTCTTCGCGCAATTGGTTGAGGTGGCTTTCCAGGATCAAACCCATGCCCAGGCGGTTTTTGCGAGTGAACATTTTACTGTAATGATCGTGGCAAAAGCCTTGCTTGTTGGTACGGATGCGAATATCCGGCTCCATCATGGCTCCGCCCAATATGATCTCCAGTTCATTTTCCTCAAGCATATTGTAAAGGCGGCAGAAAGGGCATTCCTTGCCTCGCTCCAAGGATGTGTCGAATGCCTCACTGACCGGTATTTTATATATGGATTCAGCCATCTTTTGTATCCTCCCTTGATTTTTTATAGATTATGCGATACAATACTGGTATTGTAGCATGTTAAATAAAATTTGTCAATAACGAGGATGAAATTATGAATAACCCCTTCCCTTTTAGTGATTCCAACAAACGATATTATACATTTGATTATTATTTGCGTCGTACTTTTGGAGGAAAATGTGCAAAAATCACTTTGGATGGGGGATTCACCTGCCCCAATCGGGATGGTACGCGCGGTATTGGCGGATGTACTTTCTGCTCGGGCAGGGGTAGCGGCGATTTTTGCGAAAAAGCTTCCGTACCGATCGCTGATCAGTTTGCCGTACAAAAAGAAATGATGCGTAAAAAATGGGATAACGCGCGTTTTCTTGCTTATTTTCAAGCGTATACGAACACGTATGCTTCGTTACCGCAGTTAAAAGAATTATATGAAGAGGCTTTGAGGCAGCCTGATGTAGTGGGGCTGAATATTGCTACCCGCGCTGACTGCCTTACGCCTGAAATAGTGGCGTATTTACGGGAGCTCTCCGAGCGGACTGCGCTGACGATTGAATTGGGCTTGCAAACGATCCATGACCAAACGGCAAAACGGGTCAATCGCGGTCATTCGTGGCAAGAGTTTTTGGATGGATATGAAATGCTTTCGGGCTTGGATGTCTGTGTACATATAATCAATGGACTGCCGGGAGAAAGTGCCGAAATGATGTTGGATACTGCCAAGGCGGTTGCCGGATTGCATCCCAAGTTTTTAAAAATACACTTATTGCATGTGCTGGAGGGGACTGTTTTGGCATCACAGTATTTAAAAGGTGAATTTTCAGAACTGTCACTTGCGGACTACGTGCGGATCGTGTGCGACCAACTGGAAATATTGCCGCCCGAAACGGTTTTGGGCAGAGTGACAGGAGATGGACCTGCTGATAGTTTGATTGCACCGCTTTGGAGTAAAAAGAAGCTGGTTGTGATGAATGAAATCGACAAAGAATTGGTCAGAAGGGGCAGTTATCAGGGAATTTGGTACAATTGCACAAAAAACAAGACGTAAATTCTCACTTTTGACCGCCCATAAAACAAAAAATTCTCTTGCATCCCATTTTTCTTTCGTATATAATAGATACAGTGCGAAAAGAGTTGCCAAAACGGCAGCATTTCCATATATTACCAAAGAAAAGAGGATTCCCACAATGGCAACAATACCTTGCGAAAAAATCAGAAACGTTTGCCTGCTTGGACACGGCGGCAGCGGAAAAACCACAATGGCTGAAGCAATGCTTTATATGAACAAAGCGACCGACAGAATGGGAAATACTTCTGCCGGAAATACCGTATGCGACTTTGATCCTGAAGAAGTCAAGCGTGGATTTTCTATTTCCGCAGCATGTGCAAACTATACCTATAGAGGTACAAAAATCAATGTAATTGACGCTCCCGGATTTTTGGAATTTTCGGGAGAGGTGCATGGCGCTTTGCGCGTGGCAGGTTGTGCGGTTATTATGGTAGACGCTAAGAGCGGTATCCAGGTGGGTACTGAGCTTGCTTGGGAAAATGCAACTGCGGCAGGACTGCCTAAGGCTTTCTTTATTAACAAGTCTGATGATCCTGAGGCTAATTTTGAAAAAGTGTTTGCTTCCCTGCGTGAAACTTTCGGTAAATCTGTTTGTCCGATCGTTATTCCGGCGGCAACTCCCGGCGCATTTATCAATTTGATTGATGAAAAGAAATATGAGTACGGTTCCAGAGGCGAACGCACTGAGTGTGAAATTACGCCTGAATACCGCCCTACTATGGAGCAATATCGCGAAGAATTGTTTGATGCAATTGCTTCCACCAATGATGACTTGATGATGAAATTTTTTGAGGGTGAAGAAATCACTCGCGAGGAAGCTGTGCAGGCTATTCAAGACGGTATTCTTGCCCGTACGATTACACCCGTATTCTCCGGTTCTGCTACAAAGTTCTGGGGCATTGGTTCTTTGATGGACAGCATTGTTGATTCCTTCCCTGCTCCTATTCATAAATCTGTTCGCATTGTGAAAGAAGACGGTTCTGTTGAAAAATTAAAGATGAATCCTGAGGGAGAGCCTGCGGTATTTGTATTTAAGACCACGGTTGACCAGTTTGGCAGAACTTCTTATTTTAAGGTTATGAACGGCACCTTGAAGAGCGGTGTTACCTTGAAGAATGCCCAAAATGGCACCATGGAAAAGTTTGCTCATATCTATACTGTTATTGGTAAGAAGCAGGTTGAAGTGGATGAGCTGGCTTGCGGTGATATTGGTGTTGTAACCAAGCTTGCCAATACTTCCACCGGACATACGTTGTCGCTGAATGATGTGGTATATGCTCCTGCCGTCTTCCCTGAGCCTTTCTATACTGTGGCTGTTCGTCCCAAGGCAAAGGGTGAAGAAGATAAAGTTGCTCAGGGAATTTTCAAGCTGATGGATGAAGATATGACCCTTCGCTTTGAAAACAATCCCGAAACCAAGCAGCTGCTGCTGAGTGCTATGGGTGACATGCAGATAGATGTTGTGCTGGCTAAGCTGAAAGCGCGCAGCGGTGTTTCTGTTGAATTGTCTGCGCCCAAGATTGCTTACCGTGAAACGATCAAGGGCAAAGCAGTCGTGGAAGGAAAGCACAAGAAGCAATCGGGTGGTCATGGTCAGTATGGTCATGTTAAGATCACGTTTACTCCCGGAGAAGGTGACGGATTGACATTTACGCAGAGCGTTGTGGGCGGTTCTGTTCCGAAGAACTACTTCCCTGCCATCGAAAAAGGCTTGCAGGAAGCAATGCAGAAAGGCGTTTTGGCAGGATATCCTGTGGTTGGGCTAGCTGCAGATTTGTTTGACGGTTCCTATCATGATGTAGACTCCAATGAACTTTCCTTTAAAATGGCGGCGTCCTTGGCATACAAGGCAGGCTTGCCGCAGGCTAAGCCGGTTTTGCTTGAACCGATTGGCGAGTTGAATGTTACCGTTCCGGACGGTATGGTTGGTGATGTAATGGGTGATATCAACGGTAAGCGCCGCGGCTCGGTGCTCGGTATGAATCCTGCTGAGGGCAAGAGCGGTTACACCACCATTCAGGCGGAGGTTCCGAAGGCTGAAATGGTTGACTATACTATTGCACTGCGTGCTATGACACAAGGCAAGGGCGGATATACATTCTATCAGTCTCGCTATGATGAAGTGCCCGGAAATGTAGCTGAAAAAATTATTGCACAGGCCAAGCTGGATGCAGAAAATGACGATTGATTTTTAATATGAAAGAGCGTTTCGGTGATCGGGACGCTCTTTACTTTTTTTGGTGCGGGTTGTATTAAATAACTTTAAATCGCCAATGTTCCACGTGGAACATTGGCGATTTAAAGTTAAGGCGGTTTGTTTGAATGTGCGGAACAAGGCGACAGAAGGTTTTTAAATACGACGGCTGAAAAGGAATGGATTTGCACACGCAGTGTGATAATGTGGATGCAGATAACAAAAGTGCGGAGGTGTTGCTTTTTGAAAAGCAGGAAATGGAAGCGGAACAAGGAGTTTGTGGTGAAAGAACGGTTGGTGTCGGTGCCGATACCGCGAAACGACAGGTTGTCTGCGATTGTTCCCATTGATCGCATTTGCGAAGAAGAAGGGCGAGATGTTGGCGAGGGGACGGAGGCTTTTTTGGCACTCTGCGAGTCGGTTCGCAAAAATGGCATATTGCAACCGCTGCTGCTTCGCAGAGTGTGTGATGAAAAAAGTTCCTTTGGCGGGATATACCTTTTGGTTGCAGGCAGAAGGCGTTTGGCGGCGGCGAGGAAAGCGGGACATAAAGCGGTGCCGTGCTATATCGTCACTATGGACGCGAAAGAGGCGGCGCTGACGGCTGTGGTGACTGACATGGACAGAGTCAGCCGTAATATGTTTGAATTGTCGGATGCTATTGAAGAGATGCGCGTGCGTTTTCATATGTCGATTGCTGAAATTTCTATAGGGATTGGAAAAACCGAAATATACATTGCCGGAAAGCTGCTTTTGCAAAGATATACGTGTGAGGAGCGCGGGTATATCTTGCGGAATCGGATTCCGGAAGACATTGCACTGGTGCTCCTTCAAATTCGGGATCCTGCGGCAAGGTTGGCAGCGATGCGGCAGGTGTGTGAAAAGAGAATGAATCGTACTGTGGCGGCTGATTATGTGCGTTCGGTTCTGTCAAGAAGTGTGCCGTCTCCCAAGAACTCGCTTTCTGATTTGCAGTTTTTTTACAATTCCGTGGATAAGTTGATGGATGCGCTGCGGCACAGCGGTGCGAATGCTGACTTGGAGCGCAGAGAATATGCAGAAGAAACGGTGGTTACGATTCGTGTGGCTCACCGAGATGCGCGCCGCTGCGTGCAGGAGAAAAACTTGTCCGGTCAGAAAATATAGAATGGGCGGATCGAACTTGACAAAGGCAGGGGAGACCTTGCCTTTGTTTGTTTTGGATCACAAATGTTCCACGTGGAACATTTGTGATCGGTAAAAACCGCAAGCGAAATTATATCGTCTCACTCTTGACTTTTGGCTGCGTATTTGCTATAATATTTTTATAGTTTCGTTGCGCAGAGCGCACGGGAAGGAACAGAGAAACGTGGGAAAAATCATTGCTTTTGCCAATCAAAAAGGCGGAATAGGAAAAACGACTTCTGCCATTAATATAGCCGCCAGTGTTGCGGCAACGGGCAAAAAAGTGCTTCTTGTTGACTGCGATCCCCAAGGAAACAGCTCCAGTGGGCTGGGAATCAATAAGAAAGCGCTGAAATTGTCAACATATGATCTTTTGGTGGGGCGTTCAGATGCGTCGGGGGCGGTTGTCAACACTGCTTTTGAAAATTTGGATGTGATTCCGACCAATATATCGCTTGCGGGCGCTGAATTTGAATTGATTCAGCTGGATGACAGAGCGTTTCGCATGAAAAACAGTCTGGAGAGCTTGAAGGATACATACGATTATATTTTTATTGATTGTCCGCCATCCCTAGGCATACTTACGATCAATGCATTGGTGAGTTCTGACGGTGTGATCATCCCGATGCAATGCGAGTATTTTGCGTTAGAAGGATTGTCGCAACTGATGGTGACGGTACGAAAGATCAAAGAACTGTATAATCCTTCCCTTGAGATTACCGGCATACTGATTACGATGTATAACGGACGGCTGAATCTGTCTACGCAGGTGCTTGCAGAACTTAAGAAATATTATGCGGATAAATTGTTTAAAGAGCCCATTCCGCGCAGTGTGCGTCTGAGTGAGGCGCCAAGTTACGGTATGCCTATTACCTACTATGATAAAAATTCCAAGGGCGGCGAGGCGTATGCTGCGGTGGCGGCAGAGCTGATCCGACGGATATGAGGAGGCGCTATGAGCAGTAAATACGGCGGAAAATTCAGCGGACTGGGAAGAGGACTGGATTCGATTTTTGTAGAAAACACCGCGCCTGTTGGAAATGGTGTGACTATGTTGCGAATTACCGATCTGGAACCGAGAAAGAATCAGCCAAGAAAGGTGTTTGATAGGGAAGCGTTGCAGCAATTGGCGGATTCCATTGCCGCTCACGGAGTAATCCAACCTGTTGCGGTAAGAGAATCTACCGGCGGTTTTTATGAAATTATCGCAGGTGAACGCCGTTGGCGTGCCGCTAAAATGGCAGGATTATCGGAAATTCCGGCGGTGGTGTTAACGGCAGATGATCAGAAAACAGCCGAACTGGCGCTGATAGAAAATATTCAGCGCGAAGATTTGAATCCGATTGAAGAAGCAAAAGCTTATGAAAAGCTGTTAACCGAATATGGGCTTACCCAGGAAAAGCTTTCGCAAAGTGTGGGAAAAAGCCGCAGCAGTATTGCAAATTCTCTGCGTATTTTGGAACTGACTCCCGAAGCACTGGATCTTTTGGCAAACGGAAAGATCAGTGTGGGACATGCGAAGGTGCTCTTGGGCTTGGAGGACCGTGACAGCATGGACCGTGTTGCCCAAGAAATTGCGGAAAATGAACTCAGTGTCAGAGAAACCGAATCCATCGTCAAAAAACTGAATCGATCGGTTACATTGACACCGCCTGAAGTGATTGATGAAGAACTGCCGGCACTGCCCAAAGTGGATTATGTGGCTGAATTGGAGAGCAGAGTCTCTACCAGATTGGGCAGACGTGTAAAAATCATGGGAAAAGGGAAGAGTAAACGCATTGAATTGTATTTTGAAGACAATGAAGACCTGGAAGAACTATTGATGAAGGTCTGCGGTAAAGATATTTTTAACGACGATATTTGAGGAAATATTATATATCCCCCGAGAAAGGAAGTTTATTACTATGTTAGATATCAAATTGATCAAAGAAACCCCTGATGCTGTTAAAGCGGGTCTGCGCGCAAAAGAAGTGGATTGCGATGCGACCATTGATCGTATTCTGGAACTGGATGAAGCACGCCGTGCATTGATCGCATCCACCGAGGAGCGCAAGGCGCGTCAGAACAAAGTGTCCAAAGAAATTCCTCTTTTGAAAAAGCAGGGAAAGGATGTAGCGCCGATTTTTGCGGAAATGGCTGAATTGAAAGCAGGTATTGCGGAAGATGCCGTTAAATTGGACGCGGTGATGGCAGAGTATCGTTCTTTGATGCTGAGTCTTCCGAATTTGCCCGATGCCGACCTTTTGCCCGGCGGAAAAGAAAACAATCAGCCTTTGCGCTATGTTGGGGAAAAGCCTGTATTTGATTTTGAGCCGAAGCATCATGTGGATCTTTGCCAAGGCTTGGGTCTTATCGATTATGAACGCGGTGTCAAATTGGCAGGTGCAGGCAACTGGATGTACACCGGTATGGGTGCACGTTTGGAATGGGCGCTGCTGAACTATTTTATTGATACGCACACTGCAGACGGCTATGATTTTATTTTGCCTCCTCATATGTTGGAATATATGTGCGGTGAAACAGCGGGGCAGTTCCCCAAATTTGCCGATGAAGTATACAAGATTGCCAATCCCACGGATGACCGTATTCACTACATGCTTCCCACTGCAGAAGCAGCACTTTGCTCCATTTACCGTGATGAAATTGTCCCTGAGGCGGATCTTCCCAAGAAACTGTTTGCATACACCCCCTGTTTCCGTCGTGAAGCAGGCTCCCACCGTGCGGATGAGCGCGGAATGGTACGCGGTCACCAGTTTAACAAAGTGGAAATGTTCCAATTCTGCCGTCCCGAAGATTCGGATGCGGCATTTGAAGAACTGGTAACCAAAGCGGAAAAATTGGTGGAAGGCCTTGGGTTCCATTTCCGTACGGTGAAGTTGGCGGCGGGCGACTGCTCAGCTTCCATGGCACGAACCTATGATATTGAGATTTTGATTCCTTCTATGGATGGCTATAAAGAAGTATCTTCTGTATCCAATGCCAGAGATTATCAGGCACGCCGCGGTAACATCCGTTTCCGCCGTGAATCTACCGGAAAGCCTGAGTTCTTGCATACACTGAACGGCTCGGGCTTGGCAACATCCCGTATATTCCCGGCGCTTGTTGAGCAAAATCAAATGGCAGACGGTTCTGTAAAAGTGCCTGAAGTGTTGCAAAAGTATTTGGGATGCGAAGTAATTCGCAAAACAAAATAAAAAATACAGGAAGGGTTAATGTATGAGTTTAATGGAAGTATTGCGGGAGGCTAAGGGCGGTGTTACCCCCGAGCTTGTGATCTGGGCATTATTTTTCGGCTTTTCGTTGGCGCTTGTATTTGCCTTGTTTAGCAAGCGCTATATGGGAAAATTCGTGCATACCCTTCTTTCCGAAAAGATCGACAGCCCGGAAAAAGCCAAAACACTGAAGGAACTCGGCTATGGTAATAACATATTTGTTCGCATGGCTCTTGTGGGGAAAACAGCCTATTCTGGGTTGATTTTTGAGAAAAATGAAGCGGTGGGAATTCATGGCAACTCGGTAGTGCCGATCATTCGTTATAAGATCGATTATGCCTCGGCGCGGTTTTATATACCGAAAGTATTGATGCCCAGAGCTGCTATCCGCTACGAGAAAAAAGGAACACATATAGTGGCGCTGTTAGTTGGCGTGGCAGTGTTTTTTTTGCTTGCCATGTTGGCAATCTATTACTATCCCACTGTAGAATCTTTTATTCGGGAAACAATTGTTCAATAAGGGAGACCAAAAATGGGTGTTGCGAATAAAAAACCAAAAAGTTATTTGGCACGTTTTTGGGTGCTGATCGTTGCCGTAGCGATACTGTTATTGGCAGGTACACTGGCGATTCTGTATTTTGGCCAAGGCTATCGTATTGTCAGTTATCAATTTGAGACGGAAGGAAATGACGAGATTACTAAAATATATGCGGTTGTGCGTGTGGATGCGAAAGGCGATATGTTTTCCGGCACTGCGTGGTGCAGTGATGGAACGGAATTTACCTTGAAGCGTCTTAGCGACGAATATTATAAAGTTGCATATGACAATGGGGATGTTTACTACGGAGGACTTGAAAGCCTGCAGAAAAGCGGCACCGGACGTATGCAACTGGCGAACGGCGATGTGTATGAAGGAACTTTTTCTTATGATGTACCGTGGGGCGAAGGGGAGTACCGATATTTTAACGGCGATGTTTATACGGGAAGCTTTTATCACGGAAAGAAAAGCGGAGAAGGTGTGTACACCTGGGCTGAAGTGGAAGGAGAAGTGCAGCGAAAATACGAAGGCGGCTTTTCCAACGATATGCGTAACGGATATGGTGTATACTACTATGCCAATGGTTCTGTGTATCAAGGATTTTTTTTGAATGATTTGAAGTCGGATACCAATGGGACTTTGCTGATCAAAAACAAAGACGGCACTGAAGATATCTATGTTGGAGGATTTGCCAAGGATGTTAAGGAAGGCTACGGAGAATACCGCTGGAGCAGCGGCGCTGTTTACGCAGGTGATTTTTCCGGTGATGTGATGGAAGGGCAGGGTACTTATACATGGCCTGACGGTATTCACAGCTATCAAGGTACCTTTCAAAACAATAAGCCGTATATCGAATCCGAAGGGGAAGAATCTGATTAAATACAATCTGTTTGGGAGTTGCCGTTGGCAACTCCCAAATTTAAAAAAGAGAGGAAACACATGAAAACTCTGCTGGTAGTGGATGGAAACAGTATTATCAATCGCGCATTTTACGGTGTAAAGCCATTGACCAATAAAAATGGACAGCAGACCGGTGCCGTATTTGGTATGCTGAATATTATATTATCACATATGGAACGTTTGATGCCCGATTATGCAGCGGTGGCATTCGATATGCGTCATCCTACATTCCGCCATGCGATGTATGATGGTTATAAAGGCAATCGCAAAGGAATGCCGGAGGAACTTGCCTCGCAGCTGCCCTATGCCCGTCGGGCGCTTGCCGGCTTGGGCTTTACTCTTTTGGAAAAAGAGACTTATGAGGCGGATGATATTTTGGGTACTCTTGCCCGTATGTCGGAAGAATCGGGCGATTGTCGCTGCTACTTGCTGACAGGTGATAAAGACAGCTTGCAATTGATTTCCGATACCACGTCGGTTTTGTTGGCAGGCAATAGCGAGACTGTGCTGTATGATAAGGCGAAGTTTTTTGAAAAATACGGAATTGATTCGGATATTTTTGTGGATCTCAAAGCACTGATGGGGGACACTTCCGATTGCATTCCCGGTGTACCCGGGGTTGGTGAGAAAACTGCGCTGAAATTACTCATGGAATATGGATCGCTTGACGAAATATTTGCGCATAAAGAAGATTCTTCTCTCAAGCCTGCACTGAAAAATAAGTTGGCAGAAGGTGAAAAATTGGCATATCTTTCCAAGGATTTGGCAAAGATATGTCGCGAAGTTCCGTTGGATATCCCTCTTACGGAATTACGGTGCCGCGGAAACGATCCTGCAATACTGCTGCCGCTGTTTACCGAACTTGAATTTAGTTCATTTATAAAAAGATTGTCGTTGGATCAGGTGCGTGAGTCTGAAAAAACAGAGAAACAATCAGAATTTCCCTGCGAAACCTTATCGGAAGGTGCATTGCTTGCATTGCCGACCGATAGGGAATATGCGGCTGTTATGAGTGAAAATTCATTGGAATTGTTTGACGGCAAATCGCTATATAGTTGTTCTTTTTCGCAATTGTCGGATATTGTTGGATTTTTTGATAAAAACCGAAAAATAGTTTTGTTCGATTCTAAATTGCTTTGGCGTGCACTGCTTGCACAAGGGCTTACCGATCTTCCTTTGGCAGAGGATTGTTCCCTTGCGGCGTATGTGTTAAATGCTTCCGAGGGGGACTATACTTTTTCCAGGCTAAATCTTGCATATTTGGGCAAGAGCGAGGAAACAGAAAACGCACAAAGTGTCTGGCATTTATGGCAAGCACTCTTGGCTAAACTTGAGAGTGAGAATGTTTTGACACTTTACAAAGAAGTGGAACTGCCGCTGTCTTATACACTTGCCCGTATGGAGCATACAGGCTTCCGTGTGGACAGAGAGGGCTTGGAGGCATATTCGAAGCAGCTTGCTAAAATGAGCGAAGAATACGCCGCATCCATTTATCAATTGGCAGACGGCGAATTCAATATCAATTCGCCCAAGCAATTGGGGGAGGTTTTGTTTGAAAAACTGGGGTTGCCTGCCCTCAAAAAGACCAAAAGCGGATATTCTACCAATGCTGAGGTGCTTGAAAAGCTTCGCCCTTATCATCCGATCATTCCTTTGATTTTTGAGTACCGCAAGGTAACAAAACTGCGTTCGACATATACCGAGGGGCTTTTGCGCGTAGCGGATACCGATGGCGTTGTGCATACCTGTTTCCGTCAGACCGGTACTGCCACGGGCAGATTGTCTTCCAGTGAGCCCAACCTGCAAAATATCCCCATCCGAACTGAAATGGGTCATGAATTGCGGCGATACTTTTTGCCCTCCGCCCCCGGTCGGGTATTGGTGGATGCAGACTATTCGCAGATTGAACTGCGCATTTTGGCGCATATGGCAAAGGAAGAAACCATGCTGGAAGCCTTTCGACTGGGAGTGGATATCCATACAGTCACTGCTTCGCAGGTGTTCGGATGCATGCCTGAGCTGGTAACAACGGAAATGCGAAAACGGGCAAAAGCGGTAAATTTTGGCATTATATACGGTATTTCCGATTTTTCATTGGCGGGAGATATTGGAGTATCCAAGCAGCAGGCGGGACAATATATCAAAAGCTATTTTGCCACATATCCCGGTATTCGCGCATTTATGGACGGTACGGTGGCACAGGCAAAGGAGTGCGGTTATACCGAGACAATGCTGGGCAGACGCCGTTATATCCCCGAGCTTGCTTCCGGCAAAGCAATGCTGCGTGCATTTGGCGAGAGAGTGGCAATGAACAGCCCGATTCAGGGAAGTGCTGCCGATATTATCAAATTGGCGATGTTGCGCACCGAAAAAGCATTGCAGGAAGCAAAACTGGACGCTAAGCTGATTTTACAGGTGCACGATGAACTGGTGGTCGACGCATCAGCTAAGGATGCGGAACAGGTTGCTGAAATATTAAAGCGAGAGATGGAAAGTGCATTGCAGCTTTCTGTACCGCTGACTGTTGAGCTTTCCATTGGAAGCAACTGGTATGAGAATAAGTAAAGAAAAATCCAAGATCGCCTTCGATCTTGGATTTTTTGATGGTTTGAGATATCGTTCAATTATTGGGTATCTTCGTCATGAGAGTTGTCTTGATTGAATTCGCGACGCAGACGATCACGGTACTGCTCTGCCTCGGAATCAGTATCGCTATTGTCGGGAGCGATTTTGTCTTCCTTGGTGTCATCATGATCGGTTTGCAGATCTGCTTTAAAGTCACGCCGCAATTGATCACGGTAATCCTTATCCTGCTCATCGTGACGCATATTTTTCTTTTTTTGTTCTTCTTCGTCACGTTTGCGCTTTGCTTCGTTTTCTTCTTCGCTGATCTTGCGTTTTTCGGCAACCATTTCGTCCAGTTCTTCGTAGGTGATATCGTCTCTTTCCATTGCTGCCTTGAACTGATTTTCATCCATAGTTTCGTACTTCATTAAGAAGCCGGCAATGAAATGGAGCTTTTCCATGTGTTGCTGCAGATATTCGGTACAACGCTTGTATGCTTCGTCGATCAATGTGCGAATTTCATCGTCAATGGCAGCTGCGGTCTTTTCAGAGAAGTTTTTGCCGCTGGAGAAGTCTCTTCCCAAGAACACTTCGTCATTGGTGTGCTCGGATCCGTAAAGTACAGTACCCAGTTTTTCGCTCATACCGTAGCGGGTGACCATGTCGCGGGCAACGGCTGTGGCGTGTTGGATGTCGCTGGAGGCGCCGGTGGAAATATCATCCATAACAAGCATTTCGGCAACGCGTCCGCCAAGATCCACAACAATGTGGTCAAACATTTGTCCCTTGGTCTGACCCAAACGGTCATGCTCGGGAACCATTAAGGTAACGCCGCCGGTGTTGCCTGCGGGAATGGTGGTGATATGCTTGACGGGGTCGGTAGTGGGACAGCAGTGGCAAGCAATGGCGTGACCGGTCTCGTGGTATGCTACCAGCTTGATGTCGCGTTCGGTGCGTACCTTGTTGCGTTTTTGAGGACCGAGCAGGATCTTCATATAGGATTCTTCGATATCGTTCATACCGATCAGAGTCTTTGCTTTACGGGCAGAGAGCAGTGCTGCTTCGTTTAAGAGATTGGCAAGGTCAGCCCCTGTGAAACCAACAGTCATCTGCGCGATCTTTTTCAGATCAACTGTTTTTTCCATAGGCTTTTTGCGGCTGTGAACCCGCAAAATAGCTTCTCTGCCGCGGATATCGGGATAATTTACAGTTACCTGGCGGTCAAATCTTCCGGGACGCAGGAGAGCGGGGTCAAGAACGTCGGGACGGTTGGTAGCGGCAATCACGATGGTGCCTTCGCAACCTACAAAGCCATCCATTTCCACCAACAGTTGGTTCAGGGTTTGCTCTCTCTCGTCATGTCCGCCGCCAAGACCTGTGCCGCGGCGACGTCCGACAGCGTCAATTTCATCGATAAAGATAATGCTCGATTTGTTTTTGCGTGCGGTATCAAACAGGTCGCGTACACGGGATGCACCCACGCCCACATACATTTCCACAAAGTCTGAACCGGAAATGGAGTAGAAGGGAACATCTGCTTCGCCTGCAACTGCTTTGGCAAGCAGTGTTTTACCGGTACCGGGAGGGCCCACCAACAAAACGCCGTGCGGAATTTTAGCACCGAGTTTTTCATATCTGCCGGGATTTTTTAGAAATTCAACAATTTCCTGCAGCTCTTCTTTTTCTTCATCCGCACCGGCTACGTCGGAAAAATAAACACGTTCGCCGGAATCACCAATGGTTTTGGCTTTGGATCTGCCAAAGCTGCTGGCGCCGCCTTTGCCGGATGCTTGACGCTGTACATAGAAGAAGAGTGCAATGCCGAGAGCGAGCAGAATGATGGTGGGAAGCATGCTGACCCACCAAGGAATGGTGGTGGGTTCTTTGAAGTTAAAGGTAATTTGTCCTTTCTCGTCGCCGATGTTGCCGTTTAGGTATACATTATAAATGTGTTCGTTAAAGAATTCTTCGGTGACGGTAAAGACGTATTCTTTACCGTCGGATGTTTTTACCGTGAGTTCATCACTGTAATTGTCCATTTCGCATTCTTTAACTTTGCCGTCGGCGAAAAGTTTCAGTAGGTCATCGGTTTTTTTATCTTCGCCGCCCATGTTGCCCACAAGCAGGGCAATTACGGCAATGATAATAACGATGGAAACGGCATAGAGCAGTAGCCGTTTGATCCAACCGTTGTCTTTCATAGGTTCCTCCTTGTTTCCGCGGATCTTGCCGGGATGCTTTGTATAGTATAGGACGATTTTCCAAATAAAATGCAAAACATAAAAAAGTATGCATTTATTTGGTGTTTGTTGATGGCTTTCTCTCACGGTCCTCGGGAATGTATACCAACAGATATTCGCTGTTGGCATCGCCGTTTATGTCATCCCTTGCGGGAAAACCGGGGACCCAAAGCGGACCCATGTCATCACACACAATAGGGAGTGTGTTCCGCATGGCGGGAGAAAGCCCTGTTTGCCAGAGAAGTTTTTTTATCCGGCGTGTCATGCCGCCGATACGGATGGTATCGGACGGTTGGCGGTAACGCCAATACAGATTGCTACTTAGTATAGCAGAACTGACAGGGGTTTTGATTGCTAAATTGTAAACTTTTTCCGATCTTTGTGTTTCTTTTTCAAATTGTATACAGGATACAATACGAATGTGATTGTCGGATGAAGGGGAGCTGTTGTTTTTTTGAAAAATCGGATGGCGGACATGGGTCGGAAGGTGAGAGACGGCTTCTCGGTCTGTCGGCACAAAAATTAAAGCTGTTTTTGTACGCAGTGCCGAAATGCAGCCCGGCAGATCAATTCTATTGCCGGTGCACCCCTCTTTGATGAGCCATATAAGATTATTATAATGCTCTTTTTCAATGCCAAGTCCGCCTGCTTTTTCGTATTCTCGTTTGAGGGTACGGATCAATAAGGGGCGGGGCATGGCAAAAAGCTCTGCAAGATGGGGCATGTGGTCAGGAATCTGTGTGTTTAAAAACAGATCGTCCTCCCGCAGGGCGTCACTCATTGACAGACTTGCCTTGGCGGCATTGGGATTGATGTGGCGCATGCCGGGCATAAGAACGCTTCGGATGTAGTTGCGGGTATAATCCGTATTGCTGTTGGTGCTGTCGGTTACATAGTCTTGATCCACTATTTTGAGATAATGCAGGATCTCTTCTTTGGTTAGAGAAAGCATGGGGCGAATGATATTATCCCGCGCGGGGGCAATTCCCTGCATTCCTCTTGTTCCGCTGCCGCGCGCCAAATGAAACAAAACGGTTTCCAGATGATCGTCTGCGTTATGAGCAGTGGCTATTATGTCGCAGCCTGCCGATGCTGCAGTGGATTGCAAAGCATTGTACCGCAATTTACGCGCAGTTTCTTCCATGCCTCGTTTTTCTGCCTTTGCCGTGGCGGGGACATCTATATGCACACAATAAAACGCAATGCCTAGTTTTTGGCAAAGCAGGCGGCAAAACAGTTCGTCGCGCTCTGCTTCCTTTTCGCGAATGCCGTGATGGACATGGCAGGCTGAAAGCAGAAATTGTTTTTGCGGCGCAATTTCGTTAAAAAGCCGCAGGAGAGCCACCGAATCGGCTCCTCCCGACAGCGCGATTAAAATATGTGTATTTTCTTTGGACGGCAGGTGAACCAAGGAAAGGCAGTGAGAAAGCCCTGAAAGAAACTGTTCTCTTGTGTTTTGAGGCATATTCAGGGCTCCTCAACATCCGAAATGGACGAAAACTTGGTATATTGTCCAAACCAACCCAGTTTGGCGGTTCCCACCGATCCGTGTCGGTTTTTGGCAATAATGACTTCTGCCTCGGTTTGACCGTCTTTGCTTTCTCTGTCGTAGTATTCATCACGGTATAGGAACATAACGATATCTGCATCCTGCTCGATAGCACCCGAGTCACGCAGGTCGGAGAGCATGGGGCGTTTATCTGTTCTGGATTCGGGGCCGCGGGAAAGCTGAGCGCAGCAGATGATCGGAATCCCCAGATCCTTTGCCATGATCTTTAAATTTCTCGAAATTTCAGAAACTTCCTGTACTCGGTTATCAATACGGCGGTCACTTTGCATCAAACCCAAATAGTCGATTACCACCATACCCAGATTTTTTACTCGGCGCAGCTTGGCTTTCATGGAGGTGACCGAAACACCGGATGTATCGTCGATGTAGATATCGCATTCCGATAGGTAGGAAGAGGCATCAGCCAACCGTTTCCACTGTTCGTCGCTCAGTTTTCCCGAGCGCAGTGCATAACTGTCTACCAGCGCTTCGCTGGACAGCATGCGCGAGACGAGCTGTGTTTTTGACATTTCAAGCGAAAAAATACAAACGGCTTTGCCTGAACTGCGGGCAACATTGGTTGCCAGATTCAGTGCATAACTGGTTTTACCCATACCGGGACGGGCGCCGACTAACACAAGGTCTCCTTTGCCGAATCCCACGAGCAGTCGGTCGACTTCGGAAAATCCGGAAGGCGTTCCAAGGGCTTCTCCTTTGTTCTTGATGATTTCATCGAGTTGCGCATATGTGTCGATCAATACGTCACGAATGTGGGTAAAATCCCCCTTGGCAGTTTCTTCTGAAAGACCGAGTATCTTGCCGCCTGCCATATCCAGAATGTCCTGGGCGGTATCTTGTTGCTCATAAGCCAGGGTGCCGATCTCATCACATGCGGAGATCAAGCGGCGAAGCAAACTTTTGTCGCGTACGATTTTGGCATAGTCGGCGATGTTGGCGGCAGAGGGGACGATTTCTGCGATGACTTTCATATAGGCAACGCTTTCATCTCGATTATATACCCCGGAAGCTACCAGAGTTTCAATTAAAGTAACAAGGTCAATGGTGCGGCTTTGCAGAAACAGCTTTTGCATGGCAAGATAGATCTCGCTGTGCTCTTTCATATAAAAGTCGGTGCTTTGAATAATGCCCGAAATATCGCCAAAGCGTTCCGGATCAATCAGTATGGAGCCTAAAACGGATTGTTCTGCTTCCATACTGTGGGGCATAACTCTTGCCCCGAATAATGTGTCAGCCAACGGTATGTCCTCCGTCAGCCTGTAATGAGCAGATGAATATTGCCCACAACATCGGTGTACAAACGAACTTCCAGCGTGTAGCTGCCAAAGGCTTTGATGGGATCCATGGAGATCTTGCGGCGGTCAACGGTGATGCCGTGTTGTGCGGCAAGCTGTTCGGCAACTTCCTTAGAAGTCACTGCGCCGTAAAATCTGCCGTCAGAGCCGGCGGATGCCTTAATTCTGACCTGAACGGTATCCAGTTTTTCTGCCAGTTCTCTAGCTTGCTTCTTTTCTTGCTCAATTTTGTAAAGACGGGCTTCCTCTTTGTTTTTTAAATCGGCAAGTGCGCCTTTGTCTGCTTCAACAGCCAGCTTTCTGGGGAATAGAAAATTGCGGGCATAGCCATCCGAAACGGTGATCAGATCGCCTTTTTTTCCCTGTGCTTTTACATCTTGCAATAAAATAACTTTCATTTGGTATAACCTATCCTTTCAAGGGTTCTTTTTTTCTGTTTTATTTTTTCTTTTCTTTTTCTTCTTGTTCTTTCAGATATTCATAAACGGCTTTTTCCAAAAGATCTGCCGCTTCATCGGGAGTGACATTGCTCATGCTGGTAGCAGCGGCTTCAAAATGGCCTCCTCCGCCCAGTTTTTCCATGATGCGTTGTACATTGATCTTACCGCCGGAACGTGCGGAGATACGAATGGCGCCGTCTACTAAGCAAATTGCAAAGGATGCCAATACACCGTCAATGGAAAGCAGTTTATCGGCTGCTTTGGCGGCAGCGATACGGTCGCCTGCCGTGTTATCCTCTCTGTGAGAAATGGCAATCACGACAGTTTCGTTGGCGATAGAACGAAGATCGGTGAAGAAGTAGGATTCGCGCATAAAATCATAGCGGCTGGCGGCAAACAGCTCTTGTACTTCCACAGGATTTGCGCCTTCGCTTTCCAAATACTGGGCTGCACTAAAGGTTTTGGTACCGGTATTGATGGCAAACTTTTTGGTGTCCAGTACAATACCTGCCAGCATCAGCTCTGCTTCATCCTTGGCAAGCGCACCTGCGGGAAGTGTTTGCTCTAACATGTCGGCAACCAGTTCACAGGTGGAGCTGGCGGTGGGGTCAATATATTTTACAACAGGTCGGGTATCAAATTCAGCTGCTTGTCTGTGATGGTCGATATACGCAATATTGTTGGCATTTGCAGCAAGATCTGCCGACTCAAACTGTGTTTTGTTGTTTACGTCGGCAATGATCAGAAGTGTATCGGAGCGCAGACGGTCTTGCGCGGTAAAGCTGTCAATGAACATTTCTTCAAATCCGGAAAGTCTGCGTGCTTTTTCAAAGCACTTGGCAAGCGAGGCATCGCGCAAATTGGAAACGATATTGACCGGTTTGCTGCTGTCGCACATCAAACAAAAACGGGCAAGACCTACGCAGGCACCGAATGCGTCAAAGTCGGCATTGCGATGTCCCATGATTAAAACAGAGGATGCGTTTTGTACACAGGAAGCCAGGCTCGAAGCGATTACGCGTGCACGCACTTTAGTACGCTTTTGGAAGGATTTTGTTACACCGCCATAGAAAAAGATACTGTTGCCTTCTTTGGCGACCGCTTGGTCGCCGCCGCGTTGTAACGCCATTTCCAGAGCTCCCGAAGCTGCTGCGGCTTTTTGGGTCAAAGAACCTTCTACTTTGGCAGTGCCGATAGAAATTGTGACAGGGGTGTTGTTTTCGCCTACGCGAATCTCCCTGACCTTGTCCAATACCGAAAATTTGGATTCGGCAAATTTGCGAAATTGAGAAGCTTCATAAAAGAAAATATATTTATCGCGGCTGTATTCATTCAGTACGCCTCCGGTGTCTTTGCACCAGTCTTCCAAAATTGCGTGTACTTGCGAAGCAACCGAACGGTAGTTTCCCTGCACAAACTGCATCAGTTCTTCCAGGTTGTCGATAGTGATGTATGCGACAAGGGTTTGTTCCTCTGCCATTTTGTGTTCCAAGGCACGCATTGCGGTCAATTCTTCCCATACTGTAATATAAACAGGGCGGTCATCCGAAACGGTGAGGAATGCTTTGATGTTGAAAACACGATCCGAAAAGGTGCATTCGATGCCCGCTTTGTCGTTTATCAGTGTGTCCAGTTGACGGGTAAACAGTTGGTGAATGCTTTCGCCGCGCAGATCTTTTCCGTCCAGTACGTCACGGCAGGCTGCGTTCATCCAGCTGATCTTTTCGTTTTTATCACAAATGAGAATGGGCATTGTGGCGCGCGAAAGTGTTTGCAGAGACAGAGAGCCCGAGAAAAGCAGATCGTTGATATCGGAGTTGCTGCGCGCAGTTTTGATGAAATAGAATACAACAACACCGAGAACGATCATACAAATGTATACTACCAATATCATATATCCGATACTGACGGCTTCCGATTGGCTTAGATAGCTCAAAATTATATATGCGGTAATGCTGAGAAGACCCAGTGCCAAACTCAGAATGGTTGGCAGCATGGAGCGAAACATTTTATTTCGGAATTTGTTTTTCATTTTGAATCTCCTTTGGCATGGAATATACCTATTCACAGTAGATTATAGCACAAAATTTTCGATTTGTAAACCATATCTTGGATGGTTTTGGAGTCGGTTTTAAAAAAAGTTGCATTTTGTTTCGATGTGTGTTATTATATAAAGGGATGAGGTATATTTCCAAATCCTTGCACATATGATACAATATTAAACTAAATGCTTTGGATGATTTTCAAAAGCATTGCCGGGAAAGGATATGAATAAATGATTACTTTTAAAGAAATGTTGCCGCAAGAACTTAGCGAAAACACTTTTCGCATGATCGGTGACGATTGGATGCTGATTACCGCAATGGATCCCGCAAATGGCTCGTATAACACCATGACGGCAAGTTGGGGCGGCTTGGGAGTCTTGTTCCACAAGCCGGTTGCCTATATTTTTATCCGTCCCCAGCGGTATACCAAAGAGTTTGTTGACCGTGCCGATCAGATCACGCTGTCGTTTTTTGGAGGCGATATGCGTCGCGCCCTGCAGTTTTGCGGTTCCAAATCCGGAAGAGACTGCGACAAGATCAAACAGGCAGGGCTATCGGCGTTTGTGGATGGAAAAATAGTTGGCTTTAAAGAAGCGGAAAAAATATTTGTTTGCCGAAAGTTATATGCTTCTCCTTTGATGAAAGAAGGGTTTGTCGGGGACAAAATTCCTCGGTCGGTATATGCAGACGATGATTACCACACAATGTACATTCTTGAGATTGAAAAGATATTGACAAAACAAATATGATAACAAGGAAAACTAAAAACGGTGTTGTTTATTACCGCAGTACCATACTGAAAAATCCCCATGGTTTTTCCACCCGTTTGGGCGGAGTGAGCAGCAAGGCACATTTGGCTTCTATGAATTTGGGGCAGGACAGAGGAGACAGCCAAGAAACACTAAGAGAAAATTACCGTCGGTTTCATGCGGCAGCAGAACTGCCCTGTGCAATGGTCTATGCACATCAGATCCATTCTGATCTTGTATTGACGCTTGACAGGATGCCCGATGCGGCGTGGGAAATTCCGCAGTGTGACGGCTTTGTAACATCTGTTCCTGAGTTGACGCTGGCAGTCAAGATTGCCGACTGCCTGCCTGTTCTTTTGGAAGATTGTCAGGCGGGGGTGATCGGTGCTGTACATGCCGGGTGGAGGGGGAGTGCAAAAGGAATTGTTTTGCGCTCCCTTGAAAAAATGGAGGCCCTTGGTGCAAAACGGGAACGTATCCATGCTGTGATCGGACCGCGCATTGGGGGGTGCTGTTTTGAGGTGAAGGAGGACTTTGTTTTAGAATATCTTTCGTTGCTGGGAAATTTCGGAAAGCAATTTTTATATATCAGGCAGGACAAAACATTTTGTGATCTTCCCTCTCTTAACCGCGAATTGCTGTTTACGGGCGGGGTCTTGCCTGAACATTTTGAGGATTCCGGGCTTTGTACCTGCTGCCAACCGAATGTGTTCTTTTCCCACCGCGCCTCGGGCGGAAAACGGGGGACAATGGCAGCAATGATTGCGTTGAAGCATGAATGACTTTTTAGGCATAAAAAACATGTGAATGGATCATATATTGTATATAGAAAAGATCTTTGCCTTTTGTTGGATGAAGATCTTTTTTGATTTGAATGCTTCTGTTTGAACGGCATCGGTAAAATTTTTTGTCTTTTTGCACACTTTTTTCACGCTTCGTTCTTGATTTGTTTACAATGTTATGATAGAATAAAAAAGATGGCGGATTATACCTCGTCAACATATGTATTTCTCCTGTCCCAGAGACGGTTGCAGTATAACATGAAAGGAAGTCCAACTATGATCAAAATTCAGAATCTGGTGAAGAACTATGGCGGCATTCAAGCTGTCAAGAATATTAGCTTTACCGTGGAAGAAGGCGAAATTGTAGGTTTTCTCGGGCCAAACGGCGCGGGCAAGTCTACGGTTATGAATATTCTTACGGGATATCTTTCCTCAACTTCGGGTGAGGTGGAAGTAAACGGCATTAATGTGCTGGAAAATCCCCTGGAAGCTAAAAGGCAGATTGGTTATCTGCCCGAACAGCCCCCGTTGTACCCCGATATGACAGTAAAGGAGTACCTTTCTTTTGTATATGATCTCAAGGGCTGTAAACTCAAAAAGGAAGCGCACCTTTCCGAAATTTGCGATGTGGTTAAAATCAAAGATGTATATAACCGCGTGATCCGTAACTTGTCAAAAGGCTACCGCCAACGTGTGGGAATTGCACAAGCGCTGATCGGCAATCCTAAGGTTGTTATTTTTGACGAGCCTACCGTTGGGCTTGATCCCAAGCAGATTATTGAGATCCGTACCTTGATTCGTGATTTGGGACGCAATCATACCGTTATTCTCAGTACCCATATTCTGCCCGAGGTACAGGCTGTTTGTGATCGCATTGTCATTATCAGCAAAGGCAAAATTGTTGCCAACGAAAAGACAGTGGAAATCAGCCGTGCGGTTGAAGGGGCAGGCAAATTGAGCATTAAGATTTGCGGTCCCGAAAAGGAAGTATTGGCAACTCTGCGTTCGACATCCGGCGTGCAGTCGGCTGAGGTGCTGGGCGCGCGTGATTCTGACAGTATTACCTATTACGTGGAAAGCACAGGCGGACTGGATATTCGAAAGATTCTGTTCCGTACTATGGCACAAAAGGGTTGGCCCATTATCGGTATGGAATCGCTGGGAGTTAATTTGGAGGATGTATTCCTCTCTGTTGTAGAAGATCCCGGCACCACCGGAACCAAAAAGAAGAATGTGAAGGGAGGCAAAGCATAATGCTGGCACTTCTGAAAAAGGAAATTCATTCCTATTTTACTACCCCTATTGGATATGCATTTATTGCCATTTATTTGGCTGTTAACGGTGTATTGTTCACTGTTTTTACATTGAAATCCGGCTACTCCACGCCTGAAACCTACTTCACTTGGTCTGTTTTGGCGCTTATCTTGCTGGTTCCGATTTTGACCATGAAGAGCTTTTCCGAAGAGCGGAAAATGAAAACTGACCAACTTTTGCTGACTGCCCCCATTTCCCTTGGTGCGGTAGTGGGTGCCAAGCTGCTGGGTGCTTATGTTGTATACGTGATCACCGTATTGGCAAGCACGCTTAATTGTATTGCTCTTGGTATTTACGGCAAGATCAATCTTGGCGTTCTTTTTGGTTCGTATCTGAGCCTGCTTTTGATCGGGCTTGCCTGCATTGCCATTGGCGTGTTTGTTTCTGCCCTGACCGAGAACCAGTTGGTTGCGGCAGTGTTTACCATGGGATTGTTGCTTATCATTATCTATATCAGCTTGTTCAATTCGCAGATCGAAAACGACTTTCTGCGTTCGGTTCTGAGCTGGATCTCTTTGCTGGATCGTTATGCGCTGTTTACCTACGGCATGTTTGACCTGTCGGCTTTGATTTATTATATTTCGATTGCAGGTGTGTTCTATTTCTTAACCATCCGTGTTTTCGAAAAACGCCGCTGGGAATAATGCGGATAAGAAAGGAACGTAAAAATGAAACTGACAAACAATAAGAAATTTAAATACGGTTCGCTTTCGATTCTGCTGACCGCACTGTTGATTGTGGTGGTGATTCTTGCGAATGTGGCAATTACCGCGTTGTTCAGCTCGAAGCTTTGGTATATTTACAATGTGGATGGCGATATTCTCGATATATCCAAAGTAACTGATGACCTTTTTGCGGAATATGTGAATGAAGAACAGGACAAGATCGAGATCGTGTTTATGACCGACGAGGACCGTGTCAACTCGATCAACGAGTATATGAAGCAGATTCACGAACTTGCCAAATTGTATGAAAAGCGATATGGTTTTATTTCTGTTAAATATGTGGATTATGTAAACGATCCCCAGCAGTGGCTGACCGACTATAGAAAACAGGAAAATAAGATCATCAATACCGAATATGTAATTGTGAAGAAGGCAGGCTCCGATTCTGCCATTAAAGCACTGCATTATCAGAACTTCCTTGCCACCGATACCAGCAATAACAATGCTGTATTTGCTTTTGCGGGAGAACGTCGTTTTACCATGAGTATTCTTTCGCTGTATGCGGGTAATACCGTGGCATATCTGACCACCGGGCACGGCGAAGTGTCCCTTGATAAGTTAAATGAATTTAAAAATATCTTGGAGGATACCGGTTTTACTGTCAAAACTATTGACCTTTCCAAAGAGGACATTGCAGAAGAAGCTGAATTGCTTGTGATTGCGGGTCCTGTAAAGGATTTCAATGATATTACCACCGGTATCAATGAAATTGGAAAACTGGAAGCATTCAGCGAGCGCAAGGGTAACATTATGGCGTTTATTGATCCGGGTACAGTGGATGAACTGGATAACCTGTGTGAATTCTTGGCACAGCGCGGTATGACCTTTAACAATGACCTGGTCTACGAAGATGCGGCACATTCTCTTGTCGGTAATTCTCAGAATGTGATCGGGACATTTGTCAGCGATGGTAAAACCGGATCAGGTCTTACTGCCGGTATTCGCGACATGAAGGATGTAAAGGCTCTGCTTAAGCAGGTATGTACCATCACCATTAACCGTGCGGGACAGGGACATATTGATGATTCCAAGTTGGCAACCAGCGTATCTGCAGTGCTCACTACTTCCAAAGATGCACAGGCTGAAAACTATGCAACCAACGAAAAGACCGATGCGGTCAATGCACCTGTAATGGTGTTGATGGAACAAAAATGGGCAGAGAACAATAATACTCTGATTTCATATATTCTTTCTTGCGGTACTTCCGACTTTATTTCGGATTCCGCACTGACCGGAAGCTATGTGAATGATACCATTTTGTATACAGCGTTGCGCGCCATGGTGGCAAAGAACACGCCGGAGGATATTATCAATATTGAATTTGTCAACTATGCAGATATGTCGCTTTCCATCACCGAAGGACAGGCAAATGCATGGATGGTTATTTCCGCTGTGGTGGTTCCGCTTGCAATCCTGATCACCGGCGTAGTGATTTATATGAAGCGCCGCCACAGATAAAATCGAGGATACAAATAAATTATGAACAATAGTGTTAAAAAAGGTAAAAATTATCTCAGCACACAGGTAAAGGCGATCATTGTTTTTGTGGTGATGATTGTTGTGTTTGTTCCGTTATGGTTCTTTGTGCTAAAACCGGAAGAAACGCCGACACAAACGAATAAACAGCCCAGCGTTGATTACAGTTTGTATGACCACGCGGTATATATCGGAACCAATGAAACGGTAAAAGAAATCGCTTCCGACAATGTGGAAAGCATTCACATGACAAAGGACGGTACGACTTGGGGCTTTGTTTATGACTATACCGACGAAACGTTTTACCTTGACGGGTACGGCAAGAAAATCGCTTATGACACCATGTCCTTTGGTTATATCAATTATTTTTGCTATTCCGGAAGTGCTCTCAAATTAATTGCGGAAGATGTCAAGGATCTTGGACGCTACGGACTTGCTTCCGATTCGGAAAATCTTCTGACGCTGCATGTGAAGACCAGAGACGGAAAAGAAGTGGAAGTTTTGGTGGGGGATCAAATGGTGGATACCAGCGGTTACTATGCTACAACCGCAGGCAATGATAAGGTTTATTCCATAAATTCCATGACATATGGCTATATCAGTTGTTCCGAATATGATATTATGAGCCTTCGTATTACCAATCCTTTCACCGAAAGTGAGTATACTCCTAATAGTTTTGTGATCTATCACGGAAGTGAGAAGTTTGTGGAATTGAAGAGTTTTGATGTAAACGAAGCAACCGATATGGAATATGTCAAAACTACGCAGGTAATCTATCCTACCGCATATATTCCTTTTTCCGCCAGCAACGCGTACTCCAATATGACATATACGTATCTCAGAAGTGTCATAAACGGTGAGCGTGTAGTGGCGGCAGAAAAGGAAAATGAAACCTTTGATGAGGCATATCTGAAGGAAACCTTCGGTATCGATGCCAATGATCCTAACTGCATGCGATTGGTTTATAACCATGAATTTGAGGATGTGGGTCTGATCGAAAACGATGTGCTGTTCAGTGCCAAAGACAAAGACGGTTATTATTATGCCTATAATTTGGCGTTGGGAACCGTTGTTAAAATCAAGGCGTCCAGTATACCGTTTATGGAATGGGATGCCGAGCAGTATATGGAGCCGGCAGTATATTTGCAGAGTATCAATACTGTAAAAGAATTGATCATTAACAGTACAGGACTGCAGGATTATTATGTGAAAGACGGTCACCATAGTCTGAATGAAAAGTTTGTTTCCAATGCGCCCCTGGAAGCTGATTCAGCTACTTTGGAAGTGAAACGAGGCGACGGCAGTGCGTTGCCGCAGGTTTATAAGGATGGGGCTCTTTACAGAACGGGACTGGATAACTACCGTTATCTGTTCTTGGCACTTCAATCCATCGATATTCACGAAAAAATGAATGAAGATGACATCAAGGATAAAAACATTGATTTGAATGCCCCCGGTGTGACGGTTACCATCGTAACCCGTTCCGGCTCGGAGCATGTTCTGAGATTCTATTATTATGGCTCCAGCGGTGCATATTTCACTTATAACGGTGAAGGCGGCTACAGCGTTCCGCAAAGTTCTATCAAGAAAATGCTGACCGCTTGCTATAATGTTTGCAACGGTATTTTGGTTGCATAAGAAAAATACAACGAAGAGAGAGGGTGTAAACCGTTCTCTCTTCGCTTGATTTGAGGGTTATATGAAAAAAATAGTTTCGATGTTATTGGTTGTTTTGACGTTTTGCGGTCTTGTTGCCTGCGGGGGCAGCAAATACGCCCATGGAAGTGAAAAAATCGTTTTGAAATTGGGCGATCATAAGGTGAGCGAAGAGGTGTATCGCTATTTCTTGCTGAATACCATGGACGAAATGGCAAACGGCGATAATAACTATTTCCAAGGAGCAGATAGAGAGGAAAAGCTGTCCCAACTGGAGAAGACGGTGCTGGGACATCTCAAGCAGTTTTATTCGGTACTGGATCTGGCAGATGAATGTGATATTGAAATGTCTGAGAAAGAATTAGAGGCAATTGATGAGACAATGGAAGCGTTGCGTGCCGATTTTGAGTCGCCGGAGAAGTATCAGGAAGAATTGCAGGCGGCGTATCTTTCGGAATACATGGCATATTCTTTGATCTATAACGAAAGTTTGCAGACAGCATTGTATAATACAATGTCGCAGACCGGAAAGTATTTTTCGGTGGACGGAAACGATATTTTGGCATACGCTAAGGAGAATTTTTTGTTTTGCCGTCAGTTTGTCGTAAAAACAGACGACCCTGCAACCGATGAGGAAGCAATGGAAAAGGCGCAGACGATTCACGACAGACTCTCACAAGGCGAAGATCCCGCCGACGTACTCAAGGAATATGAGAGCGACGACACTGTTATTGGGGCGTATTATTGTTTTGCCGAAACCGAAGACTTTGCGGGGCTGAATGAAGAAGCTGTACAGGAACTGAAAGAGGGAGAGATTTCAGATATCCGCATGGACGGCTATGGTTTCCATATCATTATTCGTATGAAGCCAGACACGGAATATCTGGAAGATAATCTTTCCGACGGTGTGTTTGAATCTTACTGTATGCATCAAATGAATTTGAGACTGGAGAAGATTCAAAAAGAATATACTGTAACTTATAAGAATAAGCAGGAACCCGAAGCATATCGGTGATTGAGAAAAGGAAGTTTGGGATCGCGTAGGATCTAAAACTTCCTTTTTGGTTTAAAGAATTCTGTGATAACAAGTATTTGTTTACTCAATGACCACGCAGCATTCCGTAATGCCGTAATATTGAAAGAGACGGATGGCGTTTTGGTCAATGCGCTGTCCCATGATAACGATCGGAACCGCGGGCGGGCAGGCTATGTTGGCAGATGCCAATATTCTGCCGCATGCTTGCGCCAGTGAAACAGTTTCGCTGGCGCATAACATAGCATCTTTGGGAGCCATTGCTGTTTCGGGAGTGAAAAGAGTGGGAAGCACCGGTCGCAGGGGGGCTTTGGGGGGGATTTGGCAGATGGTTTTTGCAAGATCGGCAAGGCTTGCTTCTTCGATTGCAGGACTTAGCATCAAAACGACCACATCCGGATCACAGAATTCGCATTCCATGCCCTGTTTTCTTAGAATGGCGGCAAATTCGATGCCGGTGTATCCATATTCTCTTGTGAGAATGGTCAGTTTTAGCGGTTCATTGCCCAAAAGAGTAAAACCAAATCGGGACAGCTTTTCTTTAACAGCTTGGATTTTGGGGACAAAACTTTGCAGTTTTTTAGGATAACACTTTGCCAATGAGCGGTTTGCCAGATCCAATGACTGCAATATCAGATAGGAAGGGCTGGTGGAACCAAACAGCGAAAGTGCGTTTTTGGCGTTTGTTACAAAAAAATCAGGGGCATTTTGTGAAATGTGCAGATAAGCGCCTCCGGTCAGCACCGGGAGCGTTTTGTGTGCAGAGTCACAGCAGAGATCTGCGCCCAGATCCATGGGATGCCAAGAGGGATAAAGGAATCGCAGGTAGGCACCGTGGGCGTTATCGACAAGCAAAAGCACGCCATGTGCGTGGCACACTTTTGAGAGCGTGGCTATATCGGCAATATTTCCCAAATAATCCGGGGAAGTAATGTACACTGCGGTGGGCAAAGTGTCACAGCCATTCAGATAGTCGGCAAGTGAGCTTGCATTTATTGTACAGGCAAGATAGCTTTCACTGAGAGCGGATGGCAGATAATCCACCTCTATGTCCAGTAGTGCTGAAGCTGTAACAAAGGTTTTGTGGGCATTGCGGCAGGCGGCAATGACCGCCTTTTTTTTGTTTTGTGCGGCATACAGTTTTATAAGCCAAAGCATACCGCGGATACAAAGAGAGGATCCTTCGGTGGAAAAGAATGTGGCTTTTGTGCCAAACAGTTTTGCGGCGTTTTGTTCGCTTTCTTGAATGATCCCCCCCGCCTCGTATAAACTGTCAGCACCCGGGATTTCGGTGATGTCCCTTGCTTCAATGCCAAGCGGACCATTTCCCTTGTGCCCCGGCATATGAAGCCGTAAAGCGTTTTTTTGACAGTAGAGGTCAATATAGTCGGAAATCGGCGTATTCATTCTTCGCCGCCCATTTCACGGGCAATCGCTACCATGATGGCGCATTCCATTCGTTTGCGAAAGAGCTCGCAACCGCTTTGATAAATACCTTTAACGCTGCCTGTGGCGTGGTAAGCGTTGGCGGCACATCCGCCGGAACAGTACAGTCTTGCCCAGCAGTCACGGCATTCGGGGCGGGTATAAACATTGCATTCTGCAAATTCGCATTGGGCGCATTTGTTGGTAATACCCTGCCAAATGTCACCCAAACGGTATTTTTCTTCGCCTACGAACTGATGGCAGGGGTACAGATCCCCCCAAGGAGTGACAGCCATATATTCAGTGCCCGAACCGCAACCCGAAACACGCTTATAGATACAGGGACCGCCTGTGAGGTCGATCATGTAATGATAGAAAGTGAAGGGTTTTCCTTCTTTGTCGCGTTGCAGCATGAGCATTGCCAGATCTTCGTACTGTCCCTTGACAATTTCCATATCCTCAGGGGTCAATTCGGAAGGATCGCCCGGCGCACAAACTACCGGTTCCATGCTCAGTTCGGTAAAGCCAAGGTCAAGCATTTGTTGGATATCGGCAAGAAAATCGGGGTTGGCATGGGTAAACGTGCCGCGCATATAGTAATTTTTGCCGTTGCGTGCCTCTACTAACTTTTGGAATAACGGAACGATGCGCTCCCAACTGCCCTTTCCGGCATAATCCACGCGGAAACGGTCGTGAATTTCTTTTCTGCCGTCCAGGCTGAGTACCACATTGCTCATTTCGCGATTGGCAAAATCGATAACATCTTCATCAATCAGCATGCCGTTTGTGGTTAAGGTGAAGCGGAAATTTTTGTTGTGTTCTTTCTCAATGCTGCGGGCATAGGCAACCAGCTCTTTGATCATGTCGAGATTCATCAGCGGCTCTCCGCCAAAGAAGTCAACTTCCAGGTTGCGGCGCGTGCCGGAATTTTCAATAAGAAAATCCAGCGCTCTTTTTCCCACTTCCGGCGACATGATAGCGCGTTCTCCATGGTATTTGCCTTGGCTGGCAAAGCAATAGGAGCAGTTGAGGTTGCAGGTGTGGGCAACATGCAGGCAGAGCGCTTTGACCACCGATGCGTTTTTTTCTTTCAGCTTGCCCGCGAGCGGCGCAAAAGTATCTTGAGCGAACAGCTTGCCCATGTCGCGCAGTTCTTCGATCTGGCTATAGCATTCGGCAATTTCTTCTTCGGTGCAGGCAGGATATTTTTCTTTCATGGAGGCATAGATCGTGCTGCGATCGTTGGATTCGTACATGGCGATAATATCATACGCCACATCGTCCACAACGTGAACGGAACCGGAACATACATCCAAAACAATGTTGTATCCGCCGAGTTTATATTGATGTATCATGATATTTGTTTCTCCGATATTGTGATTAGAAATTTTTATGTTTCAAACCAAAAGGGCTGCCGCAAACCCGAAATTTGCACACAGCCCTTTTTGGACGATTGATTCTTACTTCTTTTCGGTGTTTTCGCACTGCTGATTTGCGATGCCGCAGCTGGTCTTGCAAGCAGACTGGCAAGAGGTCTGGCATTCGCCGCAACCGCCGTTCTTTGCGCTTTCGCACAGGTTACGAGTGGCGAGAGTCTTGATGTGTTTCATTGTGGTATCCTCCGTCGGAACTTAAATACTTTATATCAGTTTAGCACACTTTTATGCCAAAGTCAAGACAGCAGCGAAAAAAAACGTTATTTGCGCTTATAATAAGTCGGCAGCTTCCATTTCTCTTTCCAGAAGCCGTTTGGTTTCTTCGCTTGGTTCGGTCAGCGGCAATCGCCAGTCTGCCCGACAGAACCCCAGTCTGGAAAGCGCCCATTTGACAGGGATGGGGTTGGTTTGCGAAAACAGCGCATCAACAAGCGGCAGAATTGACAGTTGTATTTTGGCTGCTTTGGCCGTATCGCCCGCTTCTGCGGCCTCAGTCATGGCTTGGATACGTGCGGGCATCAGATTGGAGATGACAGAAATGCAGCCCATCCCTCCAATGGACATAAGCGGAACGATGCTGTCGTCATTTCCGCTGTAGACAGGGATATCGGAGGCGTTTAAATAACGGGCGCTCATGGCAATGTCGCCGCCGGCATCTTTTAGCCCTACAATGTTTGGCAGAGCGGAAAGGCGCTTCCATAGATCAGCAGCTATCCTGATGCCGGTGCGTCCGGGCACTTGATAGACAATGATGGGCAGATCGGTGGCTCGGGACAGTGCTTTATAATGCTGATACAGTCCCTCGGCGGACGGCTTGTTATAATAGGGGGTGACTGCTAAAATGCCGTGCACACCGCTTGCTGATGCCATATGTGTAAGCGCGAGAGAGCCCATTGTGTCACAGGTGCCGCATCCCGCAATGAGCGTGGCGTGATTTCCGTATTCTGCCCCGGCAAAAGAAAACAGGGATTGCTTTTCCGAGGGGGTGAGCGTTGCGCTTTCACCTGTTGTACCGCAGAGAACGATGGTTTTTACCCCGCCTTCCAGTTGATATTCAATCAGACGGGATAACGCGGCAAAGTCGATTTTTCCGTTTGTAAAAGGAGTGATCAGCGCGGTGGCTGTTTGGTGAAATAAGGGTGTGTTTTTCATATTGTCTCCTGTATTCTCAAAATGAAATTCGGTTTTTGTTAATAAAATTAAAAAAACAGTTGCATTACGGGAAAATTTATATTATAATGAAAAGTGATAGTTATTTTTACTCATGGTGTGTATGCAAATGACAGCAACTGCCAAGGATAGGAAGGACGGCGGAAAAACTGCCGGGTTAAAAAGTATGATCGTCAATAACAGACCCCAAACAACGCTTTCCACAAAGGATTTTTACTATGATCTACCGGAATCACAAATTGCGCAAACGCCGGCAGAGCCCAGAGACAGTTCTCGTTTGTTGGTGGTAGATGCAAAGACCGGCGAAACCCAAGATCGGATCTTTCGGGATATTGTTGATTATTTACATCCGGGAGACACGCTGGTGGTAAATGATTCCAAGGTGATTCCCGCAAGATTGTATGGCGTGAAAGCCGACAGCGGTATTGAATGCGAGGTCGTATTGCTTCGCATGCGTGAAGCGGATGTATGGGAATGTCTGGTGCGTCCCGGCAGAAGATTAAAGCCCGGTGCTATCATTGTATTCGGAAATGGGCTTTGCCGTGCCACTGTGAATGAAACAGTGGAGGGTGGAAATCGATTGCTTTCGTTTGTATACGATAAAGAAAAATGGAATTTTTATACTTTGCTTGACGAGATCGGTCAGATGCCGCTGCCGCCGTATATTACTGAAAAATTGCGGGATAAAGATCGCTATCAGACTATATATGCCAACGAAGAAGGATCTGCGGCTGCTCCCACAGCGGGACTGCATTTTACCAATGAACTTCTTGATAAGATTCGTCAAATGGATGTTGCGGTGGTGCCGGTCATGCTGCATGTGGGTTTGGGAACCTTCAGACCCGTTAAAGTTGAAAGTATCACCGATCACGAAATGCACAGCGAGTATTTTGTGGTAAGTGAAGCGGCAGCCAGAACCATCAATGAAAGACGCAGGGCGGGTGGTAGGACTATTTGTGTGGGTACCACTTCTTGCCGTACACTGGAAAGCGCTGCTGATGAGAACGGTATGGTGCACGCAATGCAGGGAGATACCGGCATCTTTATTTATCCGGGCTACCGATTCAAAGCGATGGATGCTTTGATTACAAATTTCCATCTGCCCGAGAGCACGCTTTTGATGTTGGTGTCGGCTTTTTCCAGCCGAGAAATCATGCTGAACACATACAATGAAGCTGTTGAGAAAGGCTATCGGTTCTTCTCCTTCGGAGATGCGATGTTTATTTCGTGAGAATTCTGTGTAGGTAGTTTATATGACCGATCAAAAGATTAAAGTTATAGGCGTAGTAGGTCCTACTGCGTCGGGAAAGAGTTCGCTGGCTTTGATGCTTGCCAAAGAACTGGACGGTGAGATTGTATCCTGTGATTCCATGCAGATCTATCGCGGCATGGATATCGGAACCGCCAAAGCATCCAAGATCGAGCAGAATGAAATAAAACACCATATGATCGATATTGCCGATCCCGATGAAAATTGGTCGCTTGTGGATTTTGCCGCAGCTGCACATCGGTGCATTGCCGATATTGCGGCAAGAGGAAAACTTCCTGTTTTGTGCGGGGGAACCGGCCTGTATATGGATAATATATTATTCGATACCGCACTTTCCGAAGCGCCGGGAGATCCTTCTTATCGGCAGAGCCTTTGTGCATTGTCCTGTGAAGATTTACATGCAATGCTTTTAAAGGTTGATGATGCATCTGCTCGGGCGATCCACCCGAATAACCGACGAAGAGTGATCAGAGCGCTTGAGATCTACCATGCCACCGGAAAAACGAAAACAGAGTGGGATGCAGCGTCCCGGGTGAAGATATCGCGGTATGAATCCATCTTACTGGGATTGCGCGCCTCTGATCGGGCATATTTGTATGAACGCATTGAAAGGCGTGTGGATGAAATGGTCGCAAACGGACTCATCAAAGAGGTGAATCGCCTTGCTCCCAATTTGGGAGGTACTGCTGCCCAAGCCATCGGATATAAGGAGATTCTTTGCGGGATTAGGGGGCAATGCACTATGGAACAGGCAATTTCTGATTTGAAAACTGCCACCAAACGCTATGCAAAACGGCAAATGACATGGTTTCAAAACAATCCGTCTATACATTGGTTGGATATTTGCGGCAGCACACAAGAGACGCTTTTAGCCGAAAGCCGGATGTTACTGAAGGATTTTCTGTAAAAATAGAAAGAGGAGAATGTGTGGATAAAAAATATATAAAAAGTGTAATGATATATGTTCTGTCCGGCATTCTGGCACTGGTTGGCATCGGATATATTGTATATCATATGCTTGGCGGCAATATTACCGAAGTGAAAACGGAGGTTGCCATGCTGACCGAAGCGGAGGACAGCATTACCGCGCAGGCTGTTATCATGCGAAGCGAGATCGTGGTAGACGGGGTCGGAAGCGATATTTGCGGAGTGGTTCAAGATGGAAAAAATGTACATCAAGGCGAAGATATATTATGGATCTTTTACGGTGACGGCTCTGTGGGCGAACAGATTCGTCAGATTGAAAAGGAGATTGATATACTGGAAGACAGCCTGATGGGGAAAGATATTCCGTCGGGACTGGATACAACTGTGAAGGATCTGCAACAGTTGTACACACAGATGCTGGCAAGTGTGGCGCAGGGAAGATTGGAAGGAATCGGCGAAACCACGGTGGAACTGCAGACTTTGATCAACCGGAAGAAAAAATCCGCTTCCACCGAAGAGGCAATCCAAAAGTCGATCGAAGAGCTGGTTGCGCGTCGGACTGCATTGATGAAAGCCAATTCTGCAGGTATCAGCACACTGACTGCTCCCGATTCGGGGTTGTTTTACAGTTATACCGATGGATATGAAATGCTGTGCACTATGGAGCGCGCCAAGTACCTAACGGTTTCGGATTATGTTTCCGTGAAAGAACAAATTTTGTCCGGCAATAGTTCCAATGACGGCATTTGCAAAATTGTTACCGATATGTATTGGTATGTTTGCTTGACAGTGGATAACACTGTTGCGCGCAACTTGGTGCAGGGGGATGCATACAAGGTGCAATTCCATGAAAATGATGGAATTATACTGAATATGACACTGGATCGATTGGTTACAGAGTATGGCGAGGAGCAGAGCTTGTTGGTATTTGGCTGTCGCACGATACCGAATGAATTTGATTTTAAGAGAATTCAGAATGTATCGGTGGTAACATCGAATTATTCCGGTTTCCGTGTGCCCGCCAATGCCGTGCGCTATGTGGATGGCAAAGTAGGCGTATATGTGACAGATGGGAACAAAGTGCGCTTTCGCAGGATTGATATTTTGTTTGCCAAGGACGGAAATTATATTGTAAAGCAATATGATACAACAGAGGAGGCATATGCTGACATGCTAAGACTATACGACAAGATTATTCTTGCGGGCAAGGAATTGTATGACGGTAAATATCTGAGTTAAAATGGATAAGAACAAGTTACTGGAAAATATAGAATCGGTAAGAGAAGAGATAAAAAAAGCGGAGATTTCCGCCGGCAGAAAACCGGGATCGGTACTGCTTCTTGCGGCGACAAAGACTGTTTCGCCGGAGGATATCAATTTTGCTGTGAACCAAGGCGGGATTACCGACATCGGGGAAAACCGTGTGCAGGAACTCTTGGCAAAGTATGACCGTCTTGACAGAGAGAAAATGAGGATTCACTTTATCGGTACGTTGCAGACCAATAAGGTAAAGTATATCATTGATAAGGTGGACATGATCCACTCGGTGGATAGTTTGAAACTGGCAAAGGAAATCGATCGCCGTGCCGCGGCAATCGGCAAGATACAGGACATTTTGCTGGAATACAACAGCGGAGATGAAGAAAACAAAAGCGGCTTTTCTGAGGAAGAATTGTATTGTTCACTGCCTGAAATTGCCAAACTGCCGCATGTTCGGCTGTGCGGGGTAATGACAATTGCCCCCAAATGTCGGTGTGACGAAGATTATTGTAAATTTTTTGCTAAAACATATCAAATTTTTATTGACATTTCGCAAAAAAAACTGCATAATGGTAGTGTATCGGTATTGTCCATGGGCATGTCGGATTCTTATGTTGCAGCAATCAACACCGGGGCAACGGTAGTACGTGTGGGAAGCAAAATTTTCGGTGCGCGTATTTACCCCGAAACCAAAATGAATTAATTGAAAAATTAAGGAGGAATACAAAAATGGGAAACTGGAAGAACTGGGGAAGAAAAGAAGAAGTGGCAAACGAGCCTGAATACACCAATGAGGGCGGATACGATGAAAACGCATATGTAACCGGCGACAGCTACGGCGATCCTGCAGGGGATGCGCTGGAACTGACCGTTGTGCGTCCTGAAGGTTTTGAAGCAGCTACACAGATTGCTGACAATCTGCTCAATCAGCGCACTGTTGTTTTGAATCTGGAAGCAACCAGCAAGGAAACCGCACGCAGACTGCTTGATTTTTTGGCAGGCGTTACCTATTCAATTTCCGGCAAGCTGAAGAGAGTGGCAACCAACACATATGTGATTACTCCCAGCAATGTGGGTGTAACCGGCGAAACTATGAAAGAAGCTCCCGTGGCAACTCCTGCAGCTCCCCAAAGATCTGCAGAAGAGGACGGATTCGGATTCTGATCTCAAAGAGCATACAGGTGCATAGAGTCGGAGTATGTCCGGCTTTATGCACTTTGTGCGTTTTCAAAGAGGGCGGTGTACGGGGTGAATATTGCGTTTTTGATTGTAAAAACAGGACAGACTGTATTTGGATTTTGTCTTTGCCTCGTTTTTTTGCGGGAAATACTGCCTCTTTTTGGGAAAAAAACCTATGTGTTTGAAGTGGTTGTGAAAAAGCTTACCCGCCCGATCTGGTTTTTGTCGGACTGCGTCTGCCGTATGATGGGCATACCCCTGGACCACGGCGGAATAGAAATGAGATACCCTGTAGCACTGACCATTACGGCGCTTGCCATGTATGCTGTGACCGGCTTTGGGGTAAATGTGAGGTATGGGTGATGGAAAAGGATGCGATGACACTGCTTGCGGCGCGGGCAGAAGATTGGTATACCGCCGCCACCAAAAAAGGAATTGCCGCAGGTGATTTTTTGGGTCCTGCCGAACAAAGTTATCTGAATTCTCTTGCCGGGCGCATCTATCCCGAAAATATATTGACTTTTTTCGGAGGATACGACGAAGCAGAACGCCGTGTGCCTGTTTTTTGTACAGATGAATACCGAACCCGCCGTCAAAAACAGCGTGACTGTGCGGGAACCGACATTGATTGGGACAGCATTGATTGGGAAAAGGATGATTGGTGGGAAATCCCTCTCACAAAAGAAACGATTGGTACAAAGGAAACGGCAGTCACATGCGATGAGGCCGGCATTGTATCTTTACACCTGCGTGTGCCTAAAGGTGCGCAGCTGCCGGGACATCGGGATTGCCTGGGCACTTTGATGGGATTGGGGCTGGAGCGCAGCGCTGTGGGCGATATTGTGGTTTTGGAAAATGCTGTGTGGCTGTTTGTTAAGGATACAGTGGCGGCTTTTTTGGTAAATTCGCTTACGCGTGTGGCGAAAAGTCCGGTTCAAGTCGAAATATCAGCACTGCCAAAGGATTTTGCTGTTAAGCGGGAATATGAGGAAATGTCTTTGACGCTTGGCTCGCTGCGGGCAGATGCAGTTACTGCCGCCATTGTGGGCTGTTCGCGCGAAGAAGCCAAATCGATGGTGATTGCGGGACTGTTTCGCCGTAATTATTTGCCTCTTACGGAACCCGCCTTTCAATTGGCAGAAGGAGACATCTTTTCTATACAAGGAAAGGGTCGGTTCCTGTTTTTTGCCAACAAAGGTGAGACCAAAAAAGGAAGATTGCGAATCATTTTGCAAAAATATATATAATAAGGAGAATTTCATGCTGCCGCCTCATGAACTGAAAAACAAATCATTTTCGCACTCTCTGCGGGGATACAGTACCGCTGAAGTGGATGAGCATATCGCGTTTATTCTTGAAAAGTATACGGAATTATACAGAAAATGTGATATGTTGGAAAAAGAATGCGAGAGTGCAAAAGCGGAGCTTGCGGATCTTCGTGAAAACGAAGAGGTTATCCGTCAGGCAATGGTAAATGCCAAACAGACCGAAATGAAGACTATCCGCGATGCAGAAGAACGTGCCGATTTGATCATGCGGACCGCTAAGATCAATTGTGACCGCACGATCATGCAATTTAAAAATGAAATCAAGACTGAACGGGATATGCTGCGTCGTTTGCGCAAAGCTACGGCTGAGTTCAAAGCCAAGAATTTGCGTTTGTATAAAGCACATTTGGAATTTATTGCGCAGTTCTGCCCCGATAGCCCCGAGACCGATCTTTTGATCAGAAGTGAAGAAGAGATCGCGCAAGCTACGGTAGAACAGGTAAAGCTGGATATCAGAGATAATTCCAAAAATGTGTTTACCGAAGAAACGCCCGGGCAGCAGGCTGTCCATGATAAAGAGCCGCAAACAACAGAAGACGACCAACCGCAAAGCCGCGGAAATGATACGGATGAGCAATTGGATCTTTTGTTTGAAAGCTCCATCAAATGAGAAAATAAACGGGAAAATAACCGTTTGAGATAGAGAATTGCATTTTGAGCTTTGACGATCATTGGGATAGGATCCCGAACAAAATATAATTATCATCAATGTAAATAAAGGAGTATTTAACTATGGCTAAGGATTATACCGCAAGCTTGAATCTGCCCAAAACCGAATTTTCCATGCGGGCAAATTTGGCTGCCAGAGAACCTAAAATGCTGGAAGAGTTCGAAAAGAAGGATCTTTACAATCGTATGCTGGAGAAAAGAGCCGGGAAACCCACTTTTGTTCTGCACGATGGCCCTCCTTTCTCCAACGGCAATATCCATATGGGTCACGCTCTGAATAAGACCTTAAAAGATTTCATTGTCCGTTCCCATGCGATGATGGGCTATTATACCCCCTATGTTCCCGGTTGGGATAACCACGGTCTGCCGATTGAGCGCGCCATTGAGGAATCCAAAAAGAAATTGAATAAAGATATGTCGGTTCCCGAGTTCCGCAAGGCATGTGAGGCTTTTGCTGAGGATTTTATCGGCAAGCAGATGGCAGGTTTTAAGCGCCTGGGTGTAGTGGGCGATTGGGAGCATCCCTACCGTACTATGGACAAACATTTCGAAGCACAGGAAGTCAAGGTCTTCGGTAAGATGTTTGACAAAGGATATATTTACAAAGGCTTGAAGCCTGTTACCTGGTGTTCCTTCTGCGCTACCGCTGTGGCAGAGGCTGATATCGAGTATAAAGATGATCCCTGCACTTCTGTATATGTTAAGTTCCCCATGCAGGATGATCTTGGTAAACTGGCAGGCTTTGACCTAACCAAGACCTATTTCGTCATTTGGACTACCACCATCTGGACACTGCCCGGAAACATGGCAATCTGCCTGCATCCCCGTGACAGTTATGTGCTGGTGAAAGCGGATAACGGTGAAAGCTATATTATGGCAGAGGCGCTGGCTGAAAAGACCATGAAAATGGGCGGTTTTGAAAGCTATGAGATCCTTGCCACTTACCCCGGTGCCTTTTTTGAAAATATGTTGGCAAAGCATCCTTTCCTTGATAAGACCTCACGTCTTGTCAACGCAGAATATGTTACCATGGATTCGGGTACCGGTTGTGTACACACCGCTCCCGGATTTGGTGCTGACGACTATCAGACCTGTATGCGTTACGGTATGGATCTGGTGGTTCCCGTGGACGACCACGGCCGCCATACCGACTATGCGGGCAAATATGCGGGTCTGCCCACCGAAAAATCCAACCCCATTATTTTGGAGGATATGAAGGAAAGCGGCATGCTCTTTGCTTCCGAGGAGATTGTACACTCTTATCCTCACCACGACCGTTGCAAGAAGCCCATTATTTTCCGTGCTACCCCGCAGTGGTTCTGCTCGGTGGAATCCTTTAAGGATCAGGCGATCAAGGCCATTGAAAACGTAAAATGGTATCCCGCTTGGGGTGAAGATCGTATGATCAGCATGATCAGAGAACGTGCTGACTGGTGTATTTCCCGTCAGCGCCGTTGGGGTCTGCCCATTCCCGTTTTTTATTGTAAAGACTGCGGAAAGCCCGTTTCCACTCCCGATTCCATTGAAAAAATCTCCGCACTCTTTGATGAGTACGGTTCCAATGTTTGGTTTGAAAGAGAAGCAATGGAGCTGGTTCCCGAAGGATTCACCTGCCCTCACTGCGGCGGTAAAGACTTTGACAAGGAGACCGACACCCTTGACTGTTGGTTTGACTCCGGTTCTACTCATTTTGCTTCGCTGATGAAGGATACCCCCGAACTGTGGCCTGCCGATGTTTATTTGGAAGGTGCTGACCAGTATCGCGGTTGGTTCCAGTCCTCTCTCTTGACATCTGTCGGTGCTCTTGACAAGGGCGCGCCCTTCCGTCAGGTACTCACCCATGGTTGGGTCGTGGATGGCCAGGGCAGAGCGATGCATAAATCGTTGGGCAACGGCGTGGATCCTGCCGATCTGATCAAGGAATTCGGTGCCGATCTTGTCCGTTTGTGGGCAGCATCTTCCGACTATCATGCAGACGTGCGCTGCTCCAAGGAGATCTTCAAGCAGCTTTCCGAATCTTATAGAAAGATCCGCAATACTGCCCGCATCATTCTTGCCAATCTGGGCGACAAGGGTAGCGATTTTGATCCCGATCTGCATATGGTTACTTTTGAGCAGTACGAAGAAATTGATAAATGGATCCTTTCCCGCTTCAATAGCCTTGTAAAAACAGTGCTTGAGGCGTATAACCACTATCAATTTCACATTGTCTACCACGAAATCCTCAATTTCTGCACAGTGGAACTTTCCAAGATCTATATCGATGTGACCAAGGACCGTGTTTATACCGAAAAGAAGGATAGCATGGCAAGACGTGCCGCACAGAGCGCTATGTTTATTGTTCTTGACGGACTGACGCGTCTGATCGCTCCTATTCTTGCATTTACCTCTGATGAGATTTGGCAGTGCATGCCCCACAGAAAGGCCGACAATACCGAGCACGTGCTGTTTAACGATATGCCCACATACAACGAAAACGATCCTTTCCTTGAGATTGCTGCTAAGCACGATGCTTTCTTCTTACTCAGAGATGATGTTTTGAAGGCACTTGAAAATGCGAGAAACGAAAAGATCATTGGCAAGTCGCTTGAGGCAAAGGTTACTATTTTTACCGAAGAGGAAAATACTGCTGCACTTTTGGAAAGCTTTGGCGAAACGCTGAAGACTCTCTTGATCGTATCCGAGGTGCAGGTGGTTAAGGGCAAGGCGCCCGCAAATGCGTTTGAAGGAACAAGCGGTATTGCGGTGTTGGCAGAGGTTGCAGAAGGCTGTAAGTGTGACCGTTGCTGGATGCACTCCACAAAGGGTCTTGCCACCGAGGATGGATTCCTCTGCGAGCGTTGCCGTAACATTCTGGAGCTGTAATGTCTCTGGTACTGTTTTTAATACTGGCGCTGGGTATTCCCGTTCTTGATCAGATCACCAAACTGATCGTGGATGCGAATATGACCCTTGGCGAAAGTATTCCGTTGATTAAAGACGTTTTTCATATTACCTATATACACAATGAAGGGGCGGCGATGGGAATGCTCTCGGAACACCGTTGGGTATTTCTCATCCTGTCCACCGTTGCTATCATTGCCATTTTCGGTTATATTGTTTACAGCCGTAAGACTATTGCGAAAATGGAAGCTATTGCCTTTGGTATGATCGCGGGCGGCGGTATTGGCAATATGATCGACCGTACCTTTTACGGTGAATCACTGTTTAACGGTGCCGTAATTGATTTTTTTGACTTTCGTCTCTTTTCCTTTTGGAAATGGATCTTTAACGTGGCGGATATTGCCGTATGTGTGGGTGTTGGATTGTACGCTCTGTATGTGATCCTTACCGAAGTGCAGGCTTACAAAAAACGCAAGGCGGAAAATGCGGCCGCCTCTGTCAAAGAAGTCACCGAGGAAAGCAATGATTGACAGAGAAGCAGCCGGGCGTCGGCTGGATCAATATTTATCGCAACGGGAAGACGCCTCCCGCTCTGCCGCACAAAAATGGATTGAAGATGGTCTTGTCACGGTAAACGGCAAGACCGTTTCCAAAAGTTATAAACTATCTGAAGGTGATATGGTAGAGTTTACCCGCCCCGAAGCCAAGCCCATGGAGGCAAAAGCTGAGGATCTGCCGCTGGAGATTGTTTATCAGGATGATTATTTGGCAGTGGTGAATAAACCCAAGGAAATGGTGGTTCATCCTGCTCCCGGCAATGCCGAGGGAACGCTGGTTAACGCTTTGCTTTACCATTTAGACAATCTTTCGGGCATTAACGGCGTGATCCGTCCCGGAATTGTTCACCGCATTGATAAAAACACGAGCGGTCTGCTTATCGTTGCCAAGGAAGACAAGGCGCATATTGGGCTTGCCGAACAGATCAAGGAGCATTCTTTTACAAGAAAGTATCGCGCCATTGTGGTGGGAAATTTGAAAGACGATATGGGTACAGTGGATAAGCCCATCGACCGCCATCCCGTCAACCGTCAGAAAATGGCAGTGGTACAGGGAGGCAGAGAAGCGGTGACCCACTATTGCGTTTTGGAGCGTCTGCCCGGTTTTACCTATGTGGAGCTGACGCTGGAAACAGGACGCACCCATCAGATCCGTGTTCATATGGCAAGTCTTGGTCATCCTGTGATGGGGGATACGTTATATGGAGGCGGAAAAACCGAATTTGAAAAGAAAAATGCAAAAATTTTGAAAGAACAATGCTTGCACGCATGCCATATCGGCTTTGTGCATCCCATAACGGGCGAGCAGCTTTCTTTTGATGCGGTTCTTCCCGGTTACTTTGAGGAAGTTTTGAAAAAATTAAGACGTATGTCTTGATTTTGGCTTTTCAAAGCATTTCCAAACTTTAAGCTTTAGTAAAGTAAAAAGTATTATACGAGGTATTATCAAAGATGGAAAAACAAAAATTTTATCTGACAACGGCGATTGCGTATGCTTCCCGTAAGCCGCACATCGGCAATACCTACGAGATTATCATGACCGACGCGGTGGCACGCTACAAGCGTCAGCGCGGATATGATGTGTTCTTTATGACAGGTACCGATGAGCACGGTCAGAAAATTGAAGACTTGGCAAAAGCAGAGGGTATTTCTCCCCAAAACTATGTGGATAACGTGGCAGGCGATATTCGCCGTATCTGGGATCGAATGAACACTACCTACGATCATTTCATCCGCACCACCGATTGCCATCACAAAAAGGCTGTACAGCACATTTTTAAGAAACTGTACGACAAAGGTGATATTTACAAAAATGAATATGAGGGATGGTATTGCATTCCCTGTGAGTCCTTTGTGCCTGAATCCCAATTGAAGGACGGTAAATGTCCCGACTGCGGCAGAGAAGTGACCCGTACTAAGGAAGAAACCTACTACTTCCGTATGAGTAAATATGCCAACCGTCTGATCAAATATATAGAAGACAATCCTGATTTTATTCAGCCCGAGTCTCGTAAGAAGGAAATGCTCAATAACTTCCTGCTCCCCGGACTTCAGGATCTGTGTGTATCCCGTACTTCCTTTAAATGGGGCGTGCCCGTGGATTTTGATCCCAATCATGTGGTATACGTTTGGGTGGACGCGCTGTCTAACTATATTACAGGTCTTGGCTATGATGTCAATGAGCAGGGCGAGCTGTACAGTAAGTACTGGCCTGCGGATGTGCATATCATCGGTAAGGACATCATTCGTTTCCACACAATCTATTGGCCCATTATTTTGATGGCGCTGGATCTGCCCCTGCCCAAAAAGGTATTCGGACATCCCTGGCTTTTGTCCGGTATGGATAAGATGAGTAAGAGCCGCGGTAATGTTATGTATGCCGACGATTTGGCAGATATGTTTGGTGTGGACGGGGTAAGACATTATGTGCTTGCCGAAATGCCCTATGCCAGCGACGGTACCATCACTTATGAAAATATGGTAAAGCGTTTCAATACCGATCTTGCCAACAATCTCGGTAACCTGGTCAACCGTACGGTTGCTATGACCAAGAAGTATTTTGACGGCGTGATCCCCACACCCGGTGAGGAAACCGAACTGGATGCCGATTTGAAAGCAACTTGCATGACGGCAATTGAAAAGTTCAAAGAAAACATGGATACCTATCATATTGCCGATGCCGAAGCAGAAGTATTTGAAATGTTGCGCCGCGCTAACAAGTATATTGATGAAACCACTCCTTGGGCACTTGCCAAGGATCCCGAAAAGAAGGAGCGCCTTGGTACCGTTCTTTACAATTTGACTGAATGCATTCGCATTGGTGCGGTACTGCTCACGCCCTTCCTGCCCGAAACTGCCGAAAAGATTTTTGCGCAGATCAATACCGATAAGACCGATTATGCTTCCATTGAGGCGTTTGGCACGCTGGAAAGCGGAAAGACGGTGGGGGAGGCTACCATGCTATTTGCCCGTATTGATGAAGCTGCCTTTATGAAAGCAATTGCCGAAAAGGAAGAGGCGCAGAGAAAAGCAAAAGAGGCAGAAGAAAAGGCAAAAGAAAAGCCCGAACCCATGCCTCAGGTGGATATTTCGGCATTTGCCGCTTTGGAATTGCGCTGTGCCAAGGTGATTGCCGCTGAGCCTGTACCCAAAGCGAAGAAGCTTTTAAAATTGCAGGTGGATTTAGGCTACGAACAAAGACAGGTCGTATCGGGTATTGCGAAATTCTATAAGCCTGAGGACCTCATTGGCAAGAAGGTTGTACTGATTTGCAATCTCAAGCCTGCGGTTCTTTGCGGAGTGGAAAGCAATGGCATGATTCTTGCTTCCGGTGAAGAGGATGTGAAGGTCGTATTCCTTGACGAATCGGTGCGTCCCGGTGAACGGATCCGCTGATGACAGAGCTGTTTGATTCCCACGCACATTATAATGATCCGCAAATGACAGAAAAGAAGGTCACGCCCGATTTGGCATATGCCGAAGGCGTGACCTGTATTCTCAATGCGGGAACCAATCTGGTAACATCCAAAGAATGCTTGGAACTTGCCGAACAATACCCTTTTTGCGTGGCGGCAGTGGGCATTCATCCCTCCGATTGCGGAAAATGCGGTGAATTGCAGGATGCGATGCAAACTTTGTGTTCTCTTGCCTCCCACTCCAAAGCGGTGGCGATTGGAGAAATCGGTTTGGATTACTACTGGGACGATATGCCGCGAGAGGTGCAAAAGCAGTGGTTTTCCGATCAAATGGAGCTGGCAAGAGAACTAAAAATGCCTGTGGTGATCCATGACCGCGAGGCACACGGCGATACCTTTGACATGATCTGTCGCTACCCTGAGGTGATTGGTGTAATGCATAGCTACTCCGGCAGTATCGAGATGGCAAAAGAGTACCTGAAGCGTGGCTGGTACATTTCGTTTTCAGGAGTGGTTACCTTTAAAAATGCGGCAAGAGTCAGAGAAATAGTAAAAACAATTCCCACAGACCGCATTTTGGTGGAGACCGACTGCCCCTATCTTTCCCCCGTTCCCATGCGCGGCAAGATGAATCATTCGGGATATCTGCATTATACCGCAGAAACAGTTGCCGAGCAGTTGGGTATGGATGCGCAGGAATTTGCACACGTGAGTGCCCAAAATGCAAAAAGACTGTTCAAATTGGAGTGAAAAAATGACAGTAACCTATGAATCGGGTGAAAACCTATATATCAATCTGACCAATCGCTGTCCCAACAGCTGTGATTTTTGTGTACGCACCGAGTGCGAAAAGCACTATGGCGATCTGTGGCTGGAAAGAGAGCCCACTGCCGAAGAGGTGATTGCAAAAGTCAAAGCAAGAGAGCTGGATAAATATGAAAACCTTGTATTCTGCGGCTTTGGAGAGCCTACCGAACGACTGACAGATCTATTGACCATTGCCGAGGCGGTAAAAGCCTATCGCCCCGAAACGGTGATCCGCCTGAACACCAACGGTCAAGCAAATCTTATTGCGGGAAGGGATGTAACCCCTCTCTTTGCAGGCAAGGTGGACGTGATCTCAGTGTCGCTCAATGCCCCCACGGCAAAGGGCTATGATGCTATCTGTCACTCCCGCTTTGGCGAAGCGGCATTTGATGCCATTTTAGACTTTGCGGTAAAGGCGAAGCCCTACTGCAAAAAGGTAGTCTTTTCGGTGGTGGATGAAAGCCTTTCTCCTGCCGATATCAACGCCTGCCGCGATTTGTCCGAAAAACTTGGCATCGAACTGCGGGTAAGAGAAATGATCAGAGACTGATCAAAACGCGACGGAATTTCCGTCGCGTTTTGTTGCAGAAACTATCCGTTGCACCGTAGGGTGGGCTGTGTCAGAATACACCAGATTTGCATTACGAATGACAAAGGAATGGTTATATGTATTGCGTTTTCCGTGTGCAGTACGGCAAAGTGTGCATCAAAAATGATTAAAAAAGGAGCATTGCGCATTCAATGCTCCTTAATTTTTGTTACTTGTTGCGTATTTGCGCGTAAAATTCCATATTTTGCATGTAGTGTTCTAAGCTGCGTTGGCCTTCCGCTACTTGTTCTGCCGCATAGCGACTTGCTTTGGTTTCGCGGATCAGTTCGTCGTTTGCTTTTTTGTTCTCTTTTTTTATTGTGTTAATAGATTGACGGATGGAATATAGCTCATCGCTCATCTCGCGGATATCGTTGCTCAATGTGCGAACATTATGATTAATACTATTTACAGTTTTTACAACTATTTGCATATCAGCGGAAAGATTATTAACAGCAGCCAAAATATTGCCAATGCCTTTGATAACGATTCCACGGAAGACTCGTTCGTCGTACAAAAGAACCGCATCTCGCATAGTGTCTGCTAAATCGTTTCTGAAAATCTGATTGAGCACGATAGCACAGTCGATGGTACGATAGTCGGGCGGGATAATATTCAAGGCATAGAATTTGGTACGAATTTCTTTCAATATAGTTAATTGCTTGGTTAGATTATGTTGTTCTTGTTCAATTAAGTCGGTATTGGTTTTTAGACATTCTTCAACTGAATTTGCTTTGTCTTGGAATTCGTTTTCTATGTTTTGTTTCGTTTTAGGCAAATTTAATTCCTTTTCGCTAATTTGTGCAGCTAGCTTAGGAAGTTCTGCAATCGCTTTGTTTTTTTTATGTTTAATTATATTTTTGATTTTTGTGTTTTTGTGGAACGTAGCCATAAATACAATGACAAAAGTGACAGAAAAGAGAAGAATGGCAACACCCAACATGCCTAATAGGCCTTCTTTGGTGCTTCCCCAAGCAACATTGCCAAACAGTGCGATATACTCTCTGTATAAATTTTCTACAGCGTCTATGTTTAGAAAAATGGTCAACAAAATCGAAAAAGGAATAACACCTATTAGTGCTACACCCAAACCAAATGCAATAGCCTGACCGATTGCATCCAATATACCGAGTTTGGTTTTGGCAGCCGCATCCTCTCTTGCTTTAATTTGTTTCTCTTTCAAATATTCCAGGTGAGTTACTTCTTCATCGATCAATTTGTGCTTTTGCTTTTCCAACGAGTCTAGTGAATTATAATATTCGATTTTAATTTTTCTTTTTTGTTCTTCTATGGATTTGAGGGTTCTTTCGATGGTTAAGATTGCACTTTCGATTTGGACAGCATCTTCTGTATATTTTTGAAATGCTGTTTTGGATTGTTCAAGATTACTCATGATGTTGTTCTCCATTATATTTATGACAATATTATAGTACAAATGTTTACTAAAGTCAATAGTAAATTTGTTTACTTGGTATAATAATTCCAATCAAAGGGTGTGAGGTTGGAAATGGAATTTGGGTACATCAAGCGAATGAGGGATCTGCGCGAAGATCACGATAAAACACAACAAGAGATCGCCGATGTGCTCGGCACGTCACAGACCATGTATGCCCGTTACGAGAGAGGGGCAAATGAACTTCCTCTCCGCCATTTGATTGTTTTGTGCCGGTATTACGGCGTGAGCGCCGATTATTTCTTGTGCCTTTCGGAGCGAAAAAAATAAAGAGTTCTGCCGTAAAAAGCAGAACTCTTTTGTTTTGAAGTTTTGAGGGATGGGTATGGGAAGGGGCCTTTTTCAAAAGTTCCCTTCCCATAGAACTAAAACCTTATTCAAATACGACCCGTTTGATCTCGGTGACCTTATCAAAGCCATTTGTGGTAACGAGAATGCCTTGATACTGCACAGGATTGTCCGAAAGTTCAAATCTGCCGGGCAGGGCGGTGCGAAAACGGTCTACAATAATTTCGGTTTTGACCCCCAACGCAGAGCGTACGGGCCCACACATACCGATGTCGGTGATATATGCGCATCCTGTGGGCAAAATTTGCTCGTCGGCGGTGGGGACATGGGTGTGGGTGCCGAAAATAATTTGCACACGGTCAGAGAACCAGTTGGCGATTGCCCATTTTTCGCTGGTGGCTTCGGCGTGAATGTCTAAAATGGCAAGATCATAGTTTCCCTTTTCTCTTTCCAGAATACGGTCGCCCGCCGTGAAGGGGCAATCGCAGGGATCCATATACACTCTTCCCATCAAATTCATTACGAGAACGCGTCTGCCGGCAAGATCTGCCAGAGTATAGCCGCTTCCGGGAGATGCGGAGGGCAGATTGGCAGGGCGGATAATATAAGGATTGGTATCAAGGTAGTCAAGCATGTTTTTTTGACGGAAAGAATGGTTGCCGCCTGTGATCACATCAGCACCGCCCGCAAAGAGCAGTTCTGCCGCTTCTTTGGAAATGCCGTTTCCGCTGCCAAGACAAGCGTTTTCGCCGTTGACAATGACGGCATCTGCCTTTATTTCTTTTCGAAAGGCATCGAGTTTGGCACCGAATTGCTCGGTGGCAGGCTTTCCCACAATATCTCCTAAAATCAGAATCTTCATTTGTTTCTCCATTCTAATCTAATGTGCAAGATGCTACTGAATTTTTGTGCCGTTTGCGGTAAAAATGGGAGGGACCCATTTTGGAAAAATTTAGGATGTGGCAATAGACTTTAGATTATAAAAAGCGAAATGTCACACCAAATGCAAAGCGGAATTGCCGATTGATCGGCAATTCCGCCATCCGGATACTCATATATATAAATCGACGTATCGAAGTTGCTTTCATGCAAACTGTATATGAATATATATGGATTGTCTTTCGACAAGCTTATTTTGCGTATTCGGAAGCCCGGCTTTCGCGGATGATATTCACCTTGATCTGTCCGGGGTACTTCAATTCTTCCTCGATCTTTTTGGCAATATCTCTTGCCACGAGAATCATGCGTTCGTCGGATACCTCTTCGGGTTTTACCATTACGCGTACTTCTCTGCCTGCCTGAATGGCAAAGGACTTTTCAACGCCGGGGAAGCTGCTTGCAATTTCCTCCAATTTCTGGAGTCGTTTGATGAAGTTTTCGATGTTTTCTCTGCGCGCACCGGGTCTTGCTGCTGAAATGGCATCTGCAGCCTGTACGATCAGAGCTACCAAGCTTCTGGGTTCCACATCGTTGTGGTGTGCTTCGATTGCATGGAGCACATCTTTGTTTTCCTTATACTTCTTTGCCAGATCAACACCGATCTGTACATGAGATCCTTCGATCTCCTGGGTCATTGCTTTACCAATGTCATGCAGTAGCCCTGCGCGTCTTGCCAGGGTACCGTCCACACCCAGTTCATCGGCGATGATGCCGGCGATGTAGGACACCTCGATCGAATGATCAAGGACATTCTGACCGTAGCTGGTACGGAATCTCAATCTGCCAAGGATTTTGACCAGTTCATTGTTAATACCGTGGATGCCGGTTTCAAAGATAGCACGGTCGCCCGCCTGTTTGATCTGGGTCTCCACTTCTTTTTTGGATTTTTCCACCATTTCCTCAATGCGGGTAGGATGGATTCTTCCGTCGGTTATCAGCTTTTCCAGTGTGAGTCTTGCAATTTCACGGCGGACAGGGTCGAAGCAGGAAAGGGTAATGGCTTCGGGGGTATCGTCAATGATCAGATCGACACCGGTCAGCTGTTCTACTGTGCGGATATTGCGTCCCTCTCTGCCAATGATGCGACCTTTCATGTCGTCATTGGGAAGGGGAACGACCGATACGGTAGCTTCGGTTACGTGATCGGACGCGACTCTTGCGATGGCAAGCGAGATAATGTTGCGCGCTTTATTTTCAGCTTCTTCCTTGAATTCGCTTTCGATTTCAGCCAGCTTCTGCGCCGCTTCAAATCTGGCGGTTTCTTCCACTTCGGCAACCAAAAGGCTTTTTGCTTCTTCGCCGGACAAACCGGAGATTTCTTCCAGGCGGCGAATCTGTGCTTCCTTTACCGCTTCAGCTTCTGCATTTTTCTCTTCTGCCTCTTTGATCTTGCGGTTCAAGGTCTCTTCTTTGCGCTCAAGGGATTCGATTTTCTTATCAAGTGTTTCTTCTCGCGTCACACAACGGCGTTCCAAACGGGAAACTTCGTTGCGTCTTTCTTTGATCTCGCGGTCGGCTTCATTCTTGTTTTTCAGAATTTCTTCCTTGGCTTCGATCAACGCTTCCTTTTTCTTTGTCTCGGCGATTCGCTTTCCTTCATCGATGATCCGCTTTGCTTCCTGTTCAGCAGAACCGATCTCAGCTTCAGCGACTCTCTTACGGATTTGTACACCTACGACAACTCCAAGGAAACCGGCGACAACAAACGTGATCAGCGCGGTGATAATGGTTGTAGTCAAGTTCTGAGCACCTCCTTCTTTTAATGTTCATTTGTTCATGATCTACTTTGGCGTGTATATGCCGCAGAGCCTATACACTTTATATATTGTAAACTAAAATCAATCATCTGTCAATGCCTTTTGCATATTTTCAACAAAATTTAAGCAATTAATACAATGCAAATGTGTGTGTTGTCATGGTCAGCATGGCTTCCGCCTCCAGGGCTGCTACATCCAGCTTTGCTTCTTCCGCTTCAACCTTGCACAGTTCGGGCTTTGTTTTAGGGTGTTTGGGGGTGAAAACTGTGCAACAATCTTCATAAGGCAGGATGGAGGTTTCAAAAGTGTCGATCTTACGGGCAATCTGGATGATTTCTTCCTTGTCCATGCCGATTAACGGACGGAACACGGGAATATCGGTGACTGCATCGGTGGTGCCGATTGCCTGCAAGGTTTGACTGGCAACCTGTCCCAAGCTTTCGCCGGTGATCAATGCTTCCGCTCCCACTTGACGGGCGGTTTTGGTGGCAAGACGCATCATGAATCGACGCAGTAAGAGCGTAAAGTATTCTTCTTCGCAGGTTTTTACCAAGGTTTCTTGGATCTTAGTCAGTGAAATGACATGTACACGGATCTTTCCGCTGTATTCCGATACCAGTTTGGCAAGCTCCAGTACTTTTTCACGGGCGCGTTCACTTGTGTAAGGGAAGGATTCAAAATGAACTGCTTCCAATGTACAGCCTCGCTTTGCCATCATGTAGCCTGCCACAGGACTGTCGATGCCACCCGAAAGCAGCAGCATTGCCTTTCCCGCACAGCCTGCGGGAATACCGCCGGCACCTTTTTCGGCACCTGCATGGATATACGCTGCTGTTTCGCGAATTTCCACACGTACTGTTACATCGGGATGGTTTACATCCACTTTCAGTCGGGGCATGACTTCCAGCACAGCGCCTCCTGTGAGTGCGGAAATTTCGGGGGATTTCAGGGCAAAGGTCTTGTCGGAGCGTTTTGCCTCTGCTTTGAAGGTCTTGGCGCCTGCCAATAGGGGAGGTAAATATTCTTTGGCGGCGGCAAGGATGCTGTCCATATTTTTTTCGCATACGCAAGCGCGGGAAATAGACACAAAACCAAATACTTTTTTGGCACAGCGAATGGCGTCTTCAATGTCGGAAAAATCGTCAAGCGGTTCGATATACAGGGTGCTCTGCGCACGGGTCACATGGTAGCTTCCTACCTTTTTCAGCCGTTTGCGCATATCCTGCTCCAACAGGTTTTCAAAATGTCCGCGGTTCAGCCCTTTGAGGACGATCTCGCCGTATTTACAAAGGATAATTTCTTTCATATTTGTTCTCCATGTTGATGATTTGAGTATGTTGGGCATGGGTATGCCCCTATTATTTACTTAATTCTTCTGACTTCCTTCTTTGTGGCAAGTCCCTTCTCGTAGGCTTCGAGGATCGCTTCGCTTTCGCGCTTGCCTTCCACTGTGAAAATAAAATGTTCGTTTCGTACGCCCGCTAATTTCAATTGATCTTTGCGGTCAGCCATATAGGTGGGAATGCAGTTGAACAAAATATCTCTGCCGCCTTCTTGCAGGATGGGGAAGGTTACACCTTTACGGTCGCGCAAAGCGGGGGAACCTATCGGCTTTTCCAGTAGCATCAAGGGTATTCTTCCGTAAACAATGACCGATTTTTCGCCCCCTATGTCGCGGATCTGCGGCAGGATCAATTCGGGGCTGAGGATATAGTCGACGCACTGTGTCGAAATTTCCTCTGCGGTACGGCTGTTGTTGATGTTGAGGCGGAAATCGCCATGCACGACAAAACCGCATTCTTTGGCAAGAGCAAAGTGCCCTATATTTCCCACAAGGGCATGGATCGCTCCCGTTTCTTTGGCAGTGAGCAAGGCTTGCCTTACCGTTTCTGTTTCGCCATCGGGAATGACGGCAGGAAAGATCACGCCGTTTGCTTTTTTGCCGTCAAAGCGGTCAAGGGGCAAATACAAGATATCCAGAAAACGCATGGCACTGTCCGGTATATTTTCCGCTTTATAAAATCTGGCACTTCGGCCTGGATTGGGCAGAACTTTACTTTTTTTGTCGGGGCTGATGACAGGGGCTGCTTCTTTGCGCGCAAGCAGAATAGGGGGCAGACTGCGGGGGGATATGCGAATTTGCACCTTTATGGAAGCTGTGTCTGCTTTGTTTTGCTCGGAACGGATGCCCAGCATAGTATGATCGATCTTTCCGACATAATACCCGTCGGTAAATCCGCCTCTGGAAAAGACGGATGCCATGCGGTCGATCTCTTTTGCCGAAGCCGGACGGTTTTCGTCCAGCAGTTTGCGATAGGCAGAAACGGTGGAGTAGACGTAATCGGGACCTTTCATGCGTCCTTCGATCTTCAGGCAGGAAACTCCCATTTTGATAAGATCGGGAATATGGGCTCCAAGACAGTTGTCCTTGAGGCTCAGAGGATATTTCCCATTGTAGGGAAGACGGCAGGGCTGTGCGCATTCGCCGCGGTTGCCGCTTCGCCCGCCAATGACCGAGCTCATGAGGCACTGTCCCGAATGGCAAACACACAAAGCACCGTGTACAAAAACTTCGGTTTCGATGGGAGAGTTTTGGGTGATGTAGCAGATATTTTCACGGGAAAGCTCCCTTGCCAGTACCATGCGGGAGAATCCAAGATCAGCCAAATATCGAGCAGCGTTTGTGTTATGCCCCGAGGTTTGAGTACTGGCGTGGAGAGGAAAATCCGGAAGTATTTCCTTGATACGGCGTGCAAGACCCAAGTCAGCCACGATCAAGGCATCCACGCCGATATTGTAAAGGTAGACTGTGTAGTTCAGCGCATCCTGCATTTGACGGTCGAGAATCTGCGTGTTGAGGGTTACATATAGTTTTACGCCGCGGCTGTGGCACTTTTCCACCGCTTCTTTGAGGGCAGGACGGTCGAAATTGCGGGCGTTCATACGTGCATTGAACAGTGTGCCGCCAAGATAGACGGCATCGGCACCGCCTTCAATGGCGGCATCCAGGGTTTGAGGATTGCCCACGGGGGCAAGCAGTTCGGGAAGCATAGTGTACTCCTCTATGAATTTTGATTGACTGTATTTAAAAAAGTTTCCCTGTCATAGAGCATGTTGAGGGCGTCCAGCAGGGCGGGAGCGGTCAGATCTTTGGGCAATGATAGCTTTTCGCAGAGCATTCTGCGTTTTTCTGCCGCACCGTCTCTTCCTGAAAGTCCCAGATTGAAAAGATCCGGTTTGGTGATACCGCCGCGTCGGCAGCTCTGATCTGCCGCAAAAGGGGCGAGCAGCGTACGAAGGGTGTCGGCGGCTTGTCCTTCCACGCCCAGAAAACCTTCCCTGGAAGGGGCACTTTTGCGCCTTTCTTTCCCTTTGATCTGAGGTGTATAGAGATGGATCAATTTTTCTTTTGGCAGGATTGCATTCAGATGATTGCGAATTACTTGTCCTGCACTGTCGCTGTCGGTTAGTACAATGATGGGCGAGTGTTCGGTAAGACGGCGTAAAAGCACAGCTTTTTCTGATTTTTGAAAGATGCCGAATCCCTCAGTAGTCAAGATGTGTCCTTCCACTACGGAGGCAAGCAGTGTTTTGTCATAACGTCCTTCTACCACAATGGGGTAGGGGATTTTTAATTTTTCGTGATTCATAAAATTACAGTTTACATTCTGGAAAGCCGCAGAATGAGAATTTCGAGGACGGTGTAATTGTCGAGTGAGGTGCTTTTGATTTTTTGATCTGCCTCGGAACACAGTGTCAATGCCTTTTGCAGGCGTTTGCTGCTTTTGCCGGAAGCGCTTTGAGAATAGAGCTTCACCCGATATTCGTGCAATCCTGTGTCGGCAGAAATTTCCATGGGTTTTTTGCCGGCTTCGATGAGCCGTTTAACGGTGTACAGGTTGGCAAGGGTGTCTATGATGCCTGCCAAAACGATTTCGGGTTTTTCTTTTCTTTGCCGCATGTCGATTAACAGCTCAAGGGCACGAGGGGCGTTTCCGTCCAGAATAGCGTTGGTGAAATCAAAGGCACCGCTTTCTTTACTAACGCAGCATACTAAGTCTATATCTTGCAAAGAAACGGCTTTTTCGTCTTTGGAAAGGGTATAGAAAGCCAGTTTTTTTATTTCGTTTGATAGCGTAAACATATCGGTTCCGCATTTTTCTACAATTTCCTGACAAACCATAGCAGAAGCGGTAACACCTTCTGCCGTGAAATGACGCCCTACCCAACCGGTAAGCCGTCCCGGTGTTTGTCGGTCGCATTGCACAGGATTCAGTACAGCTGTCAGTTTTTTGTACAATGCAGAGGGCGCTTTGGGTAAGCGGCCAACATTTATTTCTTCGGATAAGGTGTAAACTGCCAGTACGGTGTCCCCGCCATCGTTTGCCTGCGCAAACAAAGAGATTAGAGCACTCAGCTGTGCGTCGGAAAGGGAAGGAAAGGAAAGTGAGTGCAGTTCCACCAGCTTCTTTTCGGCAAAAACAGGCAGGGTGTCGATTGCGTTTGTCAGCCGTTCTTCCCAGCCGCTTTCGGTACACACTATCTTGTGGTGGTTGAAGGGATCGTCTGCCGCTTCTCCAAACAAACTGACTCTTAGCCGGGAAAGGCAGGAAAGTTTGGTGTATTCCTCGTCACCAAAGAAAAGATAACTGCCTTGGGGATTGGAAACAACGTTTTTCATGAATTCGCCGGCTGTCATGATATGGCATTCACCTCAATTTCCATGTGAAAATGTTGTATTTCGGTTTCCAGCGTGAGTGTATAGTCAATTAGGACCTTTCCACCTTTTTCGGTGAGAGAGCCTTCTAAACTATGTGTTTGTATTTTGGGAAAAAGAGTAATACCCTCAATGCAATATCGCCCTTCGGCAAAAGATACAGCAGTGTCAAAATACAGACGATCCCCGCCCCGCCAAAGCTCCAAACGATGCGGCTCTTTTGGGTCGTAAACCAAAGTTTGCATAATGCCGGAAAGAGGAAAGGAGACGCGCAAAAGTGCACCGGAATGGGTTAACATTCCGGTCCCTTGATGGGTTATGGTATCGTTTTCGGCTTCTGGAGAAGACACGGTGCTTTTTAAACGAATAAAAACTTTCATATAATAATATAGATCAGCGCAATGGCGATGGCTGCCTGTAAAATCAGGATCAGCGGAATGCCCAGCATAAATTTAATATGCTTGGTTTTGTGACGAATGGTAAGCATGGTGCAAAGCATGACCACGGAACCGCCAAGCAGCGAACAACCGAGCAGGGTAGCTTCGGGAACGCGGTGGCGGGGGTTGTGTTTTGCTGCCCATTTATCATAAATCGTCATAAAGAGAGCGACCAGTGAGATGGCAGCAAGCCATACGGCAAGAATGATACCGATGTATTTCATAGCGAAGCCTCCTAAAAATATAATTATATATCAATACTAGTATATCCTATCATAAAAGCGGTGGATATGTCAAGCAAAATGTATGTTACCGTGAGAAAAAGCGGAAAGCGCACCGAAACAGATTGTTGGTTATACACAAATATCCGTGAGATATGGGCTTTTATGGAAGTCAATAGAGGTAGATTTGGATAAAGTGCATATGAGATCCTGTGCAATTTGTATGATTTTGTACTGGTTAGGGCGGAAAATGATTCCGCATTTGTGAATTTGGCAGAAAAAAATGAACAAAATAAATTATAGTTGACAAGCGAAAAAGTTTGTGCTATAATCATGCTGTCTATTTGCGGTCGCAGGCTGTTTTCCTCCAAAAATTGCCGCTTGCCGCAGAGAAACAAAAATCATTTCATTATTTTGCAGAAAAGGAGGTGCGGTATGCCAACCTTTAACCAGCTCGTAAAGCAGGGCAGACAGCAGAGGGTTTACAAGTCCAAAGCGCCTGTTCTCCAGAAGGGTTTCAACACCCTGACCAACCGTGCAACCAGCCAGAGCGCTCCCCAGAAGAGAGGCGTTTGCACTAAGGTTACCACTACCAGCCCTAAGAAGCCTAACTCCGCTATGCGTAAGATCGCGAGAGTTCGTCTTACCAACGGCATGGAAGCAACCACTTATATCCCCGGTATCGGTCACAACCTGCAGGAACACTCTGTAGTACTGATCCGCGGAGGAAGAGTACGTGACCTGCCCGGTGTACGTTATCACATTATTCGCGGTACCCTGGACGCACAGGGTGTTGCGAACCGTAACCAGAGCCGTTCCAAGTACGGTGCCAAGAGACCCAAGAAGAAGTAATTTCTTCAGAAGAAGCGATTCTTCGAAAACAACAAGGTAACTTCAGATAGAACGAAAACCAATTTGCCCCCCGATTTTCTGCCGAAACAATGAAATGATTTAGCAAGAGATCTCCCGGAGCAAAGCGGAAGGAAACACTTTCGAGTACCTACGATATCATAATTTTATGAAGGAGGGAAGATTATGCCCAGAAGAGGTCAGATATCCAAAAGAGACGTACTGCCGGATCCTCTTTACAACTCCAAGCTCGTTACCAAGCTCATCAACAACATGATGTACGACGGTAAGAAGGGTGTTGCTCAGAAGATCGTATACGACGCTTTTGCGATTGTAGAAGAAAAGACCGGAAAGAATGCACTCGAAGCATTCACCGAAGCACTCAACAACATTATGCCTGTGCTGGAAGTCAAGGCACGCCGTGTAGGTGGTTCTACTTATCAGGTTCCTATGGAGGTAAGAGCCGAGAGAAAGCAGACCCTGGGACTGCGCTGGATCCGTACCTATTCCAGAAACCGCAGCGAAAGAACCATGGCT